>JACKEB010000015.1:0-300000 GCA_020633205.1 Polyangiaceae bacterium
CGTGCCCGCCATTCCACCCGTGCCTGCGGTTCCACCCGTGCCTGCGGTTCCACCCGTGCCTGCGGTTCCGCCCGTGCCTGCGGTTCCGCCCGTGCCTGCGGTTCCGCCCGTGCCTGCGGTGCCAGCCGTGCCTGCGGTGCCAGCCGTACCTGCGGTGCCAGCCGTACCTGCGGTGCCCGCTGTACCTGCGGTGCCCGCTGTACCTGCAGTGCCCGCGGTGCCGCCCGTGCCGCCGGTTGCGCCCGTGCCGCCGGTTGCACCCGTGCCGCCGCTTGCGCCGGAGCCCGCGGTTCCGCCACTGCCTGCTGATGACCCGCCAGCGCCTTCCGGGATCTCGCTGCGATCCACATCGGTGAGCAACGTACAGTTGGTCACGAAGAGGCCTGCCGCGAGCAGGGCCAGGAAGCTCGGGGCGCGTGAGAAGCTGCCACCACGTCGAACGGAATTGTTTAAGGAGTGCTTGGACATAGATGAACCTCGCAGGGCTGCGGCATCATCCCCAGCCCACTCGGAGATCGCAAGGGTTTGTGCCTCATCTGAGCGCGCGCCAGCTTTCGACCCAGTCAAAGTGCGGCCCGCGGTAGGTGGTCGTCACGGCCCAGCGACCGCTGTGTGACGCTCCAGAAAGCTGAAAGCCGCTCGCCACTTGGCCCTCGCCTCCGGGCGCCAAAGCATGGCGTTGAAGCCGTGAATTTCGCCTGGATGAATTGACAGCTCGCAGCGTCCTCCTCGCGCTCTCAGTGCGTAACACAGCGCCTTGCTGTCCCCGAGGAGTGGATCTCGGGTGCCGCAAGCCAGAAAGAAGGGCGGCAAGGGCCGGGTGCCAGGTCCTGGCTTCGCCTGGAAGCAGCGCAGGGGTGAGGCAAGAGGCGCCGCCGCAGCGCGCTCCTCCAGAGGGCGGCCCACATACGACGTTCCCGCTTGGCGGAGTGCGACACGTAGCCACCAAGGCATACCGGCTCGGTCGAAGCGGTCCATGTCCTGCATATCGAACAGGCCGTAGATCGGTAGTACCGCGCGGATGCGTAGGTCGTGGTCGAATAACCTACGGGCGTAGCTCTCCGGACGGGGGTGAGTTGCGCAATACGCCAACGCCGCCACCAGGTTTGCCCCCGCGCTCTCGCCAGCCAAGCATAGCCGCGTCGGGTCCGCCCCGAACTCCGATGCGTGACTCGCCACCCAGTCGAGGGCAGCAGACGCGTCCTGTAGTGGAGCTGGAAACCGGTGGGTGGGGCCCAGCCGATAGTTGATGTTGAAGACCGCAAAGCCAGCCGACGCAAACGCCAGCGCCATGATGCGATGGGTGTCCTTGCTCAGCACGGCGAAGCCTCCCCCGTGCACGTACAGCAGCGCCGGTGGGCTAGGCCTCCCGATTGGACGATAGACGTCGAGCAGATGAGCGCGCCTCGTCGAAGGCGCGTAGCGAACGTCTCGGGTCACTTCGACTCCGTAGCGGGCCGGGCTGGCAAGCGGGAGCCGGTAGCCAATGGCCGCGGCCGTGTGTACGGCGCGGTCCCAGGTACGGATCAACGCGCGCTCCAGCACGCATCGAGTATGCAACGTCCGACGGGACTCTGGCCACCTCGGTGTGCCGAACGCTAAAGTCCCCGTCGTCCGACGTCAGTTGCGGCTCGGGAGTCTTGCGAGGCTCAGAGCGAACGCCTGATCGCTGGGGGTGAACCAGTTGGCGAGTTCCAGCCCAGCTGCGCCAAGCAGCTCCGCAACGGCCGCTTCGGAGAACTTGCGGCTGATCTCCGTGCGCATGCGCTCGCCGAGCTTGAACTCCACCTCGAGATCCAAACCCCCAAGCCGTACCCGCTGCTCCGCGAGGCTCTCGAGGTGCATCTCGATTCTCCGCGTGTCCTCGTCGTAGAACGCAATGTGCTTGAACCGCGCCTCGTCGAAGTTCGCCCCCAGCTCACGGTTCATCACGCGGAGCACGTTGAGATTGAACGCCGCGGTGACCCCCTCTGCGTCGTTGTAGGCTCGGTCGAGAGTGGCCTTGGCTTTCACCAAATCCGTCCCCAGCAGCAATGCGTCACCGGGCCCCATTGTCTTGGCGACACGCTGAAGAAAACGAATCGCGTCTTGCTGTTCGAAGTTGCCGATGGTCCCACCCAGGAAGGCGATCAGTCTTCGGTCTCCGCGTGGAATTAAGTGGAGGTGGTGGTCGTAATCGCCGACCACCCCGTGGACCGAGAGCCACCCGTAGCTGGACAGCAGTGTCTCCGCGCTGTGTCGGAGCGCGCTCTCGCTGACGTCGAATGGAACGTAGCGAGGCTGCAGACCTTGGCCGGCGGCCGAGGTAAGCAAGACGTGGGTCTTTCGCGCCATGCCGCTACCTAGCTCCACCAGGTGGGTCGGTCGCACGCTGCGCATCACGCGCTCGGCGACTTGCTCCAGCAGCCGTTGCTCCGTCCGCGTCGGGTAGTACTCCGGTGTGCGGCAGATCGCATCAAACAGCTCCGAGCCCCGAGTGTCGTAGAAGTGCTTCGGGGGAAGCTGCTTTGGCGTGCGCGTCAGACCTGCGAGAGCGTCCTCGCGTAGTGTGTTGGACTGGCCAGGGCGGACATGGACGTCGACCAAGAGGCGTGAGCCACGGGTTTCGGTGGTGAGCATGGTACCTCGTGTGCGTCGGAGCGGTGAGCAGTGTCAGAGTTCGTTGGCCGTTGGAAAGCTCACGCCGCGAGGACACGGCATGGGTTCTGGGGCGAAGCGTCGCGCCGCTGAAAGCGAGTGCTCGCCAGAGCACCTCAACCGGTGGCTCACGACGCGGAGACCCCTCTTCCGGCGAGCATCCTGCACGGGATAGGGGCATACGTCCACCACCGGCAGTGGTTTCTCACACAGCTGTTGCCAACGCTTTGTCAGGAGTCCAGAGAAGCTTCGAAGAGCGGCGCTGCCAGGATGTTTTCGAGTCCTGCTAACGCCTGCGTTGTGGTGTACGAATTCGTAGCGAGGATTGACGATGGCCACGAGGCGTCTGATGCATGGTGCTTCTCGAGGTCTCTGAGGCTCGCGCTCACCCCATCCACGAGCACTGAGGATCGATGCAAATCCATCTGATTGATGGCACCTATGAGCTGTTTCGCGCGTTCTATGGGGCGCCCTCGTCGACCGCTGGCGGGCGAGAGGTTGGAGCGACACGGGCGCTGTTGAGCAACTTCGCGAACTTCGTCAGTAGCCCTGACGTAACCCACGTAGCCGTCGCCTTCGATCACGAGATCGAGAGCTTCCGTAACGCGTTGTTTGATGGCTACAAGACGGGCGACGGCATCGATCCGGATCTGTTCGCGCAGTTCCCACTCGCGGAAGAAGCCACGCGTGCCCTCGGGGTCGTCGTTTGGCCAATGGTGGAGTTCGAGGCTGACGACGCGCTCGCGGCTGGGGCGGCTCGCTACTCCGAGTCGCCCGAGGTCGACCGGGTCGTGCTCTGTTCTCCCGACAAGGACCTCGCGCAGTGTGTCTGCGATCGAGTCGTGTGTTGGGATCGACTCCGAGACAAATGGTTGGACGTGGATGGGGTGAGGGAAAAGTTCGGCGTCGCTCCAGAGTCCATCCCTGACTACCTCGCGCTAGTCGGTGACGCCGCGGACGGGATCCCCGGCATACCGAAGTGGGGTGCAAAATCGGCCGGCGTCGTGCTCTCCGAGTACCTGCATCTGGAGCACATCCCGGCGCGCTTCGAGGACTGGAGCGCGAAGCCCCGAGGCGCGGCGCGGCTCAGTTCCGAGTTGGAAGCCGCGCGCGAGGCGGCGCTCTTGTATCGCCGCCTCGCGACGTTGCGCCGAGACGTGCCCCTAGAGGAGACGCTGGATGACCTGCGTTGGAAGGGCCCGGATCTGAAGCGCCTTGGGGCGCTGAGCGAACTGATTGGCTCGGACACGGTGCTCCGCAAAATGAGCGCGATCGTCTCCGCTGGCTGAGCTACCCCGCCCCGCTGCTTGCCCGTGTGGTATGGGCGTTGCGTGCTGACGCTGCTCTACCTTCACTATTCTCCGTGGTCCGAAAAAGCCGCGTGGGCGCTGGACCATCATCGCGTCCTGCACGCACGTAAGGACTATCTGCCCTTGCTTGGAGAGCCCCTCCTCAGGTTACGTGTCAAGAAGTGGCGCGGACCAGTGACTGTGCCCGTGTTGTTCGGGGGACATGATGTGTGGGAGGATTCCCTCTCCATCGCTCGCTACGCCGAGTCGGTTGGCAGCGGGACCAGTCTGTTTCCGGGAGGAACCGTATCGCTGGATGGCCGACTGCTCGAGTACGACCGCGTGGCGGATGAGCTAATGAACTCTGGACGCGCGCGTGCCGCGGAGCGCGCAGCGCCTCGCGAGGATGTGTTGGTTGAAAGCCTCCCCCCCGCGTTCCGCATCAGCGGCCCTGTCGCCCCCCATGTGGGTAGGCTGGGAGTTGAGTTTCTGCGTAGAAAATATCTCACGCGAGACCTGAGCAGTGAGCAGCACCTGCAACGCATGCGACGTGCTCTGGATGGCTTGCGAGCGGCGCTCGCCCCAGATTCGGAGCAAGAGGGCGCCGCGCTGGCTTCCCCGGATGCCTATGTGCTGGGGAAGTTTTCCTACGTGGACATCGCATTTTGCGCGGCATTGCAGTTCGTGCGGCCCGTGGCGGATAGCTACATCCGGCTCGGTCCCGCAAGCCGAGACGCGTGGACGGATCCAGCGCTTGGGGACTACGCGGATCTGCTGGCCTGGCGGGACCGCGTTTACGACGCACACCGTCGTTGACGCACGCATGGAGGTCCGGCGCGTGGGGAGGAGCTCGCCCGCGTCGCCAGGAATGAAGCGCCAATGAAGCGCCTGGAATGAAGCGCCAGGAAGAAAGCGGCAGGGCCGCTGCGCGGGCATCTTTGAGCTGTCTCGCGAAGCTGCTTTCCAGTGGGCGGGCGGAATGCTCCACGGTTTTTGGCTGGCGGTTCGTGACCCGGGCCCATACGCTTTGTCCTCATGCAGTCTTTCTTGAGGTTCGTAGTCGCAGGTAGTGTGCTGACCTTGAGTGCGCCGGCGCTCGCCCAGTGGCAACAGCCGAGCAACGGGCAGCCGGCCCAACCGGGCTATGGACAGCCCGGCTATGGGCAACCTGGATACGGCCAGCCCGCGAATGGTCAGCCTGGGCAACCGGGGCTCAGCTCTGGTGGGTTGCAACCGCCCAGCGGCCAATCGGACAGTGCGGCCCAGGCCACTGAGGCGGATCTCGAGAAGTCGGAGAAGGAAGACTCCGGGCGCGGCTTGGAGTTCATCTACCTCAACGTCGAAGCAGGCTATGCCCATATCGGTCTGCAGACGTTCAAGGCCAACGACATCGTCGACGCTGGCACCCAGAAGACCACGGATAGTGGCTATGTGTTGGGAGCCGGACTCGGGCTGCGCCTGGTGTTCATCACCATCGGGCCGCGCTTTCGTCTGAACAAGTTCAGCGAGTACGACATGTGGACGCTAAACGCCGAGCTGGGCATCCATATTCCGCTCGGAAATTTTGAGCCCTACTTCACCTTCGGCGGGGGCTACGCCAGTATCGGTGGTTTCAGTTCCGACAACATCGGTTCGCAAATCAACTCGAGCGACGTTCAGATCACCGGCTACGACGTGCGCGCCGGCGCTGGCTTCGACCTGTACCTGAGCCCATCGTTTTCGATCGGGGCGAACCTCACGGGGGAACTGCTCGGGCTAACGCGCCCGGGTGCCACACTCAACACGTCGGCCTCCGCAGGGAGTTCGCAGGAGGCTCAGGCGAAGGTTCTGGAGGCCGACGGCTCCAGCGTGGGCACCTCCGTGGCCCTGACTGGTGTGCTTGGCTTGCACTTTTAGTCAACCCCAGGCAGAGCCGACTGCGTGAACATCGGCGTCGCCCTCCTGCTAGCGCTCCCAGCGCCGCTGATCGGTGGTCTGGTCTGGCTTCGGGTTGGCCGGCTCAGGCCGGTACCGCCGCGTGTGGTCTTGGCGGTAGCGGGGGCGAGCTTGGTGTTCGGGGCGGGGGCGCTCTATGTCGAACACCTGCTGCTGAAGTTCACCGACCTCAGCCTGCGAGTGGAAGGGGGAAACGCCGGCACCGCCGCGCTCGCGATGTTCCTCTTGGCTGCGCCACTGGAGGAGGCAGCCAAGGTTGGCTGCGTCTGGCCGCTCTATGCTACCGGACGCTTGCTCAGCCCTCGCGTGGGTTTGCTCTACGGCGTAGCGGCGGGCGTTGGCCTGGCTGTCGTTGAACTCATCACGGCGAGCCGTGCGGTGGAGCTGAGCGGCTTGACGGGAGCCCAGCTACTGCTCGGGATCCCGCTTCAGTTGTTCGCGTCGGGGTTGTGGGGATACTGGCTCGGCAGAGGCGATAGACCGCGCGGAAAGTGGTTCCGCGTGGCTTGGCTGGTCGCGGTGGCCATTCATGGACTCTACGCGCTGCTGATCAGCTCCGGCTCACCCAAGCTGGTCGCGTCTGCGCTGCCGCTGGCGCTCAGCATGGGGGCCACTGGTTGGTTGGCCTTGCGGGACATGACTCCAATTGAGGGCAGCGTCGGTCACGAGCGCCGCGGCATCTTGAGGTCGCTGCCCGAGCCGCCGTCCCTCAGGGCGATGCGTCGTGCTTTGCGGCGTTCCGATCGACCGATCATGTTGCACTGGATCCTGATCGGTGGGCTCGTGACCCTCGGCGTGATGTTGGTCAGTGTGGGGGTTGCCGTGTGGTTAGGCCATGAGCTCGCGATTGACTTCAGTCACGCAGAGAGCAGCGGACCCGAGGCCGGCGCGCCGCTGCTTCTGTTGGGCAGTGCGGTGTTGCTCTCGTTCCCGGTGGCTGGCTTTCTGGTGGCTCGCGCCAGCGACGCGAGCAGTGTGCTCGAGCCTGCCCTCGGCGCTTGCATCGCGATCGTGCTCTTGGCGCTCACGCTGGCCGTCAGCACCTCTTCCGGCGTCTTGATGTCGCTCGGCTTGGCTCCGGTCGCGTTCTTGCTGGCGTGTGTGGGAGCCTGGTTTGGCACCACCGGTTAGGCTATTCGTTGCCATCCAAGCGCCGCCAGCGCGCCGCAGCTGCTGAGGTCTCGACTTGCGCGTCCTTTGATTCTGTGTGGAAAGCTCGCTCGTCGCTGACGATCCAGTCTACTCGCACATCGTGGGGCTGACTCGGAACCTCAGGCACGAGCTGAAACTCGAAGCCGACACCGACAGCGACACCTGGTGGACAATAGTCCGGTAGCGTGGCGTCGTAGAAGCCTCGCCCGTAGCCGAGGCGATGGCCGTCGCTTGCGAGGAGCAGCGCGGGCACGGCGATCCATTCAATTTCGCCGTTGGCAGCGGCGGGCACCGCATCTGCGGGTTGACGAAAGCCCCAGTCCGATTCGACCAGTTGTGATGGGTCGTCGACCAAGCCAAACCCGGTGGTCTGGCCGCGGAGGAAGGGGTAGTACACCCGCTTGCCCGCTTCACGCGCCATGCGGTCCAACTCGCGCAAGTCCACCTCTCGCTTGCCAGCCAGCGGCCAGAAGAGCCCGACACCTGTGGCCGCGACGTAGCTTGGGAGCGCCACCAGTCGCTCAATGATCCGTGCGGATCTGGCTTGAGCCGCTGCCTCGGGCAACGCGGCCCGGTTCTTGCGAATTCTGTCTCGCAAGTGCTTGCGGATACGCGTCGCAAGCAGGCGTTCCTGCTCCTCCGGCAACTCTGGGCGGCTCACGCCCCAGCTATAGTCTGTGGCGTGGCACGTCGCCACCCAGGCTTGGTCCGCTGGGAGATCCCAATGCCTGACACCGCCCAGCTCTCTCGCCGCGTGACATAGCTGCGCGCTAGGCGGCAGCATTCGGTTGTTTGTTCGCGCGCTGGCGCCCACGTTTGGCGTATACAAACCAGCGATGTCCCGAGCGAAGTACGCCTTCGTGGTCCCCGCATTCGACGCGGAAGATCGTGTCGCCGAGGTCGTGCGAGAGCTCTTCTTGTTGGAGAGCGGAGCCCCGATCATCGTCGTGGACGACGGCTCAGGGGACGCCACTGCCGCCAGAGCTCGCGCCGCGGGCGCACGCGTCGTGCGCCACCCTGTGAATCGTGGAAAGGGTGCGGCGCTGATGACCGGCTTCGAGGTCGCCCACAGGCTAGGAGCCAACATGGCGGTCACGGTGGACGCCGATGGGCAGCACCTGGCTCATGAGGCGTTGAGACTGGCGGAGAATCCGGCGCCCTCGGAGAGCCTGGTGCTGGGCATTCGTGACCTTGCGCGGGATCAGGCGCCTGGCAACTCTCAGGTCTCGAACGCCATCTCGAATCTGTTTCTCTCCGCGTTCACCGGACATCGCCTCGCGGATACACAGTGTGGGCTCCGTCGCTACCCACTCCCTCGCACTCTAGATCTCGGTACGCGCGATCGCGGCTACGCGTTCGAAGCGGAGGTGTTGCTCCGGGCATCGCGCGCTGCGATCCCGATCATCCAGGTGCCGGTCGAAGTGTACTATCCGCCGCCTGATCTCAGACAGACACATTTTCATGTGGTAAAAGATCCCTCGAGGATCGTGCGCCGCGTGCTGAAGACGCTGGTCTACACCCGGCTCAGCCCCCCCAGGCTGCGTGATGGTACCAAGTAGGGGTAGGCCATGAGCTCCTCCCCCCCAAATCCGAGCGCTGCGCCGCATTCCGTGCTTGCTAGAGTCGGTGGCTGGGTGCGGAGACACCCTAGGAAGCTCGGGGCGCTCCTGGTGTTGCTGGCCATTCCGCTGGCGTTTCATGGCTACGTGCTCATGAGGAGCCGCATGCGGCCGCCCCCCATCGCGCTGCAGCAGCTGACTCTTGGTGAATCCTCGGGGATTCGATACGCGACCTGGGGAGCACAAGCCAAGCTCGACCCGTCGAGCGACTATGCTCGCTCCGTCGGGAAGCTCGAAGAGGTGCGATTGATCGGGACTCCGAGCCAAATCGGACAAGTCCACGCCGTATTGCTCAAGGCGGAGATGGATCGCACCGAGGAAGTCGTTTGGGGCCTGTTTCGTCAGCACGTCTCCAGCCGCCTGGCGCGCGCGTTGCTGCTCGACTTGGCGCGGCTCCGCTACGCCGATCTAGACAGCGAGCTGAGCGCTGATCGTCGACACGAGATCGCGACCCAGGCCTTAGCGTATCAGCCGGACCCTTTCGACTCCGAACTACCGACCTACCAGCGCTTCGTGTTCTTGAACGCGCTCTACGACATCAGCCTGAGCTTCGAGCAGTCCCCACTGATCGGCTGCACGACATTCACTGGCAAAACAGCGAGCGGCGGCGGCATGCTGGCCCGCGCCTTCGATTTCGAGGTGCACCCGATCTTCGACAAGGAGAAGATCGTTTTCCTGGTGCGGGAGGACGGCAAGTTGCCGTTCGCATCGGTTGCCTGGGCGGGCCTCGTGGGCGTCGTGAGCGGCATGAACTCGGAGGGCGTTTCCGTGGTGGTGCACGGGGCGCGCGCTGGAGAGCCCGGCGTCGTTGGAGAGCCCGTCGTTCACGCCCTGCGTCGAGTGCTCTCCGAGGCGCACACCACGACCGAGGCGGCCAAGCTGCTAGCCGAGCGTGAACCGTTGGTTAGCCATCTGGTGATCTTGAACGACGCGCAGGGGCACGCGAGGGTCGTGGAGCGGGTGCCGGGGCAAGCGAATGTCGTGCGTGCACTGGAGGGCGCAGCGTGTGTGACGAATCACCTGGAAGGTCCCAGCTCCAAGGACCGCAAGAATCGCCGCGTGCGCGAGCTCACCTCCACGTTGCCGCGACGCAAGCGTGGAGATGAACTGACCACCGACCAAGGACCAACGCCACTGACCGCGCAAGTTGCAGCGGACTGGCTCAGAGATCGCAAGCTAGCAGGTGGGAAGAGCCTGGACCGCGGTGACCGACGGGCGATCGACGCTGGCATCGCGACGCACGCGATCATCGCCGACTCGGGTGCTCATCGGCTGTGGGTTAGTGAAGGCCCGAACCTCGACGGCGACTTCGTTGCCTTCGATCTCGACCAGTTGCTCGCCGAAGACTACATCCCCGCTGCGAGTGAGACCGCCCGCGAGCGCATTGCAGGCCGCGCCAAAGCTCCATGAATCCGCGAGACTGGAAGGCGCCATGGGGCTTGCCCCGAGCCTGTCCTCCTGTACGGTAGCGCCCCGCTTCATCCAAGTTTGGAGGCTCGTATGGCAATTGATTTCAAGGGCAAGGTCGCGATCGTAACGGGTGCAGGCAACGGCTTGGGCAAGAGCCACGCGTTGTCTCTGGCCAAGCTAGGCGCCAAGGTCGTGGTGAACGACCTCGGAGGTAGCGTGGATGGCTCTGGCGGGTCGAGCGACGCTGCGAATGCCGTCGTCGAGCAGATCCGTGCGGAAGGCGGCGAGGCGGTCGCCAACGGTGCTTCCGTCTCCGACCGGGTCGGCGCCGAGAGTATCGTGAAGACCGCTGTCGACGCCTACGGCACCGTCGACATCGTGATCAACAATGCGGGTATTCTGCGCGATCGCACCTTCGCGAAGGTGACGCTGGACGACTTCGAGTTGGTCGTGAACGTGCACCTGTTGGGTGGGATGTACGTGACGAAAGCAGCCTGGCCAATCCTGCTGGAGAAGCAGTACGGGCGCGTCGTGCTCACCACTTCGTCGAGCGGCTTGTACGGGAACTTTGGCCAGTCGAACTACGGCGCCGCAAAGCTCGGGCTCGTCGGCTTGATGAACACGTTGAAGCTCGAGGGCGAGCGCAAGAACGTGAAGGTCAACTGCATCGCGCCCATCGCCGCGACGCGTATGACAGAGAACCTTGGGATCCCTGAGGAAATCTTCAATCGCTTGAAGCCAGAACTCGTCACGCCTGCGGTGCTCTTCTTGTGTAGCGAGGGCGCGCCCAACGGCGTGACCATCGAGGCGGGCGCCGGACACTACGCAAAGGTCGAAGTCATCGAGAGCGCCGGGGTCAACCTGGGTGACTCCGTGAGCGTGGATGACGTCGCTGGCGCGTGGGACAAGATCAGCGACATGAGCGGCGCCAAGGCCTACAAGATGGGCGGCGAAGTCACCGCGAAGCTGGTCGGCTGAAGGCAGCACTCGAGTGCTGCTCTGGCTCAACCAGATCGCGTCATAGCGGGTCAGAGCAGCAGCGGTAGCCCATATCGATATCGCGATCGTAGGCGTCTCTGGTGTGAGCAGTTTGTCGTTCGCGTCGTGGGGCTCCGACTCGCTGTAGGGAGCGGGCGACGGGTTGTGGGTTCCAGACGACAGCGAAGTGGGTTCTGCCTCGTTGCTGCGCTTTCCAGCCGGGCATGAGGCTTCGCCACTAGGAAAACCGAGGGATTTAGCGGGCTTCGTTGGCGTGGCATGCCAGCGCGCAGGGGCGGCAGTGCCGGAGTCGCCACGGCACACCGGTTGCACTGTGCGGCGTGTGAACTCGCCGGTCCCGAATCTTCAGACGCCTCACCCACGGTCGGTCGACCTGTCTTTCCAGGGGGAGCCTCACGCAGCGCTCGAACCGGGCAGCGTGGTCCAAGGCTACCAGCTGCTGCACTCCGTCGGCGCCGGCGGAACGGCACAAGTGTTTCAGGCGGTGGAGCTAGCGACTGGCCGCATGGTTGCGTTCAAGACGGCGTTGCCGCGCCTGCGCCAGAACGGACACCTCGCGCAACGTTGCCGCAGAGAAATGCGGATCGCCTCACGGCTCGCGCACGAGAACATCGTGAGCGTCTACGACGCGGGCGAACACGCTGGCGTGCCCTTCCTGGTGATGGAGTGGCTCTCGGGTGAAAACTTGCGGGCTCACCTGACCCAGCGTGGATTCCTCGAGGCGAAGGAGGCGGTGCGCTTGATGCAACCGATCTTCTCGGCGGTCGCCCACGGGCACGGGATGGGGGTCATCCATCGCGACATCAAGCTGGACAACATCGTGCTGCATCGTGAGTACTTGCCCGATGGTCATATCCGTGTGGTACCAAAACTGGTTGACTTTGGGGTGTCGCGGCTGATCGGCGCCACGGCGCTCACCCTGGACTCCCGCGCGAGCTTGCTTGGCACGCCCCAGTACATGGCGCCCGAGCAAGCTCGCGGCGAAGCTGAAATCGGACCGGAGGCGGATCAGCACGGGTTGGCGGTGGCGCTCTATGTCTTGCTGTGTGGCCACTTTCCCCGAGCCGCTGCGAACTTGGGTCAGCTCGTGAGTCAGGTGGCGCTCAGCGGCTTCACGCCGCTGTCTGCTAGGGCGCCGAGCTTGGACCCGGAGCTCGTGCGCATCGTCGAGCGCGGGATGGCTTGTGAACCTCGAGATCGCTACCCTAGCGTCGCGGCCTTTGCTGCGGCGCTCGCCGAGTGGCTGCGGCAGAGCGAGGCGGACACCTTGGTGGAACCTGTGTCAACGCTTCCCACTGCCTCGACTGTCTTGCTGCGGGGGGAAGGGGGGGAGAGCGAGCGGCACCTGGAGTTCCCTCACCCCCAAACCCTCGAGCTCACTCAAGGCACGTGGATGCTGCGTTCGGCGGTCCAAGAGCGAACGCTGATGTCGCAACCTGCGCCCCGTGAAGGCACGGTCGAGAGTGCACCGCCGAGCAGCCTGAGCGCGCCGGAGTCGCCGCTACAGGTAGCCGCAGCTAAGCGCAGCGACTGGGCTTGGCTCGGGGTCGCTGCACTGGTCGCGGCGTTGGTCGTCGCATCACTGGCGCTCTCCTTAGTATAAATCCGCGCGGAACTATATGTAGTTCTTGCGGCGCCCCATGAAGCGCCCCGGCGGCGCCTCCACAAAGCCGAACTTACGGTACAGCTCGTGGGCGTCGTGGGTGCCGAGCAAGCACAGCCTGAGCGGCTGGAGCTCCGGTTGTGCCAGCACCGTCTCGACCAGCCAGCTGCCAAGGCCACGCCCGCGATGTTCTTCACCCACGATCACGTCGCACAGGTAAGCGAAGGTCGCGGCGTCGGTGACCAGGCGGGCGAAGCCCACCTGACGCTCAGGCGCGCCGGTTTGTTCCGGCTGCTCGTAGAGGCCGAAGCACCAGGAGCCGCGCACGGCGCCTTCGACGACTTCGGGCGGGATCCCCTGGGCCCAGTAGCTGTGCTGAAGCTGCCAGGTGAGCCAGTCGAGCTGGAGCCGCGCGCGCTCGGTGCTGATCACGTGAGCACCTTCAGCGCTTTGGCGTGACCACCGCCGCGGCTCGCCAGTTAGTGAAGCGACGTGTTGCATGCGGCTGATTTGGGGCAGCCTGCGAGCCGGCTCCAGGGACAGCGGCTGAATTGCCTCGTGGACAGACGCGCGCCATGTGGCCCCCACCCGCGGGCTGGGGTATGCGTTCGGCCGCCATGAGCAACACTTCCGAGCTAGTGCAGGTTGCCAAAGCGAGCCTGTATCCGAACTACCGCCAGCCCGATCTGGTCTTTGGTCACGGTCGTGGAGCCGAGCTCTTCGATCTCGACGGCAAGCGCTACATCGACCTGTTCGCCGGCATTGCCGTGAGCACGCTGGGGCACGCTCATCCGAAGCTCGTCGCGGCGATCAGCGAGCAAGCCGGCAAGCTCTTGCACCTGTCGAACTACTACTACAACGAGCAGAACGTGCTCTTGGCAGAGCGCCTGTGTCGCCTGACCAACATGGAACGCGCGTTCTTCTGTAGCTCGGGCACGGAGGCCATCGAGGCGATGCTCAAGCTCGCGCGGCGTCACTTCTGGGCGAACGACCAGAAAGACCGCGTGCGCGTGATTGCGTTCAACAAGGCGTTCCACGGCCGCACGCTGGGGGCGCTCGCAGCGACCGGTCAGCCGAGCTACCAGGAAGGCTTCGGTCCGCTCTCACCCACCACGCACGTCAACTACGGCGATCTTGACGCCGTGAAGGCAGCGATGGGCGACGACGTGTGCGGCATCATCGTGGAGGCCGTCCAAGGTGAAGGCGGCGTGACGCCGGCTCCTGAAGGCTTCTTGCAGGGGCTGCGTGAGCTGTGCACGAACGCTGGTGTGCTCTTGCTCGGAGACGAAGTGCAGACCGGCGTCGGGCGCTGCGGTACTTTTCTAGGCTTCCAGAGCTTCGGCGTGGAGCCTGATGCGATCGCACTAGCCAAGGGCCTCGGCGGCGGCGTGCCGATTGGCGCCATGGCGTGCAAGCCGTTCTTGATTGATGCGTTGCCTCCCGGAAGTCACGGCAGCACCTTTGGTGGTAGCCCGCTGGCGTCCGCTGCGGCGAACGCCGTGCTCGACGTGATGGCGGAGACCCAGCTGATGGACCACGTGTCCAAGCTGGGCGCTTACCTCGGACAGCAGCTGTCAAACCTCGCGGAAAAGCACTCGAAGATCGCCGCCGGCGCTCGCGGTCGCGGCCTCTTGCAGGCGTTGGTGCTGAAAGAAGGCGTGGACGCGCGCGGCGTGGTGGAAGCGCTGCGCGACAAGGGCGTGTTGGTCACCGTCGCTGGCGGGGTCGCGCTGCGCTTCACGCCGCCCCTCAACATCGAGCAGCCCCTGCTCGACGAGGCGCTGAAGATCGTCGACGAGGTTCTCGGAGGTGTGGCGTGACTCGGCACTTCATCGAACTCGCGGATTTGGGTGAGGGGGGCATCGTTCGCGCGCTGGACAGCGCCGATCACTTCCTCGAGACCCGCGGCACCTCAGAGCATCCGCGTCCGCTGACTGGCAAGAGCATCGGCTTGGTGTTCCAGAAGGCCAGCACGCGCACGCGCCTTTCGCTGGAAGTTGCGGTCAGTGAGCTCGGTGGTCACCCCGTGGTGCTCACCTCGAGTGGCTCCCAGCTGGGGCGCGGCGAGCCGATCAAAGACACCGCGCGGGTGCTCGGGCGCATGGTGCACGGCATCACCTTCCGCACCTTCAGCCACGGCGAGCTGATGGAGATGGTGGACTTCGCCGGTGTGCCGGTGCTCAACGCGCTGACCGACGCGGGTCACCCCATGCAAATCCTCGCGGATTTGCAGACAGTGCGTCGCAAGCTGGGCAAGCTCGCGGGGCTGAAATACTGCTGGCTCGGCGACGGCAACAACATGGCCAACAGCTGGATTGAAGCGGCAGGCCTGTTGCAGCTGGAGCTCGCGCTGGCGTGCCCCGAAGGTTACGACCCGGATGCTGCAGTCGTCAGCAAAGCCAAAGAGCGGGGCGCCAAGCTGAGCATCGCGCGCCGCCCTGAAGAGGCGATTGAAGGCGCCGACGTGGTGAGCACGGATGTGTTCACCAGTATGGGCCAGGAAGCGGAGAGCGCCGCGCGGCTCAAGGCATTTGCCGGCTACGAGCTGAACGAGACGCTCCTGGAAAAGGCTGCAACCAAGTCCATCGTGCTCCACTGCTTGCCGGCCCATCGCGGAGAAGAAATCTCCGAGGCGGTGCTCGAAGGCTCGCACAGCGTCGTGTGGGACGAGGCAGAGGCGCGGCTGCACACGTCGAAGGCGCTCTTCGCCTGGGCGTTTGGCGGCTGAGAATTCGCATATGGATACGGAGCTGACGCCGTCGCCGACAGCGGGCGCAAGGGACTCTGCTGGGCTCCTGCGGGTCACCGAGCGTCCCTGCGATCGCTGTGGAAAGCCCGTCGATCCGTTGCGCGCGCCCCGTGTCGCGATCTTTCACGAGCGCTTCCACTACTTCTGCTCCGCGGAGTGTCGCGAAGGCTTCGATCCCGAGAACGCCGGGGCAGAGCTGCCAGCGCCGCGGCGCATGGGCGCGCTGCGCCAGGAAGACGTGATCGCGACCCTGGCTCAAACGCCGGATGATCTCGGCTTGCGCCAAAAGACCGCCGAGGCGCTCAGCGAGATCGTTGAAGCCGGACTCGAGGGCGGTCTATCGGATCCCGACGATCTCGGTCCGGTTGCTGATCCTCGAGGAACCGGTGTCGAGGTCGTCGAGCCGACTGATCTGCCGACCCTGATGGTGTTGATGGCAGGTCTGGCAGGGCTGCTGTCGCTGCTCCTGTCACTCGCGGGCGACTTTCGCGCCCTGGTCTTCATCCGCGCGATCGTGCTGGTGGTTGGCAACGCCGCCTTGGTCGCTCGCTACTTTGCTGGCGCGCGAGACGCGACGGAACCCCACCCCGTTGCGCTGATGGGCGCGCCACTTGTTGCGGCACTCGTGACCCTGGTCACGTCGCTCAGCTCGGGTCCGAATGAGATCGTCAACGTCGCTGGCGCAGCCCTCGTCGCGAGCGCCGCCGGGATCTGGCTGGTGCAGCGCGCGCGGCGCCCGATTGAAGCGGAGCGTGAGCACATCCAGACCTCCCTCGCCGCGGCTACTCGGCGCGTCGTTGGACAGGAGCTCTCGCCGGCTACCGCCAACGAGCTGCATCCCGGCGAAGAAATCCTGATCGAGGCGGGCGAGACGGTGCCCGCGGACGTCAGCATCATCGCCGGGGAGGCGCAGGTCGAGCCGTGGCTAGGCGCGGGTCATCGCGAAGCCCGCGGTGAAGGTGAATCCTTGGTTGCTGGGGCGAAGGTCGTGCAGGGGCGTGTACGCGCCATTGTTGCCTGGTCCGGCCTCGACCGCGCGTGGGTGCGCCTGACGAACGACCCGCGTCGCCGCGCGGAATTGATCGCGCCGAGCGCGCGGGCGGGGCGTTTGCTCGCGGAGCGTGGTGGTCCCGCGCTCGCTTTGGTGGCGGGCCTTGCGGCGCTGGCCGCGGGTGCGTCTTGGGTCGGCGTGCTCGCCTATGTGGTGGCCGCTCAAGCCGCTGTCGCCACGGCGGGGGTCGCGCAGATTGGCGGCTTGCACGTGGGTCTTGGCGTGCTCTCTGCGCTTCGGCGCGGGGTCGCGTATCGCAGCGCCGCGGCTTTCGAGAAGGCTGGCCACGCCACGGTTGGCGCGTTCTGTGCGCGGGGTACGTTGCTCCTCGGTGAGCCCGAAGTGGCGAGTATCGAGGTGTTCGGAAGTGATCCTGCGGAGCGCATCCTTGGTTGGGTCGCGGGGGCTGAGGCGGGGTCCACGCATCCTGTTGCGGTTGCGGTGACCCGCGCAGCGCGGGATCGTGGAGTGCGGCCCGACGGGGTTCGCAGCTTGACGACGCTGCCCGGTCTTGGCGTGGTGGGTGTCACCTCAGGTGGTGAAGCGCTCGCGGTCGGGAGCCGCGCCCTGATGTTGCGGGAACGCATCGGCGTTGCCAGTGCGGAGGCGCGCATCAACGAGCTCGAGGGCATGGGCCGCACCGCGTTGCTGGTTGCGGTGGGCGAACGCCTCGTTGGGCTGGTCGGACTGCAGGATGGTTTGCGCCCCGGTGCGCGTGCGGCGGTCCAGTACCTGCTGGACGCGAGCATCGAACCGGTGCTGATCAGTGGAGACGCTCGGGAGACTTGCGAGGCCCTGGGTCGTTCTCTGGATATCGATCATATCCGTCCGGAAATTTTGCCGGCGGATCGCGGCGCGGAGATCAAGCGCCTGGCGGATGCAGGCGCGCAGGTGGTCGTTTTCGGGCGGAGCCCGGCTGATGACGTCGCCCTTGGAGCGGCCGATGTGTCCGTGGCGCTGGCCTCTGCGGGATCGATCAGCGCCGAGTGGAACGTGCAGCTAGCGACCGATGCGATCCGGGACGCCGCCTTTGCTGTTGCGGTAGCCGGACGCGCACGGCGTGAGGCGCGCCTCGGCGTGCTGCTCGCGGTGCTCCCGGGCGTCGTTGGCGTAGCAACCATGGCAGTGGGCGCGCTGAGCCCGGCGGTGACGCCGGTGCTGGCGTTGCTCGGCACTGCCATCGCCGTTCTCCGGAGCAACAGCCAGTCGGGTTGAGTGGCCTAGCGCGGGCGCAGTTTTGCGCTGGCTTGCAGCTTTGCGTTGGCCTCGAGCTCCGCGATGGCTTCTTCAGTCGTCAGGATCTTCGCGTAGCGATCGCGCAAAGTGTTGAGCGATGAGTTGTGGAGCTCAGGTGTCACGGTCGCGCAGGCGTCTTCGATCACACTCGTAAAGAAGCCGAGGTCGCTCGCGTCCCGCGCCGTCGTCTCGACGCACTCGTTGGTGTAGACGCCGCACATGAAGAGCGCGTGGATGTCCATATTGCGCAGCACGAACTCGAGGTTGGTCGAGACGAAGACTCCACTCGCGGTCTTGCTGAAGACGATCTCATCGCCTTGAGGCGCGACTTGCTCGATGAACTCCGCGTCCTTGGAGCCTGGAGCAGCATGCAGCCCGAGACGCTTGTGTCCTGGGCTACGATCGCGACCGTTTTGTGTGAGCGACATGATGCGCGTGTGGATGACCTCGAGTCGGTGCCCGCGAAATGCGTCCTGCAAGCGCCGAATGTTTGGCAGCGCGAGGTTCTCCAAGCGGTTGAAGTAGTACTCCTGCGCGTCTGCCGGGACACCCGACTTCTCGGCGTCGGCGAACACGCCGTGGCCCCGCGCCGCGTCCAGGTACTGCACGTCGATCACCAAGAGCGCGACGTTGCGATGTGCAATTGCCTCCTGGGCCTCGGGCGCTTCGCTTACCGCCTCGCGATAAACGTCTTTTAGCGGGTCGAGGTTGCTAGCTCCACTCAAGCTCACTTCGATGTCCATCAGTGTCTCTGTTCGTGTCTTTTTTGGGGGGGAGGGGTCAGCTGGCGAGGCGTTGCAAGGTGCCAAGGAGCACATTCGCGCCGGCCTCGATTGCCTCCCAGGAGGTCCATTCCGCGGGGGAATGACTGCGGCCATCCTTGCTCGGCACGAAGATCATACCGACCCGGGTGACGTTCGCCAACTGCTGCGCGTCGTGCGCCGCACCGCTCGGCAGACGCAGCGTCTCTTCATCAAGCGCTTCTGCGCTGCTCGCGATCGCGTCCATCACGCTGGTGTCGCACTTCACCGGCGAGAGCTCACTCAAGACCTCGAACTCGAACATCAGGCCGCGGCGCCGCGCGATCGCGCTCATTGCGCGACGAAACGCGTCGGCCAGCTCTTCGAGCACGCTGGAGTCGATGTCTCGTACCTCGAGACTGAACTCAGCGACACCGGGGACCACATTGGGCGCGCCGGGTTGCAGCTGGATGCGCCCGATCGTCGCGACGCTACGTCCTCCGCCGTTTTCCTCGAGGATGCGCGGAATGGCCATCGACAGCTCCGCGACGCCCTGGAATGCGTCCTGGCGCATGTCCATGGGAGTCGTTCCAGCATGATTCGGCGTCCCCAGGAACTTCACGTTCCACTTGAACAGCCCCACGATGCCCTCCACGACGCCCACCTTCAGGCCGCGCCGGTCGAGCACCGGCCCTTGCTCCACATGAAGCTCCACGTAGGCGTGGATCGACTCGGGGCTACGCTGGGCACGCAAGAGGTGACTCGCGTCGAGACCGTGGCGCTCCATCGCATCGATCAGGCGGAGCCCCTGTAAGTCTTTTGCCGTGCGGATACTATCCGGGGTCAGCTTTCCGGCCAGCGCCATGGACCCCGGCATGCCACCGAAGCGACCTTCTTCGTCGGTGAAGCTGATCACCTCCAGAGGCCGCCCGAGCTTGGCTCCGGACTCCTTGAGCCGCCGCAGCGCCTCCAGGCCTGCCAGCACACCCAGTGCGCCATCGAGATGTCCTGCTCCGGGTACCGAGTCGATGTGGGAGCCGGTGATCACGCTAGGGCGCTGGCCATCCCAGCCCAGGCGCCCATGCAGGTTGGCGGCGCCGTCACTGAAGAACTCCAAGCCGGCGTCTTCGATGCGCTGCTTGAGCCACGCTCGCGCCTGCATGTCTGCGTCGCTAAACGCCATGCGGTGGATGCCGAAGTCTGGGGCGCGCCCAATGCGCGCGAGGCTCTCGATGTCTTCCTGCAGACGCGGGAAGTTGACTCTGAGTTCGCTCACTCGGAGCTCCTTTCTGGTTCGCAAATCGCCGTGCGTTCGCCCGCCCCTGCGGACGCCGTCTGCCGATACCTCCCGGCGCGCGCGAGCGGCGCGCCCGTTTCGAGCGCAGACCCTATCACACGCCTGGGTGGGTTACGAACGCAGGCGGAGCAAGTGCGCTGCCAGCTCGGCGAAGCCCGCGCCGCGCGTCGCGCCACAGCGATAGCGGGGCGTCACCGTTGGCGCTCCGCTCAGGTTTGCCACGCCTATTGTCGTGCGGAAAGCCGCGAAGCAGGCGGCGTCGTTCTCGCTGTCACCGACGTAGGCAAAGCGTTCGAGCGCGCGCGTGGTGTCGATGCCGCCGTGTTGTGACAAGAACGCGACGCTGCCGCTCGCCTTGTCGTGGGTATCGAAGGTGATGTGAAAGTGCACACTGGACACCGTCGTGCTGGCGCCGCGTGCCTCTGCGGAGCGCCGCGCAGCGGCAACTACGTCAGGGTCGACCTTTCGGAACTCACCGATGTCGAAGGTGAAGTCGCTGACGCGGCCGTGGACGTCGTCGGCAGGGACTAAGTCCGAGAACTCCGCCATCAGTTGCTCGGTCAGCTCGAGGAGTCGCTCGCGGCGCTCCGTGCGTGTGGCGCTCGGGATGGCGTCTAGACGCTGCACCCTCCCCCCCAAACGAGCGTGCGCCAGATGACCGTTTTCACTCAGCGCAGCACGGATAGGCCACATTCCAGCGACCAGCTCGCCCCAGCTCGCTGGGCGACCCGTGACGGCGACCAGCCAGAGATCCGTTTCCGCGAGGTTGCAGAGCGCTTGATAGGCGTCGAGGGTCAGCTGTCCGTGGTCGAGCAGCGTGTCATCGAGGTCGAAGAGCAGGCCCTGGAGGCCGCGGGCCTCTGCTTTGGACAGCTCGGTCAGAGGCCGCATCAGTAGCCACTCACCTGAACCACGAGGTTCGTGAGGTACTGGCCCTCGGGGAAGGCGGCTGGCACCGGGTGATCGCCGCCTTGGAATACGCGCTCGAGGACCACCGCACGGCGACCCGCGTCACGCGCGCCGAGCGCCATTGCGCGCCGCAGCTCGAAGAGACCGATGGCCGCCGAGCAAGAGCAGAGGATGACGATGCCGCCTTCGGTGCACGCTCGCGTAGCGCCTTGAGCTAATTTCCGCATGGCATCTAACGCTTTGTTCTTCGCGCTGCGGTTCGGGGCCAGCTTGGGTGGGTCGCAGATCACGAGGTCGAAGCTCTCGGGCTCCGCCTGCTCGAGGTAGCGCCGCATGTCCTCCTTCTGGAAGCGGATCCCCGAGAGGCCATTCTGCTCCGCCAGGCGCTCACCGACTTCGAGCGCGGGGGCGCTCGAGTCGACGGCGTGGACTTGCTTTGCTCCGCCGCGCGTTGCCGCCAGCGCGGCACTGCCAACGAAGCAGTAGCCGTCAAGGACCCGGCCGCCGCCACCGGACTGGACGTTGCTCGCCGCGAGTCGCTCGATCACGTCCCGCAGCGGGCGCTGATCCAGGTAGTAGCCCGTCTTCTGCGTCAGCTCCGTGGGCAGTTCGAAGTCCAGGCCGCGCTCGCGAAAGCGCAGGCTGTCCGTCTGCCCTGCGATGAATGCCGGCCCCACCTCGAAGCCTTCGGCTTTGGCGGTGCGCACGCTGGTGCGGTCGATGATCACCGAGCAGCCGGTCACTTCCTGCAGTGAGGCGCTGATGCTGTCCCGCAATCGCTGCATGCCCCGGGTGCCAAACTGCACGACCAGCGCGTCTCCAAAGCGGTCGACGATCAGCCCCGGAAGCTGGTCGCCCTCGGCATGGATCAGGCGAAAGGCGGTCGTGTCGGCGTTGGGGAAGCCGAGCTGGCGCCGGAGTTGCGCCGCCGCCGAGACCCGCTTGGTCAGCAAGCTCGCGTTTAGGGACTCCTGCTGACGCGTGAACAAGCGGACCGCGATGGCTGAACCCGGTGAGTACAGGCCGCGGCCGAGGTGTTGTCCGCGGGGGTCGAACACGTCGACTTCGTCGCCAGCGGCGGGCGCGCCCTCGATGCGATCGACCGCTTGGGCGTAGATCCAGGGGTGTCCGGCCCAGACGGGCTGAACGTGACCAGGCTTGAGGCGCAGCTGTGCAACCACGCCGCTCCCTACCGGCAGTTCACTCTGGTGTAAACGGCTCTCCACGCTGGCGTGATTGGCCAGATCGGCAAACCACCCAGTTTTCTCGCGGATCGAACGCGAAACCGGCCGACCTAGCGCCTGGCACTCGGATTGCTAACCTCTGTGAGTGCCGCGGGGCTCTCGCGGCGCTTGGGGGTGCGACCCCAGAATCCGAAAGGAGCCTTCCATGAAGACGCGGCTCACCGCACTCAGCGTTGTCTTTGCCACTTGTGCTGTTCCGGTATTGGTCAGCAGCACTGCCTATGCCCAAGAGGAATGTCCTCCCGGATCCTGGTTCTGCGAGGACGCAGGTGGTGACGTCGACGTCGATGACGAAGCGGACCCCGCGGACGAGCCGCCGCCTCCGGAGCGCGTCGACGTGCCGAAGCGGCGCACCAAGCGTCCCCCGCCCATCGTGGTCTACCAACCCGAAGGTGAGCCACCGCCCACCGTGGTCGTGGTCAAGGAGCGTCAGGCTCCCGAGCCACCGCCCCAGCCGAAGAAGCCGCGCTGGAAGCGCGAGTGGGGCCTGAACTTGCGCCTGCAGGGCGTGATGATGAGCAAGAAGGACGACAACTACACCAACGGCGACGGTGTCGATGACCGTGGCATGGGTGGTCTTGGTGTCGGCCTGCGCTACCGACCAAAGCCTCACTTCGCGTTCGAGGTCGGCTTGGACTTCTTCGGTGGCCGCGACTACCAGGCTGACGAGCGCGAAGAGACAGCGCTCACCTTCAACGGGTTGGTCTTCTTCAACCCGAAAGACAAGTTCCAGCTCTACGCCCTGGGTGGCTTCGGGTTCACCGGCGCTCACGTGAAGCTCGACCGCAGTCAAGCGCTGGTCAACGGAAGCGCTGAGGAGCGAGACTACAGCTACTTCGGGCTCCAAGCTGGCCTTGGCCTCGAGTGGCGCTTGGCTCGCAAGACCGCGCTGAACTTCGACATCATCGGCTTCGTGCGCGGACGCACCGACGACGCAGCTCAGTACGAGTACGAGTACACGGATCCGGAGACGGGACGCCAAACCAACTCTTCGGGTGGTGGCTTGGCGCGCTTGGGTCTCACCTTCTACTGGTGACCTGAGCCATGACTGAGTAAGGGCCTGCAATGGGGAAGGCGATTGAATTCCCCGTTCGTAGGCCCTAAGCCTGCCCGCATCGAGCTACGTCACCGACCGACGACTGCAGCCGTGCTCGGCGGGCTGTGCTTTGCGCTGACGGCGCCTCCCATCAACTTTCACGTGGGGGTGCCGCTCGGGTTGGCTGCGCTGTTTCTTGCGTCTGAGCTGCCCGCTGGGACGCCCAAGGGCAAGCGACGGGCTTTCTTCCGTGGCTGGCTGTGGGCGACCTCGGCGGGGCTCCTGGGGCTGCGCTTCGTACCAGCGGTGGTCGACCGCTTCACGCCCCTCGGAGTGGCAGGTGGACTCCTGGCGCTGCTGTTGCTGGCTGCCTTTCAGGCGTTGGGCTGGGGCCTCGGGACGTTGCTCGCGTGGTTGCTCGAGGCGCGCCTGAGGGTAGACCGGCGCCTCGCGTTTCCTTGCGGTGTGCTGTTTGCGTGCATGTGGCCAGGTGTATTCGCTTGGACTCCGGGCGCCCTGCTCTCCGAGTGGGTGCCGGTGATCCAACTCGCCGAGGTCGTCGGCGAGCGCGGACTGAGCTTCCTGATGGCGCTCGGTGTCGCCTGCATCGCTTGGCCTCTGCGCGATCGTTTCCGCGAGGCGACGCCGGTTCCTCCTGGGTCTCGCTTCCACCACCCTGTGGTCAGCGTTGCCTTGGGAGTAGGTGTTTGGGCTGCGCTGTTTGGCTATGGTTTGCTGCGCCTCAACGCGCTGGCGGCGCCCGAGGCTCGCGTGAAGGTGGCGCTCATCCAACCCGCGACTGACGCGCGGCTGCGCTGGGAGCCAAGCCAGCGCATGGAGATCCTCAGCCGACTACGTCGCGTAACGGTTGAGGCCGAGGCGGCAGGTGCGGAGCTCAGCATCTGGCCAGAGGCAGCGTACCCATTCCTCTTGAGCCCCGTGGCGGGACACGAGCCACGAGGCGGACGTGCGATTCACATCAACGGCGTGAAGGGCCCAGTGTTGCTGGGCACCCTCACGCCTGCGCGGGCGCCTGCGGGCGAGCGACCTGAAGGGCAATACAACGCGGCGACGCTGATTGACGCCCAAGGCCACCAGCAACGCGTTCAAGCCAAGCTCCAGTTGCTTTGGTTCGGCGAGAGCCTGCCGTTTGGGGCCCAGTCGATCCCTTGGCTACGTAAGGTGTTCTTCCGCGCCGGCGGTTTGGTCCCCGGTGACGAGGTAGTGCTGCTCACCCATCCCACCCAGCACGGCGAGCTGCGCATGGCGGTGTTGAACTGCTACGAGGACATCCTGCCTGCAGTTGGACGCCGGATGGCCGCTGAAGGGCCGAACCTGCTGGTCAACGTGACCAACGACGCGTGGTTCGAGGGCAGCATCGAGTCCGCGCTGCACTTGCGGCTGAGTGTGCTGCGGGCAGTGGAGACACGGCGTGATCTCGTGCGCGCTGTGAACCTCGGGTTGCCCGCCTGGATCGATCGCAGCGGCCGAGTGCGAGAGCTTGGGTCGCCCAGGCCGGCGGGCTACACCCTGGTCACGCCTGGCATGACCAACTCGTCGCCGACGTTCTACGTGAGGTTCGGCGACTACCCGTTGCTCACCCTGCTCGCCTTGCTCATCTCTCTACGTGGTTTCCGTGTGGCAAGAGAGCGACGCGCACAAGCTGATGCTCCGCAGAGCTGAGCACAAAAAGCAAAAAGCCCATGGCGAATGCCATGGGCCTGTTGCGTGAGTCCGGCGCGGTTTAGGCGCGGACTCTAACAATCACTGAACCAGGTCCTTGAGAGCCTTGAGTGCGGTTGCGCGCACCTTCTTGCTCGCCGGCTTGGCCTCGATCGTCATGGGCTCCTTGGTGAAGGGGTTGATGCCCTGACGCTCCTTGGTGGCCGGCTTCTTGACCACGCGAAGCTTCACCAAACCGGGAACGACGAACTCGCCCGGTCCACGACCCGTGAGCTGCTTACGGATCAGATCCGTGAGCGCCTCGAAAACCTTGTTGATGCTCTTCTTGTCGAGGTCCGTTGCCGTTGCGAGCTCCGCGACCACCTGCGCCTTCGTCAGCCTCTTACCAGCCATTGCGCTTCCTCCTAGTGAAACCCTTACGAACTAGTGCTTTGCTGTTGGTTCGTGCCCCCCGGGCACGTGACCTAAGCGACCCCGTCCTAACGCCTTCGATGGCTTTCCACTCCACGAAAGTGGAAGTAGTCCGACAACCTCGGCGGTTGGCCCAAACGGGTTCACAGCGGTTTTGCTGCTGAATCCGTGAGGCGGCATGACGACTATCAAGGAGCCCTGGGCCATACAAGCGAAAAAAATAGGGGTTTCGCGATCGGGTCTCGAGCGGTGCTGCCCCACGTGTGCGGATCCGGCTGAAAACCGGCTGCATCGGCCATGGGGCGTTTCCGCCGATCAGCACCACGACGCGGCGCATCCATGCGACAGCATGGAAGCAGCCTAAATCGTTGCGCAACGAAGGCTTAGCGATCATCTCGCAAGCCGTACACGAAGCTCTAGCTGGGGCTTTTCAGCGGCTTGGCGAGGCCTAGCTCACCCGCCCGACCGGGCTCAGCGGCGGGCGTTTCCGTGCTTCCGCGACGCCGGTCCGGCCTCGCGTTTTTTTTTCGTAGCAGGGGGTGTTTTGGAGCGGTTCGGCCCCCCGGCGGCTTCCACCAAGCGCTTGGTCTCAGCGTCCATTTCGGCTTCCTCGGCGTCTGTCTGGTGGTCGTAGCCAATCAGATGGAGCAAGCCATGGGCGAGCAGGAAGCGCACTTCGTCCACTAGCTGGTGACGCCGCTGCTTGGCTTGGCGCTCCGCCGTGTCGAGGGAAATCACGACGTCGCCCAGCACGCGGAAGGGCAGCTCCTCAGTGCCCGTGTCCGCTTCTTCCAAGGCAAACGCGAGCACATCCGTCGGCTTGTCTTTTCCGCGGTGAACTCGATTGAGCTCGTGGATCTCGCTGTCGCTGGTCAACAGCACTGAGAGCTCCGCGCTCTCGAGGTCGAGCGCCCGCAGCATCTGATCGGCGAGAGACTTCACGCGCCGTGCAGGGAGCGCTGCAGAGCCCGGTGCACGGCGCGAGACGTAGCTAGGCATGTTCAGGCCTTCGGGATCTTCTTTGCATCCTCGAGGAACTTAGCGAGGCCGATGTCCGTCAGGGGATGCTGCGCGAGTTGCTGAATCACCTTGAGCGGCAGCGTCGAGATGTCAGCGCCCATCAGCGCGGCCTCGACGAAGTGGATCGGGTGGCGCACGCTGGCAACCAGCACCTCGGTTTCCAGCCCGTAGTTCTGATAGATGTTGATGATCTGCTCCACCAACTCCATGCCCGGCATCGAGATGTCGTCGAGGCGTCCCACGAAGGGTGAGATCATCGTGGCGCCCGCCTTCGCCGCGAGGAGTGCTTGGCTCGGGGAGAAGCACAGCGTGACGTTGGTCTTGATGCCTTCGCTGGTGAACTGACGCACCGCCTTCAAGCCGTCGATGATCAGCGGCACCTTCACCACCACGTTCGGGTGGAGCTTGGCGAGCTTGCGGCCTTCTTCCAAGATCCCCGCGGTATCGGTTGCGATGACTTCCGCGCTCACGGGGCCGTCCACGACCTCGCAGATCTCCGGAATGGAATCTTGCAGGGTGCGCCCGGTCTTCGCCAACAGGGACGGGTTGGTGGTCACACCGTCGATGGCGCCCATGGCTGCGGCCTCTTTGATTTCGCCGATGTCAGCGCTGTCGATGAAGATCTTCATGGCTTTGCTCCTAAGGGTAGAGCGCCGTCGGGCGCTCGTCGGATTGGCTCGCAGAGAGCTAGCGCCGGACCCCAGGGGCCCAATCGCCCGGTTCGCCTACCCGCTCACGCTGCCAGGAGCAAGGCCGGTTACTGCATCAGGCCCACGTTGCAGTCGCAGGGAGCGAACGCCTTCCCGTCGTCCTGACAAACCTGCGCTCCGTTGCAGTCCCCTTCGCCAACGCACGCCCGCGCCGACTTCGGTTTGCAGCCCTCGGAGTTGGCGTTCGCGGGCGCCTTGTCCGGCTCCGTGCGCTTCGTTGGCTTCCGCGCGCGCTTTTCGGATTTCTTGGGGGGAGGTGAGTCGTCCGTCGACGCGGACAGTGCGATGTCGCTGGCCGTCTCCGGGCTGCCCCGATCGTCACACCGGTAGGCGACTCCGCTGACGGTGGCCGTCGTGGTGTTCGAGCCGTGGTTGCCTTCGAGCACACCGAGGGTTGGCGTATCGTATTGGATGAAGTTCGCGCCAAGCTCAGCAGCCTGGTTGCGCAAGTCGTTCATCGCAGACTCAATCAAGGTGTCGTTCGTGATCCACTCCCCGCCGAGGCCTCCGGAGTGGCCTACGACGAAGCCCAGCTGAACGCAGTTGGACGGATCGAATCCAGACATGGCAGGGGGACCGCCCGACATCTCGACGCCGCGTCCCTGTTCGAGGGGCGTCACACATCCGCCTCCGCACAGCGTAACCAACGCAATGGATGAGCCCAGCGCAGTAAGTTTCTTCACGCTGCGTCTCATATCAAACGCTGGGACCATGGCCACTCGCAAACGCACGTTGCCGTGCGGCAGCGGGGCCGCCAGGTGGCTGGCGACCCGAGATGTCGGTCGGTGTCGTGCTCCCTTCACCACCTGCCTTGACGAGACCGATCAACTGGCGTTGGCGGGTGCGGCCGTGGGTCGAACCCGCGCTGCTCGAGCTCGTAGCTACATCCAGACAGCCCGTGCGCGCCGGTCCAGTCGGTTGGCACGTGGAGTGACACCGAGTGCGACGCCGTTGGTCTCGGACCCCGGGTCGGCCGTGACGCTGTGCGCCAGCGCTTGGCGGCCAGTTTGCCAGTTGTGGTGCTCGACTCCACAGCGGCGGAACCGACCGTTTTTGCGAACTGAGCTTCGCAGGAGCCCGCTTCTGCTGCGCAGCGGGCATTCGGGAGTGAGAAGCTCGCTTCGCGGCGAAGTGGGAGTCGGCGGAATGTGTAGCAACGGGTCACGACGCCCCGCGAAGGCGCACGGCGTCATGCGCTGAGTGTTTCGACAACGTGTTGGATGCTTCACGATTCTCGAGCCGATTCCGCGTAATGGTCGCTTGAAACCTGCTGCCACTAGAGTACTCAGCGAGCCGTAACGCGCGTCCTCGTCGACCCAAGAACGGGTGCACTAGACGCGGAGCTCGCGGTGAAGCAGCCCGCGAAGCTGAAGAGAGAAGAGCTACGGAAGTATGACCGAGTTTCAACCTATCCGACGTTTGGCAATCGTGAACCGCGGTGAGGCCGCGATGCGTTGCATTCGCGCCGTCAAGACGCTGCGCGCCCTGGAGAACTCCGAGATCGAAGTGCTCGCGCTGTACACCGCGGTCGATCGCAACGCGCCCTTCGTGCGTCACGCCGACATCGCGGTGTTGCTGCCAACTCCAGGTACGGCGGTGCAGTCGTACCTGAATCACGACCTGTTGCTGCGCACGCTGGAGCGCCACGGCGTGGACGCCGTGTGGCCCGGTTGGGGTTTTGTCGCTGAGGACCCGGTGTTCGTCGATCGTCTGGACGCCGCGAAGATCCGTTTTCTGGGGCCGACGAGCGCGACGATGCGCGCGTTGGGTGACAAGATCGCCTCCAAGGAGCTAGCCGAGAAGAGCGAAGTTCCGGTCACCAAGTGGAGCAACGGTGTGGTGGCTAGCGTTGAAGAGGCGCGTCGCCATGCGGAAAATATCGGCTATCCGCTGGTGATCAAGGCCTCGGCGGGTGGCGGTGGTCGCGGCATCCGTGTGGTGCGCGAGCCGGGGCAACTCGAAGCCGCGTTCCGTTCTGCCGCCTCCGAGGCGACGGCGGCGTTTGGCGACGGGCGACTCTTCATGGAGGCGATGGTCCAGGGCGGGCGCCACATCGAGGTGCAGATCGTTGCTGACAAGCACGGCAACGTGATTGCTCTGGGCTGCCGCGACTGCTCCGTGCAGCGCCGCCACCAGAAGGTGATTGAAGAGGCTCCGCCGGCGCACCTACCGCCGCTCCTGATCAAAGCCGTGAAGGACTCGGCGGTCGAGCTGGCGCAGAGCGTTGGCTACTCGGGTGTCGGCACCGTCGAGTTCCTGGTGCGCGACGCTGAGTACTTCTTCCTCGAGATGAATCCGCGCCTGCAAGTCGAGCACGGGATCACCGAGGAGCTGACAGGCACGGAGCTCGTGCAGACTCAGATCCGAATTGCTCGGGGTGAGCGACTGCCAGAGCTCGACTATCGAGAGCGCGGCTTCGCTATCGAGGCGCGTGTCTGCGCGGAGGATCCCGATGCAGGCTTCCTGCCTGCGCCTGGGCGCGTCGTCCGTTTCGACCCGGCGCTCGGGCCACGCCTGCGTATCGACACCGGTGTGGCCTCAGGCAGTGAAGTACCCGCTGACTTTGACTCCCTGATCGCGAAGGTCATTGCCTATGGCGACACCCGTGAGGAGGCCCGCGCCCGTTTGGCATGTGCGCTGCGGGACTTCGACTTGGTGATCGAAGGCGGGGCAACCAACAAAGGCTACCTGCTCGAACTGCTCGAGGCCGAAGACTACAAGGCCGGCGGAGTCGATACGTTATGGCTCGATCGCTGGAACGCGGAACGCAAGCACACCGATGATCTAGCGGCAGAAGGTCTGATCCTCGCGGCACTGCTTTCCTACCAAGTGCAGCGCGAGGTGAAGCGGCTCAACTTCTACGCGGATGCCGCGAACATCACCCCGGAGAAGATCCCGCCCTCCCTGGGACAGGAGATCGACCTCACGTACCTGGGCAAGCCCTACCGCGTGCGGGTGTTCGCCTCTGGCTCCTGGCAGTACCGGGTACACCTCGAAGACCGCATCGTGGCGGCTCGCATCAACGCTTCCAGCGAAAACGCCGCGCGCCTCGTGATCGGCGACCGAGATCTGCGCGTGTTGTACGACATCACCGACACGAACATCCGCGTAGAGATCGAGGGGCGCGTCCACAGCTTCGGTCGTCAGACTGCTGGCCAAGTGTGCGCCAGCGCGCCCTCGATGGTGGTCGCGCTCCACGTCGGCCTCGGTCAGCGCGTCGAGGCCGGACAGCAGCTCGGCCTGGTCGAAGCAATGAAGATGGAAATCGGCTTCGACTCACCGGTGGCGGGCACCGTAAAGGAGATCCGCGCCCGCAAGGGCCAGCAGGTGGCTGCGGGTGATGTCATCTTGGTCATCGATCCAGCCAGCGAAGATGGGGATGCGGCTGCGAGCACGCGGCTTGCGCTACCAGTCGTCGAAGACTCTCTGGCGCTGCTCTTCAGCAAGGACGAGCAAGGCAAACTGGCGGAGCCCAATCTGGCGCGCGCTGCAGCTGCGCCGGCTACCGTGTGGCGCCGCGCGATGGATGCCGTCGACGAGGAGGTGCTGCGCATCATGCTCGGGTACGACGCATACGACGAGCGCGTCGAGCGCCTAATTGGTTTCCTCGAGGCACCAATTCCGGACACCATGGCTCCGGCGTACCTGAAGCAGCTCGCAGAGGTGAAGCGCCAGCTCGGCGTCTTTGCGGACATCGAGCGCATCTTCACGCGCCGCCGCGCGGCTGATGATGCCGGCTCCGTCGGGGCATCCAACAACGCGCGCATGCGCCTCTACGTGCGCCGACTGCGTGCAGGCGGCGCTGAGCTACCCACGGAGTTCCTCGATAATCTGAAGCGGGCGCTGGGGCACTACGGCGTCGACTCTCTCGACTACAGCGTGCCCCTGGAACGGGCGGTGCTCCGCTTGTTCGCTTCCCAGGGCAACCCCGAGCTGCGTTTCCGTCTGGTACGCGCGTTGCTGAAGCGCGTGATGCAGCTCGTGGACGCTGGCTTCGAGCTGGACCGCGACGCGGATCTGCGTCTCGCCCTGTCGAGCATGGCGCAGATGCGCGGCCAGATCCCCGACGACGTGGCGGACGCGGCGATTGACGCCGCGTACACCATCTTCGAGCGCCCAGAGCTTAGCCGTCAGGCGGAGCGCACCTCTCGGGGCGTCGAGCAGTGGCTCGAGCGCAGCAACGAAGCCATCGACGACTCCGTGCTCGCGGACTTGGCGTTGGCGCCTTCCGGCGTGTTTAGGCAGGTCAAGCAGTGGCTGCGCGACGCGCCGATGCGCCAGCGGGCGATCGCGTTGTCCGCCTGCATTCGGCGAAACTACGCACCGAAGCAGCCGGTCTCCCAGAAGAGCAAGCGCGTGAGCCTGAGCGGCGGCGAGGTCCCCGTCACACGTCTCGAGTTTGCTGGGTCACGTGATTGGCGACGCTTGGCAGAGGCCGAGCGCCGCGTGGTGATAGCGGGTTTGAGCGAGCCTAAAGGTGCCATCGCAGCTTTCGAGGCGCTGATCCGCGAGGCAGCGGAGCACGTCTTCGCGCTCGAGCTGGTCGTGACCATCGAAGACGAAGGGGAGATCATCCCACTCATCGAGCGCATCACGGCGCGCGCCAGGGACGGAGTCCCTGCAGAGCGCTTCACCATCTCCGTGTTGAACTCCGAGCTGCGAACCTGCCACTACTCCTTCTCGGCCAGTGATACGCAGGCGCTCGATCTGCACCTCTTACATCCCGAAGCTGCGGAGCGCGTCGACTTCGAGCGCTACAAGAGCTTCGAGCTGGAGCGCTTGGTGTCTCCCGAAGGCATTTACTGCTTCCACGGCAAGAGCCGTGAGGTACCCGAGGACGAGCGCATCTTCGTGTTGGTGGACGTGCGAGGACGCCCTCCAGAGGACGGTCCCGCCGCGATCCACTACGTGCCGATCGTCGAGCGGGCCTTCCATGAAGCCGCGCGAACGTTGCGTCACATCTTGCTCGAGCGGGACTCTCGCCGGCGCCTGCAGTGGAACCGCATCACGCTGTTCCTGGCCCACGAGGTCGTGCTGGATGCGAACACGGCTGGCTGGCTATCTCGCAAGTTGCACCCGGCGACCCGTCACTTGGGGCTCGAGCGCGTTGCCGTGCGGCTCAAGATCCTCGACCCCACCGCGCCATCGGACTCGGCGCGTCGTCGGGAAATGTTGATCAGCGACATCACCGGTAGCTCGATGGAGATCCTGTGGCGTGAGCCACACACCGAGCCCCTGGTGCCGGTTCAGGCCTACGAGCGCGCCGTGGTGGCGGCCAAGCGCCGCGGTCTGGTGTATCCGTACGAAATCATCCGCATGCTCGCACCGGACGGGGGCCCGCGCTCCGTACGGGCCACGGAACGCGCGCTGCCGTCGGGCACCTTCGAGGAGTACGACCTCGATCCCCAGAGCAAGGCACCCAAGGCCGTCAGCGTCGACGGTCGCCCTTACGGCCAGAACAAGGCCGGCGTCGTCTTTGGTGTGATCTCCACACCGACGAAGAAGGTCCCGGAGGGCATGAAGCGCGTGCTGGTGCTCTCGGATCCGACGCGTGAGATGGGCGCGCTCTCCGGCCCCGAGTGCGACCGCGTGATCGCCGCGATCGATCTGGCGCAGCAGCTCAACGTGCCCCTCGAGTGGATTCCGGTCTCCAGCGGCGCAAAGATCGCCATGGACTCCGGGACGGAGAACCTCGACGCGACTGCGCGTGTGGTGCGCCGGATCGTGACCTTCACTCAAGCGGGCGGTGTGATTCACATCATCGTCGCTGGCGTGAACGTCGGCGCGCAGAGCTACTGGGACGCGCTCTCGACGATGCTGCTCCACACGCGGGGCGTGTTGATCATGACACCGCGTTCGTCGATGGTGCTGACGGGGCGCGCTGCCCTCGCGGCATCCGGTTCCGTGTCTGCCGAGGACGAGGTCGCCATCGGTGGCCACGAGCGCATCATGGGACCGAACGGCCAGGGCCAGTACTTCGCGTCGGATCTGAAGGAAGCCTTCCGCATCCTCTACGAGCACTACTCGTACACCTACGTGGTGCCGGGCGAGCAGCGGCCCCGTGAGCTGGACACGACGGATCCCGCTGATCGTCGTGTCACGGAGGCGCCGTACCAGAAGAGCTCCGATGCTGAGACCTTCGAACGCGTCGGAGAGATCTTCGACGACGCGACCAACCCGGGCCGCAAGAAGCCGTTCTCCATGCGTGCATTGATGAGCGCCGTCATCGACCAAGACGGCGGCTTCCTCGAGCGTTGGAAGAATCAGGTCGGCGCCGAGACGGCGATCGTTTGGGACGCTCACCTCGGCGGGCAGCCGGTGTGCTTGATCGGCATCGAGAGCCAGAACGTGCCGCGTTATGGTTACCGCCCCCTCGACGGCCCCGCGGAGTGGAACGGCGGCACGCTGTTTCCTCAGTCCTCGCGCAAGGTGTCTCGTGCGCTGAACAGCGCGAGTGGCAACCGCCCGGTGGTGATTCTGGCAAACCTCAGCGGTTTCGACGGTTCACCTGAGTCCATGCGGAAATTCCAGCTGGAGTACGGTGCCGAGATCGCCCGCGCGGTGGTCAACTTCAAGGGACCGATCCTGTTCCTGGTTGTGTCGCGCTATCATGGCGGCGCCTACGTAGTCTTCAGCCGTGAGCTGAACCCGAGCTTGCGCGCGCTAGCCCTCGAAGGCAGCTACGCCTCAGTGATCGGTGGTGGCCCTGCTGCGAAGGTGGTGTTCGGTCGTGAGGTGCGCGGCCGCGTGCAGGCAGACCCGCGGGTGAAGCAGGCCCTCGAGCAGCTGCGTGAGGAGCGTAGTCCTGTTGCGCGAGAGCGCCTCGGTCGGGTGAGCCAAGACGTCTTGCTCGAGAAGCAGGCTGAGGTCGCACAGGAGTTCGACTCGGTGCACAGCGTAGAGCGCGCGCTGAAAGTTGGATCACTCGAGCGCATCCTGCCGGCGGTGGACATGCGTCAGTTCCTGATCAACTCGCTTTGCGAGGCGCTCGGCCGCGCTGCGGAGTAACAGCACGGATCTAGGCGTTGGGCGCGCGGTCTTGGGACTGGCGCGCCTCACCCCCCGAACCCTCGAACAGAAAAAACGTCGCCGAGACAAAACCTTCGGGCGATCCTCGGACATCTATCGAGCGAACCCTTGATGAGGAGTGCTTTCGATGATGACTCTTGGCTTTGGATCGACGTGGCGGCTGCTGGGTGCGGTCGGGTGTTCCGCAGTGTTGATACTGGGTGGTGCGGCCTGCTCCGACGACGGTCACGACCTCGGCGGTAGCGGCGGCGCAGCGGGAAACGGCGGCGCAGCCGGTAGCGGCGGTACAGCTGGCAACGGTGGCACGTCGGCTAACGGTGGCACTGGCGCCAATGGTGGCAGTGGCGGCGTGGCCACCGCGTGTGAGCAAGCCGGTGGGACGGTTGTTGAGTCGGATTGCTGCACGGGAGCCGGCGACTTCCCGAACCTGTGCTCGGTTGGGGCCTGCGGTTGCGCGCCGCAGAACAGCGCGCCCACGCAGATTTGCAACTGTCCCGGCAACACCTGCTGGGATGGCGTGAAGTGCGCGGACGGAGGCTTCGGTGGTGCTGGCGGGGGCGGAGGATCGGGCGGCGCTGGCGGCGCTGCTGGTTCGGGCGGTGTCGCTGGTGCTGGTGGTTTTGGGGGCGGGGCAGCCGATTGCGTGAACTCGGGCGGTGTGGTCAAAGACAGCCTGTGCTGCGCCGGAACGGGCGACTTCCCGAACACGTGCGGGGTGGGCGCGTGCGGTTGCTCACCGGGCAATAGTGAAATGGTGCAAGTGTGCGAGTGCCCGCTCGATGTGTGCTTCGACGGCACCTCGTGCGTCTCACCCTAGAGCTGGCAGCGTGGTGGGAAGGAACCGATTCATTATCCGCGGGGCAATGGCAGCCCTTGGCTGGCTCTGCGGTTTCGCGGGAGTTCAGGGGGTGGGGGAGGTGAGCGCCGAGCCCATCCAGCAGTTCAGCGTCCAGTACACGAGCGCTCCGGGGTGTCCGACCCAGGAGCGCTTCGTCGCTGGTGTGGAGGGACGCACGGCCCTTGCTCGCTACGTTCCCGACGCTAGTGGCGTGCGAGTGTTGCTACAGATTGAAGACTCAGTGAGCGGGACTGAGCCATTTGTTGCGCACCTGAGCCTCAGCGGTGATGTCGAGGCGACGCCACGAAGTATTTCCGCGGGGAGCTGCGAAGAGCTGGTGAATGCGGCCGCGCTGATCGTCGCGCTGGCGCTGGATCCGGGAGCCAGTGCGGAGCCGCGGCAAGGCCCTTCTGCGCTTGCTCCAGCTCCCGTGGTGGCAGCTCCAACAGCCCCGGCGGCAACTGCGATAGCCCCAGCGGCAACTCCGATAGCCCTAGCGCCAACAGACGTCTCGACCGTTGGGCTGTTCACCGGCGCTGGTCTCACGAATGGTGTGGGTAGCGGTGTCGCAGCCCTGTGGTCCCTTGGAGTGGCTCTACGCGCAAAGCTGAGTCGGAATTGGGACGTTGGGTTTTCGCTGAGTGGGATGTATGCGCGCGGAGATGCGAGTGCCGGCGCAGGCAGTGCCCAGCTGGCGCTGCTCGGAGCTCGCGTTGGGGTGAGTCCCTACGTCTTTGCGACAGCTGGCTGGTTGGTCGAGCCAAGACTCAGCTTTGACTTTGGGCGTCTCGAGGCGGAGGGACGAGGTGTCCCCAACGCGAACAGCGACAGCGCGCCGTGGCTCGGCCCCGGCGTCGAGCTTCTGGTGCAGCGGCGACTCGCGCAGGTACTGGGCGCGTCACTCGCCATTGGCGCGCGCGGCGGCGCGACATGGAGCCTCGCGCGGGACTACTTCTACTTCCGGGAGGATTCAAATGGCAGGTCAACGCGCATTTTCGAGCAGCCAGCGCTGATCGGCCAGGGCGGCTTGAGCCTGGAGCTCGCTTGGTGAGCGAAGCCAGCGCAGCGCAGGCGCCGCTCGACAACGCGCGGTTGCAGCAGCTCTTCACTCGGCACTACGCCTGGGTGTGGCGAACCGTGCGGCGCTTGGGAGTCGCGGAGAGCGCGGTGGATGACGTCGTTCAGCAAGTTTACATCACCGTGAATCGTCAGCTCGATCGCATTCGCCCCGAGGCTGAGCGAGCGTACCTGTTCGGTGTCGCCCAGCGTCTGGCGGCCAACGCTCGGCGTGGTGCCCGGCGCAATCGCGGCACGGCGAGCGATGAGCTCGATCTCGAGCCCGCATCGGGGCGTAATCCGGAGCAGCTGGTGGACTTCAAGGAGCGGCGCCAGCAGCTCGATCGCTGGCTCGATCAGCTGGATGACGACCTGCGCGCTCCGTTCGTACTCTTCGAGCTCGAAGGGCTCAGCCTGGCAGAGATCGCGGATACTTTGGACTTGCCCTTGGGTACCGTGAAGACGCGGCTACGGCGCGCTCGAGAACGTTTCCTTGAGGTAGCGCAGATGAAGCAGCAGGAGGCGACTCATGGATGATGAGCTACGGCCGCTCTTGACGGGCGATTTGGAGCTGGAGCTGCGAGCCGCGCTCGAGGCTGGGCTCGACGATGGTCCCAGTCCGGAGAGCGTACAGGCTGCGGCGCTCGCGCTTGGTCTCTCTGTGGGTGCCGCCAAGGGCGTGGCCGCGGGCGTGGCGGGCCAGGGCATCGTAAAGGGTGCGTCCTCCTCCTGGCTGCTGAAGTGGTTTGGCATTGGGCTCCTGGTCGGCGGCGTCTCGAGCTCCGGAGTGGCCTTGATGAAGGGTCAGGTTGAACCGAGTTCACACCATTCGGCGTCGCCTGCTGAAGCTGATCCAGCGCATCGTGCGCCGACGTCGCTCCAACCGGCGCAGCCTGAATCCACACGGAAGGAGTCAGGCGATCCAAAAATGGCAGAGCTGACCCCGCCTGCTGTCGCTGCCCCAGCGGTCCCGCCGGAAGCTCGCGCGGAACCCAAGGACGCTGATGTGGCTTCGGCTCCCCCTGCCAGCGCCGCGAGCTTCCCGAGCGCCACGCGCCAAGCGGATTTGCGCGCCGAGGTGCTGCTGATCGACGCCGCCCGCCGTTCACTCGCTGCCGGCAACGCTCAGGGCGCGCTGGTCGAGCTCGGGCGCTACGATGCGCTCGTCGGTCCAAAGCGCCTCGCGCCGGAGGCGTTGGTGCTGCGGGTGCGCGCCCTGAGTCAGCTCGGGCGCACTCAGGAGGCGCGGGCGTTGGCTCAGCCGGTGATTGCGAGCCAACCTGACAGCGCTCAGTCAAAGCAACTGCAGAAAGCGCTTGGCCTCGAGTAGCTAGGCTACGGAGCGAGCAAGCTGAAGCGCCAGCCCGCAGCGCTCCTTTGGTACTCGTAGCGGCGATGCAGACGGTTCTCTCCCTCGCACCAGAACTCGATCAGATCTGGCGTGAGACCGTAGCCGCCCCAATGCTCAGGGCGCGCGATGGGTTGATTCCCCAGGGCAGCAAGCTGGGCCTCGCGCTGGGCCTCTAGCTCCGCAAAACTCTGAATGCGCTCGCTCTGAGGTGAGAGCAGCGCACCCAGCTGGCTACCTCGCGGACGAGCGGCGAAGTAGTCGTCGCTCGCCTCAGCTGAGAGGCGTTCCACGCCTCCTTGGATGCGCACCTGTGCCTCGATGCTTGGCCAGTGGAACACCAGCGCCGCGCGACCCGTGGCTTCGAGCTCCCGCGCCTTGCGGCTCTGGTAGTTCGTGAAGATGCGGAACTGACCGTGCACGCAGCTCTTCACCAGTACCATGCGCACCGCGGGGCCGTTCTCGCCGTAGGTTGCGAGAGCCGCCGCGTCAGCGCGGTCACCCCCAGCGCGCGCCAAGGTGTACCATGCGGAAAAAAGCTGGAGCGGGTCCGCACCCGCAGTTGGTTCCGCTCGCCGTTCGAGCAGTTCGGGGTTTCCGGCGCGTGTTTGGGGGTGAGGGGTCATGCGCGGCTCAATTCCTTGCTGAGGCACTCGAGAGCAGAGCGCAACCGGTCCGGCGGATAGAAGGCATAACCAATGGGGAAGCCGTGCAGGTGCGGTCGGCCGACGAAGGCCTGAGGCATCAGTTCGATGCGGATGTTTTGCTCGGCCATGCGCGCTGCGAGCGCCTGCAGGTTCACGCTGTCAGGGACGGAGAGCCACAGGATTGGTCCCCCGCCGGGCGTCGTCCAGCGCACACCTTCGGGCATCAGCTCTTCCAGGGCGTCCAAGCAGGCGTGATAGCGCTCGTCGAGCGCCTTCTGGATGCGGTTCAGGTGCGTGTCGTAGTAGCCGCGATCCAAAAACTCCGCGAGGGCTGCCTCCATCAGCGTTGCGTTGCCGAGGGTCGCTAGGCGCTTTGCCGCGAGTAGCGCTGGCATTGCCGCACGGGAACAAAGGACGTAGCCGAGGCGTAGGCTCGGAAGCAGCTTCTTGGTGAATGAGTTGACGTAAAGTACGTTCTCACCCCCCAGGGCGCGGAGGCTTGGCCGATAGTCGTTTTCGCTCAACATATCGGAGCCCCAGTCGTCTTCCAGTAGGGCGAAGTCGAGGCGTTGAGCGAGGTCGAGCAAGCGTTCTAGCTCGTGGCTCGAGTAGGAGTGCCCCGTGGGGTTCTGAAACGACGTGATCGCATACATCAGCCCCGGGCGGTTGCTCGCGAGGTCGCGCTCCCAGCTGGCGAAGTCGATGTTTTCGAATGGGTCCAGGTCGAGAGGCACGAGGCGCAGATTGTGAGCTTCGAAGAGCAAGCGCGCGTAGCGATAGATCGGGTTCTCGAAGGCGATGCAGCGGGGTGCCAGGGCCCGACTGACCACGTCCAGCGCCTGCTGTGAGCCCGTCGTCACGAGCACCTCATCGGCGGATGTACGGATCCCGCGCGCGCAGAGTCGCGCGGCGATGAGTTCGCGCAAGGGAGGATAGCCCATGGCGTCGTAGAAGGTCGGGAGGCCCGGGAGGCTCAGTACCGAGCGGATACAGTCCGAGAGCTGCTTGTGCGGCAGGAGCTCTGGGTCGACGAACACGGCGCTCAGGTAGGTGTCACCGCTCGCGAGTCGCGCCTGGTGGTCCACCGCGAGGCTGTTCAGGTGAGGAGCCGGTGCGCTCAGATCGCGCTCGGGCGGTGGCGAGTAATCGTCAGGTGGCTTGACGAACACCCCCGCGCGCGAGCGCGACTCCAGGACGCCCCGCAGACACAGCTCGTCGTAGGCTGCCTGCACGGTGTTCTTGGAGATCCCGAGCTGGTGCTCCAGCGCGCGCACCGGAGGCATGCGCGCACCCGGTGGGAGCCGACCCGCGGCTTGCTCCGCCAACACCGCCTGCACCAAGTCCAGCGCGCCTGCGCGACGACCGCTCGCGGACTGAATCGACAGCCTCAGGTGGGGAGCTCGTGCCATAGGCCGCATAGGGTGCGGCATGCGTCGTGGTGTGGCCAGGGACAGCGGCTGGATTGGCGGTGAGACAGCTACTCCCCGAGGATCGGGATCACCCGCAGCGCGCCGCCGAATTGCTGGACGTACAGCGTGCGCCCATCAGGGCTGGCCGCGATGCCGTTTGGCTGATTGAACGTCGCGGAGCCTGCCGGCCCATCGTCGGTGCCGCGTACGCCCGTGCCCGCGAACACCGTCGCCTGGCCGCCGTTGATGCGCCAGATGTGCTGGCCGTTGAAGCTGGTCGCGTAGATCCCGCCGTACGCCGGGGTCAGATCGGCCACGCGGATCGAGCCTGTCTCTTGCACCTGACCGAGCAAGGTCGTTTCCCCGAGGTCACCAAGGTGCCAGACCTCGCCGGTGTTTGCGCTGGCGACGATCACCTGGCCGTCGCTGTCGTACTCCATCGCTACGGGTCCGTTCAGCGACGCGATTTGGACTGGCGCTTGTCCTTCTCGAGCCTCTAGCACCTGGTTCGTGCTCCAAGCGGAGATCCAGAGCGCTCCATCGGGACGCACCACCAGGTTGCTGCAGCTCACGTCGGGGATCTCGGTGACGACGCCTGAGGGCGCGACCTTGAAGATGCTGCCGTTCGGGTCAGCCCACTCGCAAGCGTAGATCGTGCCATCGGCCGCGAGCGCGTTGCCCAGGGGTTTGCGCAGCTGGTCGCTCAGCACACTCACGCTGCCATCGAGGTTGATGCGCAGGAGCGACTTGCCGTTCGCTGTGAGCCCGCTTCCGTTGGGATCCGATGCGATCAAGTAGCCATCGGGGTGCCATGTGAGGTCGTCGCCGGCGCCGGAGTCTTTCAGCAGCGTGGTGACTTGCCCAGCATGGACCCCGCTCGGCTCCGCGTCGACTTGAGCATCGCTCGCTGCATCCGCCGCGGCATCGACTCCGGCGTCGTTCGCGGCATCCGGCTTGGTATTGCTTGCATCGACTGCAGCGTCGTTCCCCGCGTCTTGGCTCGAGGTGTTCGAGGTGGCGGACTCACTACAACCTAGGAGCAACAAGCAGGCGAAGACCGTACGCATTGGAAGGTGCACGAAGCGTATTCCTCACCCCCAAACCAACAAGGGAAAACGTCCGCTCGACGTGAGTGTGCGATTCCTTACGGTAAGGTGGTCGTGTGCAAGCGGTGTGCGTTTTCTAACGCCTCAAGCGCTGGCGCTCAGCACGCGACCGCCGCGGGTCGGTGACTCACCGGGAGCGCCACCTTCCGCGCTCTCGGATTCGGTACTCTCGGGCGCGGCAGCGGATACCACTTCACTCGTGTTTTCGTGCGGCAATGCATCGTCGGATACGCTCTGCTTGCTGGCCGTTTCCGGGGGGGAGCGCTCGGCGTCTTCGGGCACCTGATCGAGCCAAGTATTGAACTCAGGATCTTCCAGGGCGCGGGAAGTCACCGCCGCGACGGCGGTCCGCGCGGCCTGCTCGCAGGCTTCGATGGCGTGGGAGCGGCTGGTTCGTACGCGGTCCGCCCAGAGCTGGATGTCGTGACCGACATCGAGCAAGCGGGTTCGCAGTACGCATTCTCCGCTGATCGCGCTGGCACCGGCTTCGACGACGAAGTCCACCTCGAGGGCGCGTCCCAGGCGTTCCGCGTCCCAGTTCGGATTCTCCCGTTGGAGTGAGATCACGCTCCCGAGGGGGCGTACTCTTAGGCCGGGCGCCGTCGAGAGTTGGTCGACGACCTCTTCACAGAGTTCGTCGAGCACCGGACAAGCCTGAGAAGGCTCACTGGGTACATGGGGCACGACTGCGATGCTCGGCACTCGACTTTTTGCCGCTTGGGCTCGAGAGCTGGCAGGCGCCGGAGCGGGCTTGCTGCTCACGGGCTGGCTCGGTGCGAGTGCCGCGGAGTGAGGCTCGAGTGCCGCATTCACCTCGCTCAGCCCGTGAGAGGTCAGGGTCGGGCGTTCGTCCCCAACGCTCGGAGGGAGCCAAATCAATGGACGACTCGGGTGAGAATCGGTAGCGCGTAGCCAAGCCTTCAACTCCAACGCAACGTTGGCCGCCGAGGCGGGGCGTTGCTCCGGGGCCCGCGTGAGGCAGTGCAGGGTGATCTCAGCCAGCGTGTCCGGAAGATCCCTGCGGAAGTTTCTCGGATCCGGGGCGTCCAAGCGTAGCCGCGCCAAAGCCGTGGTGCTTGGGGTCTCTCCCCGCCACGGCAGCACGCCCGTGAAGAGCTCAAACAGCACGATACCTAGGGAACACAGGTCCGCGCGTTGATCTACCGCTTTTCCACTGAGCTGCTCTGGGGCCATGTATGCAGGGGTGCCCACGACCTGCCCGAGCTCCGCCGCGCGCTCGTGCGCGTCCTCCAGGTCGCGCTCCAGCTTGCTCGACTGAGCGATCCCGAAGTCCATGATCACGACCCGCTGGGCGTCGGCTCCCATGGGCTCCAGCATCACGTTTTGTGGCTTGAGGTCTCGATGGATCACTCCAGCCCGATGAGCGGCGTTTAGACCCGCGCAGATTTGCAGCCCGATTTGCGCAATGGTGCGGTCGTCCAACTGCGGCCCTTTGGCTACGCGCGCTAGGGTGTTCCCTGCGATGGGCTCCATGGTGATGAACAGGTCGTCGCCGTCGGACGCAATGTCGTAGGTACGAGAGACGTTCGGGTGCGTGACGCGTCGGGCGAGTTTCACTTCCCGGCGGAAACGTTCGAGGGCGCCGGGTACGTCAACTACGTCTCGCCGCAGGAGCTTGAGAGCGACCTTGTCATCGAGCTCGAGATCTTGGGCGAGGTAGACTGTGCCCATCCCACCGACGCCCAACAGTTCGTTGACCCGGTAGCGCCCGTCCAGGACCTTTCCGATCCGTGACGAAGCGGGAGGTTCCAGCGGGGAGTCGGAACGTGCAGCGGCATACTTGCTTTCGAGCTGCTCACGTAGCCGAGCGCGTAGATCCTTTTGGGCCACTGTTGGGGATTGAGCAGCTTTCATGCCAGCCTCGCTCTATCGCTGGCTCTGGATTGCGGTCGAGCTAGCTCGTCGCGTCATTTACGTGCGCAAATCGCTGACTCCAGCGTTTTGATTTCGCGCCCGGGAGGCGCGAACAAGTAACAATTCACGTTACGTGACGCTTCGCTGACCTGGATGGAGCACGACTCCAGATGGATCAACGCGCACATCTCGCTCCCGTTGCGGCAGAGCCTGCAGTGTTCGCGCAACCGCTCGCGGAGTCCGAATGTTCCCGCTCAACACGCCGGGCAGCTGCAAGCCAAGCCCTTGATGCCTGAAAAGTCTTGGCAGGCGTTGAAACCCTGGACGCACACTGTCGGGCCGAGACATTCGCAGGTTGCAAACCCGTTGCAGCCGTCGGGAATTTCCACGCAGTGATACTCCGGACCGAGCTGGGTGTCGTACGTTGCGCAAGCAACGTTCTCGCCGACGCAGTCAGCGCACGAGGTAACACCCACACATTCGATCGCTGGGACGCAGTCCCCGCTCCAACATCCGCCTTCGATCTCGGCCACCTCACCCGGGCCGCAAACTGGCGACGGGGTCGCACAGAGTGCTTTTCGACCATCGCACTCGTATCCGGCCACGCAGCGCCCCGCGATGCACTGCGGCTCCTTGATGCCTTGTCGGCTGCACTCGTCGACGTCGCAGACGAGATCGCACCCCCCTGGATTCTCACCGTTGGGCACCCCAAGGCAGCTGCAGCAGTCCGAGAACAACTTGCAATCCCCTGCGGAAACGCACTCAGCTGCAGTGGAGCCTCCGCCACTACCGCCCGTGGTACCGCCGCTGCCGCTCGAAGCACCACTGCCTGTGTTCCCCGTCCCGCCGCTGGCGGACGTACCGCCGTTCCCCCCGTTCCCGGAAGTACCGCCACTCCCTGCGCTGCCCGAGCTGCCGCCGCTCCCGGAAGTGCCCCCAGCGGATACCGACCCGTTCCCATCGCCGGAAGTCTCGCCGCAACCGATCGCTACCGCCGTCAGCACCAAAGCCAAGAAATGGATTCGCATACGACCCTCCGGGAAGCAGTTTAGTCCGTTCGTGGTGAGGTGCCAGCTTTAATCCATAGGGAAACCAGGCTTGGCGAACGCAGCTGCCGACAATCAGTGCTCGAGGACACGCGCGCGGCGCTGAGGGAAGTCCCACTCACAGACCAGGGGGATACTTGCTCCGCTCGATAGCCACTGGATCTCGTATGCCTGCGAGACCATCTCTACGGGCGCCTTGCCGAGGCTCCCTTTGGCATCTCTGATGGTGACGAAGCCGGGCTTATCACCAGCCTGCCCTGGCATCGCTGGTAGGAGCGAGTGGATGAGACGCGAGGTGACCACGACTTCGTAGCGTCCGCTTGGGTCCTTGAAGCGTGCGTACTGCGTTTCGTAGCTGCAGACGCTCACAATGAGGGCGATCCCGAGGCCGAGCTTGAATACGAGCAAATGCCAGAGCCGCATGATCCGGACTTTGTGCGAATCATGCGGCGGTAGTGAGGCGTAGTTGAGGAGGCTTCGCGGAAGTGCACTACTTCGTGGTGCTGAGCTTCACCTGGATCTTCTTGAACTTGATCCCGTTGATGCGCGTGTCGTCTTTTCCGTTGGTGTCGGTGCTGATGTCTGGTCCGCCGGTGTCACCCACGATCGCGAACGCCTGCACAGGGCCCGAACTTGGCGCAACGATGTGCACGTGGTTGCCCTCACTGGGGAGATACGCGAGACCCTTCATCACCAGGTCGTTGAGACGCTTCATTTCCTTGCGCGCTGCCGTGTCCGCCTTGGCCGCCGGGTTTGCGAAGAAGAACATGGCTTGAGAGATTTCGTTGAAGCGCCCGAGGAACTTCACGAAGTCCTCTGTCGGCCCAAACAGCTGGAAGCCAGCGGGCTTACTCACGAAGTCGACCTTCGAGTACGAGCCACTCGTGATGCTCTCGATCTTCTTCCCCCTGGGGGCGTAGTAGACCGTCTTGGTCCAGCTGCCCTTGGTCTCGCTCCAGTCGGATTTGGTCTCGCGAGCGTTGAAATCCACCGTCGCCAGGATGCGTTGCTTGTCACCCGTTACGCTCAGCGTGACACTGGCTTTGATGCGTGGCCCATTGCCTCCGAATTCGCGGTCACCGTGCACCAGCTCGAAGGGCACCAGCTGCTGATCAATATTCCGCAAGGTAATGGTGGCGGTGCTGGTTGGTGCAGCCTCCGCTGGCGTGCTCTGCCCAATCAACAGGCAAGCGGCGGCGATGGCGAGAGTGGAAGCGGTAAGGCTACGAACGACTGCGTTCGACATGGCAAACTCCTGGTTGAATCAGCGCGCCCTGACTGGTGCGAGCTGATTGGAGCCTACGGGTCGCCCACAGCACGTGCTTGAGCCCCACCTCAGCGTTGTCTGAATCAAGCTTGAACTCGACCAGAACCGCGCATTCCCACGGCATTTCCGCGCAACTTTCAGTACCAGGAGCCTGGTTTGGGGGTGAGGAACCCTCGCCTGGCCCGGGTACCGCCGTTCCACTAAACTCGCAGCATGGCGGACGCCGCGAAACGCAACGCGACCTACGCGGACGTGCTGAACGCGCCGGAGAACAGGGTCGCGGAGATCCTAGATGGTGAACTCACGCTCAGCCCGCGTCCCGCGCTTGGTCACGCTTCTGCCGCATCGGCTCTAGGAGAAGAGCTCGGCCCCCCTTTCAAGCGCGGAAAGGGTGGGCCCGGTGGCTGGATCCTTCTTGGCGACCCGGAGCTCCGCCTCGGAGACAACGTCCTGGTGCCCGATCTCGCCGGCTGGCGAAAGGAGCGCTTGCCTCATGTTGGCGCGACCCAGCCTTCGGTTTCGATCGCCCCGGATTGGCTCTGCGAGGTGCTGTCACCCGGGACGGCGCGGGCCGATCGCGGCGTCAAGCTTCCCATCTATGCACGGGAAGGCGTGCAACACGTGTGGCTCGTGGATCCACTTGCGCGCCTTTTGGAGGTACTGCGACTCGAGAACGGCAGGTGGAGCATCGTGGCGGTGTACCAGCAGAATGAGAGAATCCGCGCGGAACCATTTGACGCGATCGAGCTTGACCTGAGTGTGCTCTGGGCCGACGTACTGCTTGAGGATGAGGAACGCTAGCGCGGAATTACCTTGGGCTAGACCAAGCTCTCGCGATCCATCAAGTCGGCGATGGCCGCGTTGAGGGGCACAGCCTGCTCTTCCAAGATCTCGATGCACAGCTCGACGGCGCGTCCCATGCTCGGCACCAGATGCTGAGGAATGTGCGGCTTCGTGATCCAGTTCACCGCCGTCAGCGAGGCGCGGACCGTGGTGCTCGGGACCACGAGTACCGTACACAGCAAGACGCCCTCGACGTTTTCATCATGCCCTTGCCATTCCGCGAGGATCCGTCGTTGGGTGGCGGAAGGCGCTTGGCTCATTCCCCGCGCGTCGACCAACAGCACGTGTTTGCGCGGAAATGTCGTGGCAATGCGATAGGCATCGATGACCTGCACCCAGTCATCGTCGGAAGCGCCGTCTCCCACTGTGAGGATCAAGAGGGGCCAAGTGCTGGTCTGCAGGTCAAGGGGGCCGAAGGTCGCCGCGGGCGGCGGTGGCACGCTCGACTGATGGCGAATGCCACCAGGCTTGGGCCCCTCGTCCTGGCTCACGGGCAGCTGCCACCTTCGTCTGGTACCGTCGGGACCTTCCCCGCTGCAAGGGTCGACAAGAAGCACCGGTACTGTGCCTTGGGCGCCTCGGTCTGGAAGATCACTTCGTGGCCGTCCTCCACACCGTCTTCGGGGTGCTGGAGTACGACGGCGGTGGTGCTGCCGTCGACGTTGCCGGCTGCCGGGAGCGCAACGGATTGCCGTCCGGAAAATACGAGGCGGTCGCCCAGCGGCGCGAACTGCGTGAGCTCGGGGCTCGTGGTGTCGAGCTCTGGCCCCGCTAGGTCCAAGCCGAAAGACAGGCTGGTGGAGTTTGCGATGGGAGGAAGAATGTAGGTGTCTACGATGCCTTGCTGCATCAAGACGTGGCGAGGCGCGTAGCCTGACGGCGGCTCGTGGACGATGCGGCGTCCGTAAATGGGAGGATCGGCAGGCTCACCCGCCCACTGAAATAGGCTGAGCGCGGGATCCGCCGGATGCAGGGACCACTGGTTGCTGATGTTGAGCAGGATCTCCGCGAAGACTTTCACGGCGACCGGGCTCTTCTTGTACATCACGTTCTCGATCCAGCTGCCACCCGCACCGCTCAAGATGATGCCCTTGAAGCTCGGTTCCGTGGCCAGGGTGAGGGGCGTGATGGTGGCGCCCATGGAGTGGCCCATCAGCATCTTCAGGTTCGGATCGAAGTGCGCTGGCGCTCCTTGGGTTTCTGCTCCTCCACAGCTGCTGACATCGACGTCCAGCGTATCCATCAGCTTGGCCGTGAGCGCCAACTCGAGGGCTGACTGCCTCGCGTTGTCCCGCAGCGCGAGCATGTTGCCGACGTTGAACATCAAGAACTGTTCGTCGCCGTTCGTGATGTTGCGGATCCCGCCGTGGGGACCGTCGAGGGTCACTCCGGCGTAGCCGACGCGAGCGAACTCAAGCGCCGGTCCCGTGCCTGGCTCCAGGGGCACACCATCTGCACCGCGGACTCCGCGATCCACGAGTGGACGGTCCCCGCCGCCGCCAGTGCGGCTCATCAGTACCACGGGGAAACCACTCGCCGGCATCGCGCGGCGCGGGATGGTCACGACGATGCGCGCTTCCTCTTCATGATCGAGAACGGGGTCACCGCCCTCGTTGAAGGTCCAACCGCCGCCGACTTCGTCGTAAGGCGGAGTACCGGTTTGGTACACCGGCAACTTGAGCCGCGCCTGGTAGACGCAGAAATCGTCGAACACCTCCTGGGCCTGGAAAGGCTCGCTCAACGCGGGCGTGCCCTGGTCCTGGGTGTAGCGCACCGCGTGTTCGAGGGGCGCCACCGGGTCATCCGTCGCGAACACGCTGAGCCCCGCGATGTCTTCCTTGGCGACACCCGCTTCGCTGAGCGCGGTTAGGGCTGTCTGGTACTCGGCGAACGCTGCATCGCTCAGCCCCGGCGGCTTGATTCCCTGGAGTAACGCGACCAGCTGCTTGCTCTGACCTAGAGGCGCGGTGAAAGCGCTCCTCAGGAGCACCGCGGCGTGCAGTGTGCCCGGCCGCAGTGGTCGACCCTGAAGCGGCAGTAGTGAGACCAGGTTAGGCGCGCCGAAGGGGCCGCCGTCCTTGCGAAGCTCCACCTCAACCGGTTGGCGTTCGAGGTAGCCTGGGCTGTCCTTCCCGACGTTCAGCACGAAAGCGGGCGAAGAGCCGTCGACGGACTTTGCGTAGTCAGCCAGGGTGAGCGCCTCACCCGCATCGAGCTCCGCCGCTTCGGCGGGGGTCTGGTCCAGCGTAAAGAAGATGGCAGAGCTGACACCAAAGCCGCGCGCATCCTGGCGCAGCATGCTGAGCAGGGAGTCGACGATTCGTGTTTCCGTGGGGTTAGGAAAGCCGTCGAGGTTGATGTGCCCGTCTGGCTGGCGCTGGTTCTCGCTGGGGAACGGCGCGCGGTAGATCTCAGCCACCTCGGCGTTCAGTCCGAGCTGCGCCTCGAAGTCGTGCTGCACCGCGATGCCGGGCTCCGGCTCGAGGCAGCTGTATTCGCGGCACCCGCTGGACGCAGCATCGTCAGAGCCACACGCCGCCGCGACCAGCGCTCCTAACCCCCAAATCCAAACGCTGGAACGCCGGCTGAGTCGCCGGGAACCGGTGTAAACAAAGCTGCCCCTGTCGGTCACCCTTTCTAGTATGCGCTGGTTCCGCGCGCACCGGTAGAGGCGCGGCTAGTCCGCGTGAATGACCTGCTCGGCGAAGCGCTTCATGCCGTCTTGCTTCTCTTGCAAGCTGCCGTTCATTGCCACGCCGTAGAACAGCCAGGGTTGCACGATGGCGTCAGTCACGCCGACCTCTTCGAGGCGCTTGAAGCCGTCCTTGTTGTAGGCGTCCATGCAGGTGACTTGGTACTCGAAGGGGTCGTTCTCGCGCCCCGCCTCCTTGAGGGCCGCCTTGATCTCACTGACCAGCTCCGCAATCTGAGGAGTTGTCAGCATCGCGCTGGTCCAGCCGTCGGCATACTTCACCGTGCGGCGGATGGCAGGCTTCGTGTGACCACCGACGTAGATAGGGACCCGCTGCTTCGGGGCAGGTGAGATCTGCAAGCGGTCAAAGTTGTAGTGCTCTCCGTGGTACTCCACCATGCCGCCGCCGAGCAGCAGCCGGATGATCTCGATGGCTTCGTTCGCGCGTGGGCCGCGTGTCTTGTAGTCCGCGCCGCACCATTCGAATTCCTCGGGGATCCAACCGAGGCCGACACCGAGGATGACGCGCCCCTCAGCCAGCACCGCACACGACTGCACGGTGCGCGCGACGAGCAACGGGTTGCGTATGGCGAGCTTCATCACGCTGGTGCAGAAGCCGAGCTTTTCGGTGACCGCCGCCATGGCAGGGATGGCGACCCACGGCTCGAGCCAGGGCGTGTCTGCCGTCCAGAAGCGCTTGCCGTCAGCGGTGTACGGATAGTCTTCGTCGACCTTTTCCGGGTAGAAAACAGCGTCCGGCAGCGCTGCGTGGGTGAAGCCGCACTCCTCGGCGGTGCGCGCGAGGGGCAGGTAGTGATCGATCGGGGAGAGCGCAGGAGAAAACGTATACTTCATGCCAGCATTCCTCCATCCACGCGGATGTGTTCGCCATTGATGTGAGCCGCGTCCTTGGACGCCAGAAAGCAGATCAAGCTCGCGGCAGCTTCCGGCGGGCGGTACTTGTCCTGTCCGGTGATGCGCGCGAGGAGTCCCGGGTCCGCGCCTTCGGGCAACACGAACGCGTTGTGCATGGGTGTCTTCACCGCGCCAGGGCAGACGGCGTTGGCACGGAGCCCTTGGTTCTTGTACTCGACGCTGAGCCCATGGGTCAGGGACAAGATGCCGCCCTTTGACGCGGTATAGGCCAAGGTCCAGGGGTGACCACCGAGCGCAGCGGTGCTCGAGGTGTTCACGATCGCACCCTTGACCTTCAACAAATGGGGAATTGCCTCGCGGCAAAACAAGAAGGTGCCTGTCAGGTTCACGTCAAGGATGCGTTGCCAGTCGCTGAGCTTGATCTGGTGGCTGTGCTCGAAACGCAGAATCCCCGCCACGTTGCACAACACGTTCAGCTGCCCGAAGTGTTGCACCGTGCTTGCCACGCACTTCGTGACGCTCGCTTCGTCGCTGACGTCGAGGGCGAAGCTGAGGGCATCGCCTGCGGAGGCCTTGCAGCTGCTCACCACCTCTTCCAAGGCATCAGCCTGCAGGTCGACGCACGCGACCTTCGCGCCCTCTTCGGCGAGGCGTAGCGCCGTGGCGCGACCGATGCCGCTAGCAGCGCCGGTGACGAGCGCGACTTTGCCTGCGAAACGCGTCACAGATCTCTCGTTTCCATGGGGAAGTTCGACGCGACTGCACCGCCGTCAACTTCGAGCATCTTTCCGGTGATCCATGAAGCTGCCGGTGAGCAGAGGAAGATCGCGGCGCTTGCCACGTCTCGAGGCTGACCGATGCGCCGCATCGGCAACGCTTGCTCCATCTTCTCCCGCATGCCCTCCATGCCGAGGAACGGCGCCAGGGCTGGCGTCTCCACGGAGCCAACGGACAAGCCATTGACGCGGATCTTCGGTGCGAGCTCATGGCCCAAGACGTGAGTCATGTGGGCCAGGCCAGCCTTCGCCGTGGCGTAAGCGACGAAGCCGCGCTCCACTTGGTGGTCCAGCGCCGAGGAGATGTTGAGCACACAGCCGACGGGAGCCGGACCGTCCCCTTCGAGCATCAAGCGCGCGGCGAGGCGCGTCAGCAGGAAGGCAGACGTCAAGCTGAAGCGCAACGTATGCTCGAAGGTGCGTTCGCTCGTCTCGAGCGCCGGCTTGTACGGGCCGCCGCCGGCGTTGTTGACCAACACGCTCAGGCGCCCAAAATGTTTCCGCGTGGCTTCGACCAAGCTCTCTAGCGCCTTGCGGTCGGTCACATCCGTCGGCACGACCAGGGCTTCTGCGCCCAGCGCCCGCACCCGCGACGCCACCGACTCGAGGTCGGCTGCAGTGCGAGCTGCGAGCACGACGTCGGCTCCCGCCTCTGCGAAGGCTTCAGCAATGGCGGCGCCGATGCCTTTCCCGGCGCCGGTGATCAGCGCCACTTGGCGATCGAGGCGGAAATCGTCGAGGATCATACTTGCTCCGCAGCTGAGGGCGCTGGCGCGTGGAGCACGCGCTCGCTGGTGTTGACGATGTGGATCTTCGAGAGGTCGATGAAGCTCGCGACGTCGCGACCGATGCGCTTCATGTTCGCGATATCGCCCCCGTAGAAACGCGTGAGATCGGTGACGTCCTCTTCCTCGCGGAACTGTAGCTCGACGATGGCGTCGTAAGGCGGGGCGCCTTCGCTCAGCGCTTCGACCACCACGCCGCGCAGGTAGCGCCAGAGGGGGTGGACTTCCAGCGCCAGCGGCGTGTGAGTCAGATGCCAGTGGCGTAGGAACGCGTCTTCAGTCAGCTCTGGCTTGCGATAGATCAGGCTGATCTGTTTGATGCCTGGGGAGCGCTCTCCGACGGGCCACGCGCGCTCGTAGTCGCGTGCGACAGCGACAGCGAGTAAGTAGCCGTCCAAGTGATGGGCGTGCGGCGCGAGGTGCCGCTCGAGAACTTCCCAAGCGTTCCTGGCCTGTTCCGCTCGAGAATTGCCTGGTGGTAATTGGAGTGTGACGAGCGCCGCGACCTGGCCGCCGTCCTCTTGAGAGCGTTCGAGCGGCGATGGCGGCCCATCTGCCAGGTTCAAGGTCAGCGCGCCCGTAGCGGCACCGCTTAACTCAGCGCTCCCGTCGAGCTCCGTCACCAGCTCAGCGAGCGCGGGTTCGAGGCTGGCTGCGAAGCCTTCAAGCGAAGTCTCCGCACCTCGCCACAGGACGCAGCAGAGGCTGTGATGAATCGGGTAGTCGTCGAGCGGCGGATGCATGGCCCTCTCCTCGCATGGCGCGCAGCGGTGGGGCGCTGCGGCCACGGGACGATAACTCAGGGGGCGTTGGGACCGCAGACAAACCCATGGAATCCGCTTATTCCAAGGCGCGGGGCCGACGATTAGTTACGCCGCTGAGGGGCTTCTCAAAGCTGGGTCAGCGTCCTATCAGGCCGCCTTTTTTCCCAAGCGCGCCAAGCCTTCGGCGACTGGCGGATCGAAATGCACATCGACTTGAGGGAAGGAGATCACGATCCCCTGGGCGGCGAACGCCTCCCAAATGGCCTCGCGCACCTCGGACTGTTTCATGCGGAAACGCCAGGGGTTGCCGGTCCACACTGCGACCTCCCAGTCCACGCTGGAGCTACCGAAGTCGGTCATGAAGACTTGCCCTTTGCGTTCTTCGCTCAGCGCCTCGACGACCTCTTCGAGCACCTTGCGCACGAGCTTCATGTCGCTGGAGTAGGAGACTCCAACTCCGATGCGCACACGAAAATGCGAGTCGCGCAGCGTGTAGTTCTTCACCGTTGCCTGCACCAACGTGGAGTTCGGGACGATCAGGCTCTCGCCATCCAGGGTCTCGACCAGCGTGGAGCGGATCCCCATGTAGATGATGCGGGCGGGTTCATCGTTTAGCTCGACGATGTCTTCCGCGTGGATCGAGCGTTCGATCAGCAGGATCACGCCGCTCACGAAGTTCTGCGCGATGTTCTGCATCGCAAAACCGAAGCCAACCGCGAATACAGCGCCCGCTGCGAACAGGGCGCCAATCTTGATCCCCGCGGTTTGTAGCGCGACGCCAACGCCGATCACCATGATCGCGTAGTGAGTGAGGCGGTTCGCCGTGGCCAGACCGCCACCGGTCTCGATGCCACGCTTGTGCAGGGCCCGCTTGATCCCGGCCTGGATGAGCTTCGATACGACGTGGGTCAGCACCAGGATACCGACCACGATGATCACGGTACCCAGGGTGATCTTGGCGTCACTGAGCTTCACCAGCTCGATGTCCAGCACCCCCTTGACCTTCTTCAGCAGCTCCGCCCAGCTCACCTTGGAGGAAGTCGCACGACGCTAGCGTTAGGGCCCAGTTCTTCGCTGCATTCTGACTAGCCAGGCGCGAAGAGCTGCGTCACGCTATTGTGATGGTTGCCAAGGCGTTTCCGTTTCCCGCTACTGCCCGTGTGGACGACTTGGACCTGGAACGGGAATCCGATGAAGCCAAGTGGGACAGGCGGGTTCGGGAGCTTGGCAAAGCTCGTCTTGACGGGGCCCGAGCTCGTCTCGAGCGGATGGGTATTGTCACTCCAGGCGGGGACCTCCGCTCCGAAGATTTGCCGGCGAACATGACTCCCGACGCCCAGACCACTGTTGAAACCGGCTGAGAAGCGTGACCCGACCCATCATGGTGGTGGTTGCCGGACCCGCGGGTAGCGGCAAGACCACTTTGTTCCCGGTCACTGCGTTCGGGATCGACGCCTTCAGTATCGACGCCCGCTGCGCCCAGTTGCAGGGGAGCTATACGGCGATCTCCAAGGCCACTCGGAGCGCAGTAGCCCAAGAGTGCGAGGCCTTCGTGCTGAGACATATCGCTGAAGGGCGCTCTTTTGCCGTCGAGACAACGCTCCGTACGCTAGTCTCCGTGGGGCAAGCTAGTTCTGCGCGGAAACAGGGTTCTTGACCGTATTGCGCTACGTCGCAACATCCGACGTGGAGGAGAACGTGGCTCGCGTCACGATGCGTGCGCAGGGAGGCGGTCACGGTGCGGCAGCAAGCGACATCCGCGACATCTATCAGGCAAGCCTTGGAAACCTGCTGGCTGCTCTTGAGGCGTTCGAGCTCGCGCAGGTGTTCGATGCAAGCGAGCGCTGGGCTAGCCCTCGACTCGTGTGCGCGAAGCGCGACGGGGTGTTGACCTACCTCGAGCCGGTGCCCGCCTGGTGTCCTCGCGCGCTGACGTAGTGGATTTTGGGGGGGAGGGAGCGCCGAAGCCGCCGCGTTTCGCCCTACGGCTGATTGACGAGGGGGAAGCTAAGGGTCACATACGGCCATGGCTTCACTTCCCCGCGGTGCCCTGAGCGTGCTGATTCTGCTTTGCGCGGGCTGCAGCGCGTTGATTGGACTCGATGAGTTCAAGCCGGGTGCGGTCGAGGCGGGGGGCGCCGGAGGTGGTGGCGCTGAAGGCGGCAGCGGTGCCGATGGTGGCAGTGGCGCCGGTGGAGCGGGTGCGCAAGGCGGCAGCGGGGCGCAGGGTGGCAATGGCGGCAGCGGTGGCGTGGTGACCGCGTGCAGCGGCCAACCCGACGGGCAGGGTTGCGCGCTGGACACGGACGCGGGAGCGAATGACGCTGGAGCCGACGCAAGTGATGCAGGGGGTGAACGTTACATCTGCCTGAACCAGCAGTGTGTGGTGAGCCGCTGCGGTGACGGCTACGCCGACGATGGACGGGGCGAAGCCTGCGACGACAAGAAGAACGGCAACCAGACGGACGGTTGCCGCGACGACTGTCAGTACACCTGCACCACCAGCGATGACTGCGTCGCCGGGCTCAAGTGTGTGCTCTCCCAGTGCAACCAGACGACCCACACGTGTGGTCCGCAGACGGCAGACACCTGCGACGACGGTGATGCCTGCACGGCGGACAGCTGCAACAGCAGCAGCGGCGCCTGCGTCAACACGTTCATCGACGAAGATGGGGACGGCTTCTCCGGTAAAACGTGTAGCGCCAGTGGCCAGTACGCTGACCTGGGCGGCGACTGTGTGGACAGCAGCAGTGTCACTGGAGCGGCAAGTGTTTACCCTGGGGAAACGACGTACTACACCACGCCACACAACATCCCGGGGCAGAAGCCGTTCGACTACAACTGCGATGGGGTGGAGGAGCAGCAGTACACCACCGCCGTGGCGCTCTCCCAAACCGAATGCCACGATGGCTGGGACATCCTGGGACTGGAGACCTTGCCAGCGTGTGGGGAGACTGCGGACTGGAAGTGCTATCGCGTGAGTTCGAACGGGAACTGCAACGAGTGGACGGAGTTCTTGGGGTGCACTCCGACCAAGGTTCAGGCGTGTCGGTAGCGTCGGTGCACAAACGGCAGAAGGGAGCCCTTTCGGGCTCCCTTCCTTGACCTTGGCTGTGACTCAGTGAATCACTGACAGACGTTGCCGCAAGCGCCAACGGCGCTTTGGCCGTCGCCCACCACGCAGACCACCAGCGCTTGGTAGATGCCGAAACCGGTCTGGTGATCGGTCGCGCACTGCTGAAGGCACGCCTGGTCCGCGTTGCCCTGTCCGTCGAAGCAGGGGGTGATGCAGTCGTCGAAATCAACGCAGTCTTGCTCTGCGCCACAGGCAGCAGCCTCGGACTCACAGCAGCCGCCAGCGCTCTGAGCCGTTGTCTGGCAGGTCTGGCAGTCGCCCGTGCCGCCGTCGGTGCAGCTGTCGCCGCCACCGGTGCCACCCGTCGAGCTGGTTCCGCCGGTGGTGCTGGTTCCGCCGGTTCCGCCGGAGGTGCTGGTTCCGCCGGTTCCGCCGGTGGTGCTGGTTCCGCCGCTACCCCCGTTGCCGGTGCCGCCGCTGCCCGCGTTGCCGGTGCCCGCCGTGCCGCCCGTGCCGCCGTCGCTGTCAGATGTGGTGCAGTTGATGAGAGCGGTCGAGAACGCAAACAGACCGATGATGGAAAGGGTGGTGTACTTCATGTTGATTAAGACTCCTCAATGCGGGTCCCTTTGCGGCTGCCGCGTATTCGGCTTTCCCGCTGACCCAAACCCGAGCGATGGCTTAGCTGGCTTCAACTAGGTTGACCAGATCCGAGCAGCAAGAATCTGAGCACTCGCGTTGTGTAAAATTCGGACGCTTCGCAAATACTTGAAATCCAAACCTTTTGCGTCGGGCTTTCGAGCGTTGAATAAGTCTCGTGAGCGCTGCGTCGGCGCTTGTCGCCAAAACCCGAGCGCTCGCGTCTGCGCGCGGGCCACAAACGGGGTGGAATGTAGGTCAATCAGCGTGGAATTTTGCTACCAGCACGGAGCTTCAAAGCAGGGAAAAATTACCGGATTCGCGGAAAACTGGGACCCGGTCAGTGGGTCGGTGTGGGTACGCCGCACCTCTCCCCCCAAGAAGCCACACAAATAACCGTACGGAAAATGCATCAGCTTGGGGAGCTGCCCGCGTGGGTCCCTGCGAGGTAGCCCCAGGCGAGGGCGACTCCGATCGTGGCTCCCGCCCCTGGATAGCCCGGCCCCATGATGCTCGCCATGGCGTTCCCCGCCGCGTAGAGGCCCGGTATCGGCTCTCCGTCGGGCTGCAAGACGCGCGCGTGTTCGTCCACCTTGGGGCCGCCCTTGGTGCCGATGGTGCTCGGGTGTAACCGCACGGCAAAGAACGGTGGCTTGCGAAGCTCACCCAGGTTTGGGTTGGGGGAGTTCGAAGGGTCACCGTAGAAGCGGTCGAAGGCAGAGATCCCGCGTCCGAAGTCCTCGTCGTTTCCGGAGCTGGCGAAGGTGTTGAAGCGGTCCACGCTGCGCTGGAGGCCGACCGGGTCGATCCCACAGCGTTTGGCGAGCTCGCCGAGGGTGGGCGCGCTTTGCACCCAGTCCGGCAGCGGCTTGGGATCCACACCGGGGATCAGCGGGGGCACGCTCAGCAGGGCGTACTTCTCCCGGTATTGCTGGTCCACGATTAGGAACGCTGGCAGGTTCTTCTGACGGTAGCCCACAGGGGCGTGGTCGAAGAAAGGCTTCGTGACGTCGTTGTAGTTGGTTGCTTCCGCGGTGAAACGCTGTCCCGCGGCGTTGACAATCAGTGAGTGGGGCAGGCACCGCGCGGCGAACTCGGGGCGATAGAGCGCTGCGCCGTCGTACGTCTCACCGGGGACTTCAACCGCGGGGCACCACCAAGCGTGGCTCATGTTGCCGAGCGCTGCGCCGGCCTGCATCGCCATCTGCAGGCCGTCTCCGCGCGAAGTGGGGACGCTCGCTGGATGCGTGGGCACTCCAAGCAAGAAGTCTTTGCAGAGCGCTTCATTCCAGGCGAAGCCACCGCTCGCAAGCACCACTCCGCGTCGCCCGTGGAAATCCAATGCTTCACCGCCGCTCTCCGCGCGCAGCCCGTTGACGCTGCCGCTTTCGTCGCGGAGTAGTTCTCGCCCCCGCGTTTCGAGGCGAAACTCCACGCCACGTTCTAGGCAAGCCTCGAGCATACGCCCGATCAGCGCCGCGCCGCCGTGGACGAACCCGCGCTTGTAGCGCTCGTAAACCTCACGGAAAGGAAAGGCCAGCGGCTTGGAGAAGACCTGCCACTTCATCGCCTCGCCGATCGTCATGGGCGCCTTGCCGGTGAGCGGGTTCTTGCGCAGCCTGGGCTGCCAGTCCTTCAAGCGATTGGTGTCGTAGAGCGGGTTGTCCAAGGAGCGGCCGCCCGCCATGCCGCCCGGCAACTCCGGCTGATAGTCGGGGTAAGTACCGAGGCACTCGAAGCTCTGGCCGATGGACTCTTCGACGAACTCTAGCATCAGCGGCGCTACCTCGAGGTAACGCTCGAGCAATGCGCGAGGCGTGAGTCCCTCGCTGATGCGCTCGAGATAGGTCAGAGCTTGGCTGGGGGAGTCTTCGACACCGAGGGCCGCTTGATGCTTGTTGCAGGGCACCCAGATCACTCCGCCGCTGACCGCTGTGGTGCCGCCGATCGTGTCTGCGGCTTCGACGACCAACACGGAGAGACCCTTCGCACGCGCAGCAAGCGCGGCGCTCAGCCCCGCGGCGCCTGAGCCCATCACCACCAAGTCCCCACTCCACCCGCTCATGCATTGGACTGTAACCCGCTGGTTCGGAGACCGGGGGTATGACTCATCCTTGGGATTGTCACCGCTAGGCACTCTGCATGAACGGTATCAACTCTCCGGGCTCGGGTTGCTCGGCCTTTACACCGCTGAGCTCTCTGCCGACGCGCGCCGCGAAATCGGCGCCGGCCCCCACAACCGTTGTGGAGAGCAGGTGCTCAGCAAGCGGATCCGAGTATCCCGCTTGATGGTGACTTGGGAAGACCTGCTTGCTCTTCAAGCGCCGAGTGGCTTCCACGGCAAGCGCGGGGTCCATCACCAACAGCGGTTCCCAGCGGATACGTGTTCCGTCCACAGGGAGGATCGATACCGTCGGCGCGAACTGCTCTCCGATGCGGTGGTGTGCGTCGATCAGCGTCGTATCGCCACCAAAGTAGACACTGGTTCGCTTGCCTTTGAGCACGAAACCAACCTCGGGCGCGTCGTGCAGCGCAGGAGTCGCAGTGAGCTTCAGACCTCCGAGCGCGCCCTCTTCCCACTCGCCGATGCGCAGCACGTTGGCGAAGCCCAGCTGCTTGAGCTTTGACTCCAGCGCTGCCAAGCCGACGATCACGGTCGCGCTCTTGTCCAGGCGATCGAGCGCCTGAGGGTCGGCGTGATCAGGATGGTCGTGACTCACCAAGATGGCGTCCAGCTTACCGACTTGATCCGCCGCCACTGGGGGCGCCACGGCGTGATCCAGGGAGCCGAACGCTGGATCGAAGAACCACGGATCCGTAAGGATACGCTTGCCGTCCAGAACGATGAGGTGAGTCGAATGCGAGAGATGCAGCAAGGCGTTTTCGACCTTGCCTGCCTCAAGCTCCCGCACGCTCGCTTGGTAGCGCTGCGTGCCCGCGACGGCGACCGCAGAGCGATTGTCGAAGTCACCGCGTAGTGACAGGTACTCGAGTAGGCCGGCGCCTCCGAGCGCCAAGCCTCCCGCGAGCCACGTGCGGCGCTTCATGACTCGGCTCTAGCCCTGTCGCTTCGCGGTGACGAGATCAGAGTTGCCGTGTGAGCTGCTTGAGGCCGCTCAGCGTTGGACGGCGCTCTGCCCACCAGCCTCGCACGCGGTCTTCCAGCTCCTTGCCCGTAGCGAAGCCATCCCACGCGGTGATCAGCACCTCACCCAAGAGCGGACGCTGGCGAGGGCCATCGGGGCGAGGCGCGCGAGGTTGGCGATAGCGGATCACGTCACGTTGCACGCCGTCCCAGAAGCGGCCGCGGGCCTCGAGGCTCGCGATGGCTCCGCGGCGGATTTCGCGCTGCGCCGACTCTTCACCAGCGTAGCGCTCGAGGGCCTCCTCGAGCCAGCTGCCGTGGTCGTCGTCTTGCTCCACGTGCAACGTGAAGTACTGGATCTCGGTTTCGGTGAAGCCAGCGCGACGCAGCCCTGGGATCACCGCCTCGAACATCTTCGGGATCGCCCACTCGTGGCCGGGGCCCACTGCACCCAAACCTTCGAGAAAAGGCCGCTCACGCACCAGGCGCCGATGCGTGGAGATGAAACCGTGAGCTGGGCCGCGCAGTCGCTCTTCCATCACGCGCTCGGGGTCGCCGCCCGTTGCCTCGAGGAAGCTTGCGTAGAGATTGCTGTGGTCGCGCCCCTCGGAGCCTTCACCGTACTCGTCGACTAGCACCTTGGCGAGCCACAGCTTGGCTTCGCTGTCCGGGGCTCGCACCAGCAGGGACTCGAGGTAGCTCGTGAAGACGCAAACCAGAGCGTAGTGGTTCTCCGCGAAGACGCGGTAGTCCTGCTTGGCGAATGGGCTCGTTGCGAGTCGATTCAAGAACAGGTGGTTCACCGCGGGGTGAGACTCGATCTCGCGGCGTAGATCCTTGAGGAATGCTTTGGCTGATTGGGTCATCGGGTTCCTCACTCGGCAGCGATGGGGGAGTCTGGGTTGTTGCGCTTTGGCGGAGCGACGCCAGCCTTCGGCAGCTCGTCCACCCAGGTGTCGCGGGGGATGCGTAGCTTCACGAGCGTCGGCTCCGCCTGTGCTTGCTTGCCGTGCTCGTCGCCGCGCGGATACTCGACGTCGCGCCAGGTGAGCTGAGCTTTGGAGCCGGGACCATTCAAGAGGCCTTCCTCGTCTCGCAAGAAGGAGCGGTAGTCCCGATGCACCCGCTGGTAGCGCCAGGTGCGCGCGTAGAACCACAGCATGTTCTTGGCGTACTTCTTCATGAAGTCTGGCCGACGCTTTGCCACGTTCTTCATCGCGCGATGTGCTGAGTCTTCCGTCGCGTCCAGAGCGCGCGCGAACTCCTTGTAGAACTCTTCACGGGGTAGCTTAGTGGGCAGCACCGCATGGAGCAGGTCGAACAACCGGTAGTCGTTCGTGAGGAGCTTGTCCTGGTAGGCGCGGTACAGCTGGGTCCCCGGCAGCGGCGTGAGGATGGTGACCAGCGGGATGCCAATCTCCAGGGTGTTGATGTAGTCGTACAACCCCTGGAACTGCTCCTTCGTCCAATCGGCGCGTACCATGAAGATGCCGGTAGAGAAGATGCCATTTTCCCGGAGGATTTGATTGGCGCGCTTGTTCTTCTCCCAGGTGTTCTTCTTGCGCAGGGACGCCAGGCTGTCGTCGTCGTTGGACTCGAAGCCGCTGAGCAGGCCGATCAAGCCGTTCTTCGCCAGGCGCGCGATCAGGTCCGGGTTGTCGGCGACGAAGTCGGTGCGACCTTGGGTCATCCAGAACTTCTTGAGCTTGCGGCGTTCGAGCTCGTCGCACAGCTCGACGAGGCGGCGCTTACTCGTGAGGAAGTTGTCATCCAGTACGAAGATGAAGTCTTCCTTGCAGGCTTCCATCTGATCCGCGATTTTCTCCGCGGATAAGAAGCGGGTGCGGCGCTCGTAGAACTCCCAGATCGCGCAGAAGTTGCAGTCGAAGGAGCAGCCTCGACTGGTGAAGATGCTCGCCATCGGCCGCGCGACGGTGAAGAAGTAGCGCCCGTAGTACTTCGCAACCAGGCTCCGGTCGGGGGGCGGGAGCTCGTCGAGGGCTTGAGTCTGCTCGCGCTTGGCGTTGACCACGTAGCCCGCTTCGTCGCGGTAGCGCACTCCGGGGATCCCGGGGAAGCGTCGATTGGTCGCCTCGAGCTGCGTGCCCTGAGTGACCACCTCATGCCAGCGCGCGACGAGCTGCCGGAACGTGTGTTCACCTTCGCCTTGCACCACGACGTCGATGTAGTCCGCCTCGAACTCTTGCGGCTGCAGAGTCGGGGCGTGCCCGCCCACTACCGTCAGCGCTTCCGGGCGGATTTGACGTGTCATGCGCAGCACGGCCTTCGCCTGGTAGACGTCGGTCGTCATGCTCGTGGTCCCAACCAGGTCGGGTTCGAACTCCACGAGGGCCTTGGCCAGGGCGTCCTCTGGTTCGAGGCGCATGTCGAGCAAGCGGATTTCGTGTTCTTCGGGCACCGCCGCCGCGATGCTGGTGAGCGCCACGGGCTCCGAGAGCCACACGACATTCTCGAGGCCGAGGCGACCCGTCTCGAACGGGGTTGGCATAACGAGCAAAATCCTCATATCGCCGTCGTGAGACCGCTGCGCCGGCACGTCAACGCCCTTCGGACCGAGCGCTCCTCACCCCCAGACCCGCCACGGGATCTTGGGGATCTAGATCGGGGGGAGAGGCGCTCTGGAGTGTGGTTCGGGCAAGCGCAGCGACCGCGCAAAGTCCGGGCCCCAGAGGCTGCTTCAGGCGGGAGGCGTCAGAGGCGCGCAGGTCGACACGCCTGCGCCGACGATGCGGTAGCCGGTGTTGCCCACCGCCTGCGTCAGGTTCTGCGTGTTGGGGTCGAAGAACCAGATATTGGTGCTGGTCTCCAGCGCGCGCTGCAAGAAGACGTAGAAGCCGCCGCCCCAAAACGCGAACGCCCAGGCGCTTGGACTGCCGGTGAGCTGGCTCACGTTGAAGTTCTCGGCCACGCCGCCGCTCGTCTTGTCCAACCGCTGGATGGTGGGCGGGCTGGTATTGGGGCTGAAGGCCCAGAGCTGTCCGCTGCCGGTGCCCGTCAGCTCTGGCCAGCCGTTGATTTGGCCGATGGTGGTGAGCTGGAGGCTTAGGGTGTCGATGGAGGCGAGGGTAGCATTCCCCACGGTAACGGAAGTCCCTCCCGCCACGAACAAAGTTTCGCCCTGGTCGGCGTCGTTGGAGACGAAGCCCATGCCGAAGTTGGTCAGGCCAGACTGGCCCGCTTGAAAGCCGGTCGCCGTGCAGGCCGCGTTGGAGGTATCGACATGGAAGATGTTTCCGCTCTGGTAAAGCACCCAGGCGGTCGCGTCGCGGTCGACGGCCATGGAAAACGGCGTATCCCCAGCGCTCGACGGACAGTTCAAGTTGCCGATTGGGGTCAGCGTGAGCGAATCCGGGCGGAACTGAAGCAGGATGTTGTTGCTGTCGACCAGGTAGATCCACTCGGCGCCGCTTGCACAGCGGCTGTTGCCCCCGTCGGTGCCCGAGTCCACTCCCAGGCTCCCACCGAAGCCGTCGCCGCCAAAGCCGCTGCCTCCTTGAGCGCTTCCGCCTTGACCGTTGCCGCCCTGAGAGCTTCCGCCTTGGCCGACTCCCGCGCTGCTACTCCCTGCGTCACCGCAGCCAGTCGTGGCAACAAACAGCAGGGGAAACACGGCTTTCCAAGCGCGTGAAGATCGGAAGTTGTGCGGAAACATTTAAGGAAACTCCTGGCTCGAAACGCGAGTTGCGGCTTTCGTCGAGCTTATCAAGGGGGACACTGAAATGCGCCCTTAGGAGAACTTGACGGTGCCTCGGATTCGGTAAAAGTCCGCCTCATGACTACACCGTCGTACAACCGGAGTGGCGCGCCGAGGGCGCTGCTACGCGGGTGGGGACTCACGCTGCTCTGCTTGTGCGTCGGGTTCGCGCAGCTCGCCTGCGACGACGCAGACAGTCAGAAGCGCGCCGGCAGAGGTCAGGATGCGGGTGCTGACGGCGCCGCTCCCGAGGGCGGTAGCGCCGGCATGGCCGGTAGCGCGGGTGCTGCGGGGACGGGTGGCATGCCCACGGGCGGCACGGGCGGCGTACCCAGCACCGGCGGTGTGGGCGGTACGGGTGGCACCACGGGGGGCACTGGCGGCATGCCGCCGGATCCTCCGGACCCCGGGGCTCCGGGGACGCGGGCGGTTTCGGGAGGGGCGTACATGAAGTCCCCTCGTTTCAAGTTGATGATTTCCGCGGGGCAATCGCCGGGCAGCAGCAAGCCTGCTTCAGGCGGTAAGTACTCGATGCACGGTGGGTTGGTGGGCAGCGTCCACTGACGCGGCTGGAAGGGTAAGCAAATGACGCGCAAGATTTCTCGCATCAAGATGACGATCGCAGCAGCAGCGGCTGCGGTGTGCTTTCAGTCGGTCGCAGTCGCTCAAGAGGTGCCGCCGTACCTCGGCCATCAGGGTCGCCTCTTCGACGACATGGGCCAGCCAGTGAACGGCACGCTGAGCTTCGTGTTCACCCTGTATGACGCTTCCGTGGACGGCACCGTGCTGTGGACGGAGACCGTCGACGTCACCATCGAAGACGGCTACTTCGCGCTCGTGCTGGGCCAGACGACTCCGCTCAGCCCCGCGCTCTTCGACGGCACGACGCGTTACCTCGGGGTAGCGGTTGACGGCGACACCGAGATGAGCCCGCGAGAACCCCTCGTTAGCGCGCCTTATGCGCTGGTGTGTGAGAACGCGATCGGCAATATCTCGCCGCGCGCCGTGAGCGTGGGCGGCGGATTGGTGATCGATGAGTCCGGTAACTGGGTCGGACCAAGCAGCGGCTTAGTTGGACCGACCGGTCCCCAAGGACCGACAGGACCCCAAGGACCCGCTGGCACCACGGGTGCTCAGGGCGCTCCAGGTCCTACGGGCGCTCAAGGCGCTCAGGGTCCTACGGGCGCTCAAGGCGCTCAGGGTCCTACGGGCGCTCAAGGCCCGACGGGTGCGGCGGGTCCAACCGGTGCGCGCGGTCCAACTGGACCCGCTGGTACGAACGGTACGAACGGCGCTCAAGGTCCGACGGGTCCGACGGGGCCGGCGGGCACGAACGGCACGAACGGAAGTCAGGGTCCCACGGGTCCCACCGGCCCAGCGGGCACGAACGGTACGAACGGAAGTCAGGGCCCCACGGGTCCCACCGGCCCCGCTGGGACGAACGGAACCAACGGCTCGACGGGTCCAACCGGACCCCGCGGTTTGCAGGGGATCCCGGGCATCCAAGGACCTAGCGGTGTTGTCTATGTCGACACCTTCATGTTCGACAAATCAGGGCGTGCAAACCTGGGTCAGACGGACATTCCGATCTTTCAAACCGCGGTGTTCGACGTGAAGCCCGGGCAAGTGGTGATCGTGAATGGCACCTCGGGCATCACCGGGGCGCAGTCACCGGTTGAAGTGGCCGCCTGCCTGATCAACGAGGCGGGCACGATCTCCGCCCCGTTCCACATGCCAATCTCCACGGCCAGCATGCCCACCGTGACGCCGTTCATGTACCACTTCGTGAACGTGCCTGAAGGGCGCTACACCGCGGGGGTCTGCTACCGCACCGGCGATGCGACCAGCCTGAGCTACAACCCGCAGTACATCTCGGTGATGGTTGCGCAGCTGTAGGCGGTTGCACGGTGACAATGCATGGGGCCGCACAGCGAAAGCAGTGCGGTCCGTTGTCTCACGAGTAAGAAAGCCGGCAACGAGGGTTCGACGCCACGAGTCAGCTGCTTTAGATCCCTCGTGCATGGAGGACCGAGCCCGGGACCTGGTCAAGCGACTATCCGCTGAGGGGTTTCAGAGCCCCTACCTCGAGCGACTGCGCGCGAAGACCGCCGAGGCGCGACGAAGTGCAGAACTCGGTAAAATCCAGCGGGAAATTGTCGAGGAGATGGCCGCGTCCCTCGGGCGAGCTGAGGATCGGATCAATCGCGCTCTGCTCGAGCTCGATGTGCTGGCTGCCCGCATGCGGAAGGCTGACGAGGAGGGCAAGGCTCTCTTGATCGATGACTTCAACCGGATGCGTGAGTACGCCAAGCTCCGCGTTCGCGATCTGCGCATTCAACGCGAAGCGCTGGGGTTTCGGAACAACGCGCTACTTGTCGAGCTGTACCCCATTCCTCCTGCCATCAAGCGCTAGTCAGCAGCAGCGCGAGGCTGCGCTTCGTTACTCTGCGGTAACGAACTCGGCTGAGTCCGTGATGGGTTCGGAGTAGCTCGTAGGTGCTGAATGAAAGCGCCACGATGCACGCCTCCAGGCGATCTTCCCGTTCTTCTTCGCTGCATAAGTCTAGCTCTGGTGCGAAGCTAGTAGTCACCTGCTGGCGAAGCTCCTTGCGTACCGCGCGCACCGCGCGCGCGACTTCATCTGAAGAGGCTTCGAGCCTCAGCGCGAGCTTGGCGGAGTCGTGAATCTCGTCGTAGTAGCGGTCGCGTTGCTCCACCACCGCGGCAATGCGCGTGTGCAGTTCCCCTTCGCTGGTCGAGTCGCTGTTCGCTCGGCTTCGCTCGAGCTCAGAGGGTTCGAGGGACTGCTTGGCCAACTCCGCGAACAGGTCGTCGAGATCGGAGAAGTGTTGATAAATGGACCGCAGGGAAACGTTCGCTTGTTTCGCGATCTGTTCGGCGGTGGGTTTTGCGCTGCCGCTGGCGATCAACGAGCGCAGCGCCTCAATGATGCGCTTGCGCGTCTGCATGCGGCGCTTCACACGGCCATCGATTGGGGCGGCGGTCATTCTGCGTACCACGCTCTGTTGGGTGCGCTCATAGCCCCTTCTCGAAGCGCTCTGTGAAGCGCCTCACCCTGAGCAGCTCGCCGTCGATGGTCAGGCGCTTGTCGAGGCTCGCAGCGAGTGGGTTGTCTTTGCCGAGAGCCATGCGTTTCCAGGTCAAGCTGTCCGTGCGCAGCGTTGCGAAAGGCTCTGGGGTCCCAGGTAGCGGATCGCCCATGGCGATTTCAGCGACGCCGTTTCTTACGGTAACGAACACGCTTTCGTCCAGGTCCTTGAACTGGATCTTCAGCGTTTCCTGAACGTCTTTTGCTTCGTCGGTCTTGAGTCGTGTCGCCATGGTGTCGAAGAATGTCGAGACGGGTAGCTCCGAGAGTAGCGTATCGCTGACTTCTGGCTTGAGCGTGCTGTCTTTGCCTTCGGCTTCGAGCGCCGTTTGCAGAAGGTACCCGCGCCCGTTGGTGTTGTAGACATCCTGCCCAACGCCGCGGAGAGCGCGCGCGAAGAGCGGCTTTAGCTCTTTTCGCGCGGAATCATCTGCGGCATCTTCGAGCTTCGCGAGTAGGTGCATGGCCCAGCGCGCATCGCCTCCGTCCAGGGCCTGCTTGGCCATCTCCAAGACCTTCGCGGTGCCGCCCATGGCTTCGAGCTCCCGCTTGCTCAGCTCTCGTTTGGGTAACGGGTAGAGTGACTCAGCGCTGCCATCGAACCACCCAAGTTCGTTGTCGTAGATGGCTCGCACCGACCAGTCCACCTGCCCGTAGAGTTCCGCCAGTTCCGGTGCGTTCGCCAGGTGGGGGGGGAGGTGAATCGTGTCGGCCAGTTCATCTACGCTGCGTCCGGCGTTTGCGCCTTGCACCACTGCATTCCGCACGTAGGCGATGCCGTCACGGTAAGTGACCAGCGCCTTCCTCACGGCCTCCTTCCCCGACACCGGGACGGTGTGGGACGGCACCAGGTGCTCGGGCTCGAGGCGCCGCATGGCATCAAGGCTGCCAATCCACTCTGACACGGGGCGCGCGCGGGTTCCGCGGATCGTGTAGAGATTCGGGAAAGCGCGATAGAAGTTGTCCCCCGGGAGTAGCGCTTTCTGACTTGGGATCCACACGAAGAGCTCATCGTCGGTTTCGCCGTGCGCCTCGACGAGTTGAATCTCCACGCCACCGACCTGAAAGCTTGTCTTCTCGCTGAACGTCTTGGTTGGCATGCGAATGCCGCCGCCTACGTGCAGGTCAAAGTCGGGGTTCTTGCCGAGCGCCGAGCACTCGAGCGATTGCTTGTCTACATTGCGTCCGAACTGTCTTACCCCGCGGATACGTTCCGCACGCTGGAACACCCCGTACTGCTTGATGAAGTGATCCCGGAATCGCGAGGTCGCCCAGATCTCCGTGCCCTCGTCCAGCCACACATTGGCTCCCCCAACGTGATCGATGTGGCTGTGGGTGAAGATCAGCGCCTTCGTGGGGCCAGGCGCAACCTTGGAGAGCTCCGCCTTCGCTTGGGCTGCGCGCTCTGGGCTCATCATCGCGTCGACTACGACGTTTCCGTCCGGTGTGCGGAGCACGATCGTGTTTGCGAGATCGTAGCCAACTGCCACGAACAGCTGGGGCGTGACGGTCACTACTCGGGGAGCACCGATTGCGCTTTGGCAGTGGTCAGTCAGCGTCCTTGGAGTGGGGACGAGCGGAGCCGGCGTGGGCTCAGACTTGGAGCAAGCGAGGCAGAGCAGCGCAACCAGCAGCGACGAGCGTGCGGCGTTCATGCATGGACGCTGATGTATTTGCACGGCACGTGCAAATACAAATTTGCATGTGACGTGCAAATTCGAGGCATCTCCCGTGAGTAATAGGAGTGTGCGATGATCCCCACTCCATGGCACCGAAGGGTGACGGTGTGGCTGCCGAGACGAGAGACGATGGGCTGGGGGCGTTGGTTCCCAAGCGGCTGTTTGGCGATCCTTCCGGGATCAGCCCCGATGCCAGCATGCTGCTGGGACTGATCGACGATCGGTCTTCGGTGGTCGAGCTCGCCCAATTGCTTGGGACCAGCGTCGAGCAGATCGCGCCGTTGGTGTCAGAGCTGGAGGTGCGCGGCCTCGTGGACATGGGGCGCCCGCGGCCCGGAGGTTTGGAGCGGGCGACAGAAGCTGAGCTGCTCGAGCATGCTACCGCCCGTCGGTCCCTAGAGCGGCCGTCTGGGATCTCGGGCACTCCAGCGCAAGCCGCGGCGGAGCCGGAGGTACTTGAAGAGGTCATCGAGCTACCGCCGGAACTCCAACGGGAGATCTCAGAGGTTGCCGAGCGCATCGCGTCGTCGGATCCGTACGTGGTCCTCGGTTGCGATGTCAGTTCCTCGCGGGAAGAGATACGAGCGACGTATCACGCTGGCATTCGCCGCTACCACCCCGACCGCTACTTTGGAAAACAGCTCGGCCCCTACAAGGCGCAACTCGAGCGCATCTTCAAGCGCCTGACCGCCGCCTATGAAGCCTTGGAGAACGCGCTTGGGGCGCAGGAGCGAGCTTCGCGGACGACACAGACCAGTTCGGCGCCACCCGTCGACATCCCAAAGCCGCCTCGCGCGCCTCAGATGAGTCAACCTCCTGGAGTTTCTTCGCGACCTCCAGCCGCAGGCTCATCCCGTCCCCCCGCCGCGGGGAGCCGTGACTCAGAGGCTCGCCGTCGCGCGCTGGCGCGCAAGTTTAGCAGTCCGAGCATGCGGCGCGTCTCCGTACCGCCCCAGAAGTCCAGCGAGGAGGTCAAGAACGCCGCAAGGGATTCCATGCGGCGCCTCCAAGCCGAGCGCTCCAGCGATCCGCGAGTGCGGATCGCGCGCTACCTGCAGACCGCCAAGGAAGCCGAGCGTGAACACGATTTGATTTCCGCAAGGAATGCCGTCAAGATCGCGGTCAGCCTCGATCCGGAGAACGCCGAGCTGCTCGAGCGCCTCGAGAAGCTCGAACAGGCAGTCTCCGTAAAGCATGCTGATGAGTACATCCAGCGTGGTCAGGTCGCTGAGCGTCAGGGTCAGTGGAGGGAGGCGGCGCAGTTCTACGAGAAGGCGCATGTCGGCAGGCCTCACAACGGTCAGCTGCTAGAGCGCGCTGCGCTATGCTTGCTGAACACCGACGTGAACCAAGCGATCCGCCTCGCCAAGAACGCCGTGATGATCGCGCCTCAACGCGCGTCGCACCGCGTGGTGCTTGGCAAGGCCTACCTCGCGGCGGATATGAAGAAGAGCGCGCTTGGTGAGTACGAGCGAGCGAAGGAGCTCGAGCCGACGGATCGCGGAGTACGCGAGCTGGGCAAGGCGCTGGGGAAGCGCTAGGCAGCGCAACGCACGCCGGTCGCGTCAGGCGACCAAAGCCTAGTGCTTTACGTGGAGCCCGCACTCGCGCTGGGTGGACTCTTCCCACCACCAGCGCCCAGCGCGCTCGTGCTCCCCGGGACGCGTCGCGCGGGTACACGGCTCGCATCCGATGGAGATGAACCCCTTGTCGTGAAGGTCGTTGTACGGAATATCTTCCGTGCGGATGTATTCCCAGACCTGCTGTTGGGACCACCCAGCCAACGGATTGAATTTGTAGAGCACCGGGCCCACTCCGCTGAATGTGGCGTCCGCCTCTAGGATCTCCACTGCGCTGCGCGTCGGGCTCTGATCTCTGCGCTGGCCGGTCATCCATGCCGAGTAGTTCGCGAGTGCTCTGCGCAGCGGAGCGACCTTCCTCACACCGCAGCATTCCTGATGGCCGTCATCGTAGAAGCTGAACAGACCCTTCTTGCGCACGAGGCTCTCCACGCCGACAGCGTCAGGGAACAGCATCTCTACCTCGACGCCGTAGTGCTGACGCACCCTCTCGATGAAGCGATATGTTTCCGCGTGGAGCCGGCCGGTGTCCAGGCAGAACACCCGAAAGGCCACACCGCTTCTTGCGGCCATGTGAACGAGCGCGACGTCTTCTGCACCGCTGAACGCGATGCCCAGGTTCGAGCCGAAGCGCGACAGCGCCCAGCGCACCACCTCGGGCGGGGTCAGGGCGGCTAGCTCTTCTCGTGCGCTACCCAGGTCGAGCTCTGCCGGTGCGGAGGAAGACGGTGCGTCGCTCAGCTCCTTGGCAGCTCGCAATGCACTGGTGACCACGCGCGCCTCGCCCTCTGCATCGAAGATGAAGAAGGGCGCAAGAGTCACCCCATGCTGCGCAGCTAGGCGCATACCAGCGCTGTTCTCATCCCCCTCTTGCGCCCAGACGACTTCGTCGATTCGCTCCCAAAGCCCGCGCTCGCGCAACATTTCCTCGGCTTGAATACACTTGGGACAGGGCTCGCCGTTCGTGAGACGTTTCTTGACCATTATGATGTGCATTGGGGGCCTCGGCTGGGTGAAGCGGAGCACAGTCTGTCTGCATTGCCCAGGGTCGGTGCGACATTTGCCGGCGATTCCCCGGCAATAGCTGGATAGCAATGCTCGCGATCGGCTCTTCGGAGGTGGGGGCGCACTCAAAGATTCTTGACCTCCACATGCGGTCGTCGCCGCGGTTCGGCAAGCCGCCTGTTGCTCGCTGCAGGCGCTGCAGTAGACTCAAGCCTGTTTCCACGCCGCTCGTAGGGGGTAAGACCGACGGAATTTCCGCCGGGCTGCGCCTCCGCCGGTACGCCGAGAGCGTCTCGCTTAGCACTCATGCCCATCGTTCCTCGTTCTCCGACCCCTGGCCGCATGCCACGCGCGGCGAAGCCATCCGACGATGAGCCGGAGGTGCTGACGGTTGTGCGCACCGAGGTCCACGACAGCACAATCGGCGTGACGAGCGAACCCTCGCGGGGCGTGACACCGTTCTCCGCCGATACACTCGAGCTCGAGCCGCCATTGTTCTGTGAGCTCTCGGAGTTGCTCACTCACTGGGAGAGCCTGCGGAAGCGCTGGTCTCTTTGCATGACCGGCGGGGGGATGGTTACGCGTTTTCCACCGGGAAGCACGCTGCCAGAGCGCAGGCTCATCTCGGATCCGGCTTCGGCTGATTGGGTCTTGCGAGCGCGCGCTCTAGAGTTGGTGTGTTGCTACGACGAACTGTTTGTAGATTGGGAAGTCGCTGCGGTCCTGGTGTCAGGTCTTGACGAAGCAATCGGTGTTTGGGTTTTGGGACCCGGGGAGCTGCACTGCTTGCTCACCCGCCGCGCGGTGTTTGTCAGTCCGGAGCTCGACGAGCCGACCTGCTTGTTGGCGGCTCGCTGCCTCAGCGGAGGCTTTAGCGAGCTGGATCGCCCTCGGCTCTCCCGGCTCCGCGGGCTCTTGATTGGTCCGAGCGCCGTCGCCGATCTCCAGAGCGTGGCCGAGGAGTTCAGCTCGCTGCGTGCGGTGAATTTTCAGCTGTGACCAGCGCTCTGGAACGACTTACGCCAGGCTGACACAATCGCTCCGTGAAATCGCATCGGCGTGAGGAGATCCTACGGGCCGCTGAGCGGTTATTTCGCGAGCACGGCGCGGGCAAGACAACCGTAGGAGATATCGCCCGCGAGTCGGGGATCGGCGTGGGCACTGTCTACTTGGAGTTTCAGTCCAAGGACTCCATCGTCACCGCGCTCTCGGATTCTCGCCACCATCGCGTCGTGGAAGCCATGCAGACGGTAGCCTGCGAGGAGCCGTCGCTTTGCCTGGAGCGTATCCTCGAGGAGAGAGTGCGGGTCTTCTTTGCGTTGGCGGCGGAGGGGGCCCACGCGTGCGACTTCGTCCTTTGCCGCTCGGCCCAGTCGGGCGTGGGGCACTTCTCACAGGCCGAGTCGGAGCTGCTCGAAGGAGTGCTGAGGGCAGGGAAGGCCGCGGGGGTATTCGCCTTCACGGATCTGGAGCAGACGAGTCAGCTCGTGCAACGCGCCTGTGCTGCTTACTCGCCGCCCTGGCTGTTTACGCTCGACGAAGCCACCGCGAAGCGTGAGGTGGTTGGCCTTGCACGCCTCATTTCGCGGGGCTTGCTGGCTCGGGGCGATTGACATCGTTGCTTCGAGACGCAGGCTTCAGCCCTCACGATCTCCGCGCATGCAAAGCCGGAGCCAGTTTTTGCGGCGAGTGTTGACAGCTCCGTGAACGAATTTAGGTTCCGTTCACTCAGCTGTTCATAACCCCCATCCGTGTCGGGCTTCATTTCGGAAGCCTGGGCGGCCAACGCTCGCGCGAAGCATCCGCGCGGAATAGCGGGACGAGCAACACGTTGCGACGTCCAGACGAGGTACGCGTTCATGATGAAACTACGCGGCGGCGCACCTGCGCCTAGTTCACCGTTTGCTTTGCTTCCACTGCGCTCTGGCGTGGTGTTCCCCGGCACGACGCTCAGCCTGAGCGTTGGTCGTCCGCGCTCGCTCGCACTCCTGGGCACGCTACATGAGGGTGACATCATCGCCGTGGCGACTCAGCGCGATCCCCGCGTTGACGCCCCTAAGCTCGAGGACTTGTACCCCGTCGGCAGCTTCGCGAAGGTCGTAGGCATCAGTCGACGCAACGAAAAGGTCTATCAGCTCGTGCTGGAGGGCCTGGACCGATTTTCGCTGGACGCGGTCGACGACCGCGCACCGTTTTGGCGAGCTGACGGAGTGTTGCTCGCTGAGATCGGAAATACCGGTGATGCCGCATCAATCCTCGCGGAAGAGCTGCATACTCACCTAGAAGAGCTGAGCCAAAAGGGCGGTGCTCTTGGGGAAATCCCCTCTCCTGAAGGTGATCCGTCCAGTTTCGCTGACCGAATTTCGGCGAGCCTTGGGCTCGACACGGAGGACGCGATTGCTGTGCTCAGCGAGCTCGATGTGGCCGAGCGACTGAAGGTCGTGATCGAGCTCCTGACCAGGGCGCGTACCCGTGCGGAACTCCGGACAAAGATCGAGCAAGATGTGCGTAAGTCGCTGGGCAAGACCCAGAAGGAAGCCATCCTGCGCGAGCAGCTCAAGGCCATCAAGCGTGAGCTGGGTGACGACGAGGACGAGGACGAGACGGATAACCTACGAGCGCGCCTCGACGCCGCGGGGCTCAGTCCCGAGGCTCGCAAGATCGCCGACCGTGAGCTCAAGCGCCTCGACCAGACAGGAGGCCAAGGGCCGGAAGCCAACGTGATTCGCAGCTACCTCGACTGGCTAGCCGCGCTGCCTTGGAGTAAACGCGCTGACTCCAGCATCGAAATCGACGCGATCTCCGACAAGCTCGAAGCGGATCACTACGGCATGGAGGACGTGAAGAAGCGAATCCTCGAGCACATGGCCGTCCAGCAACTCTCAGGAAATCCGCGCGGTACCATTCTCTGCTTGGTCGGACCTCCCGGCGTGGGCAAGACCAGCTTGGGCCGTAGTATCGCTGAGGCCACCAAGCGACCCTTCGTGCGCATTGCCCTCGGCGGCGTGCGAGACGAAGCGGAGATCCGCGGTCACCGCCGCACGTATGTCGGTGCGATCCCTGGGCGCGTCGTGTTTGGGTTGAAGCAGGCGGAGGTGAAGAACCCCGTCGTGCTACTCGACGAAATCGACAAGCTTGGGCATGGCTACGGCGGTTCACCTGAGGCGGCGTTGCTCGAGGTGCTCGATCCTGAGCAGAACAAGCACTTCACGGATCACTACCTGGAGACTCCGTTCGACTTGAGTGAGGTGATGTTCGTTTGCACCGCCAACAGCTTGGATACCATCTCCGCTCCGCTGCGGGACCGCCTCGAGATCGTCGAACTCAGCGGCTACACTCAGGCTGAGAAGTCGCACATTGCCCGTCGGCACTTGATCCCCAAGCGCATGAAGGAGGTCGGCATCCCCGAGGGTTCCTTCTCGCTGACGGACGCCGCTCTCGAGGGCATCGTCGAGGACTACACTCGGGAGGCGGGGGTGCGCCAGCTCGACCGCGAGCTCACGCGCCTCGGTCGCTCGCTCGCGCTGGAAGTCGCCCGCAACAAGGATGTCGAACATCGGTTCGTCGTGGACCGAGATGACGTCGCGGGTTACCTCGGAAAGCCCCGTTTCCGTAGTGATGTGGCCGAGCGAGTCGCCTATCCTGGCGTGGCGACGGGAATGGCGTGGACTCCGTTTGGCGGTGACATCTTGTTCATCGAGACGTCGCGCATGCCAGGCAAAGGGCGCCTCGAGATCACTGGCCAGTTGGGTGACGTGATGAAGGAGTCAGCCCGTGCGGCTCTTACGTACGTCAGAAGTCACGCTCCTGAGCTCGGGCTAGAGAGCAGCGTGCTCGATACACAGGACCTGCACATCCACGTCCCCGCGGGAGCCGTCCCCAAAGACGGTCCCTCCGCCGGAGTGACCATCTTCACGGCGCTCGCGTCGCTCCTGAGTGGCCGCAAGGTTCGCCCAGACACCGCGATGACCGGTGAGTGTTCGCTACGTGGGCGCGTACTGCCGGTCGGAGGCATCAAAGCGAAGGTGCTCGCAGCACACCGAGCGGGAATCCGCAGGGTAATACTACCCAAGCAGAACGAGCGCGATCTGGCAGATGTCCCCGAGGTCACTCGGGAAGCGCTGGAGATCCACCTGGTGGAAGACATGAGCGAGGTGCTCAGTCTCGCCCTCGAAACGGAGCACACGGATCCGGTCGTCGGTGGGAGCGGCGCTGAGAGCAACGGCGACTCACTGCTCGCTTAGTCGCATATCAGTGCAAGTCGGGGCTCTGCGCGAGATCGCGCGGAGCCCCGGCCTCGTTTGAGGTGCTGCATAAGCAAAGGGATCTCGCGCATCTAGCCCGACCACGCCGGCGCAAACTTGGCCCCGCTTCGAGGCGCATGGCAGCCATCGAGTGCGACCATGTCCGTCAACGACGCCCGTGAGGCAATGCCCACACTTCCTGAAGCGTGCGAACCCGTGAGCCAGGTTCGGCGCCGCGCGGAGCTTTCCGTGGTGGTCGCTCAGCGACCGCCGGGACAGAAGTCTCGCAAAGCGAAGTCCCGTGGACGTATGCCGACGCTGATCGGCGTTGGCAGTGAGCTTTGGATCGAGCCTGAACAAGGCGCTCAGGATGTCCATGACGCGCAAGCTGGCGCGCCTCACCCCCAAAAGAAGCCGCGGACGCTGCGCGAAGACCAGCCGGAGCTGAACGAGGCCTATCGGCGGGAAGCTGCCCGAATTTTCGCACGGGAAAAAGCGAGCTGGGCTGCCCTCGAAGCCGCCTGGCGCGGTGCGAGGGAAACGCTGACCACAAAACACGCGACGGCGAGCTCCGAAGTGGAACTCGCCGCCGAGTGACTCTTTAGCTAGTTGGCTCAGCCGCCGTCGTAGAACAGCTCCACGTACTCGTACTTGAAGTTGCCCGAGCCAGAGACGTCGCTGATCTCGCTGATGTAGATCCCCGACAAGGTGCCCGGGATGGTTTGCCCGCTGCCTGGCGAACACACGGCAATGCTGTCGGCTTGGTCCGTCCAGGAGCTTGCCATGTTCGCGGGGCCCACGGGTTGTACACGCGAGTAGTTCCGCCCGGCACTGGCCGGCTGCGCGATGCTCGGCCCGTCGATCACGGTGCTCGAGGCATTTTGCAGAGCGTAGGTCTCGTCGCCGTTGATGGTGATGCCAGCGTCACCCGCATTGAGGTAGATGACGTTCGCTCCCAGGGTGAGTCCGAAGTACGTCTCGAACTCCGCCTTGGTCGCCGTGCGCGAGATGATCACGTATCCCCCGGCGGGCACCATGGTACCGGAGGGGATGTCGTAGGTCTTCGCGCTCGTCGTCTGAACCAGCGTGTAACCACCGATATCCAGATCCGCCGGCTGATCGATGACGCTTACGTCAGCGGTCGTGGTGCCGTTGATTTGGATCTGGCCGGTGCCTGCCGTGTTCCCTGCGGTGAAGTTGAACATGACCTGGGTGACGTCCGCCGGGACAGCGATCGGGTTCGGAACGCTGCCAATGCTACCGGTGACTGCAGCGGTGAGGTTCATGCCGCCCACGGGAGCAGGATGCTCGAGGGTGACGGTGAACTGCTGCGTGTCGCCGACGACGACGGTCGCCGAGGTGGGCGCGATGGAGACGACGTTCGGGATCGCGTTGTCCGTGAGCACCTGGATTTGAGTCGTCACCTCCGTCGTCTGTCCCTGGATGTTCGCGCGCAGGGTCGTGGTGCCAGCGGCGACACCGTTGACGGGAATGGTCACGCTGTTTTCCCCAGCGTTGACCGTAAACGGGCTGCCGGGAATCGTGGCGGTACCCGTGTCATCTGACGTCACCTCGACCAGCGTTGCCGCAGCCACCGAGCGAGTCAGCGTCACGACGAGCGGCGCCGGGAGGGTGTTACCCAGGGTGCCAACGCGCTGGTAGACCTGTGCCGAGCTGAACGCTGCGACGTCTGCCGCCGCGAACACGAGGTCAGTCGGGGCGCGGGGCAGCAACTTCAGGTAGTCGTTGCGGAACGACACGGGGCCGGTGATGGACACGAACTGCTCGCCCACGGTGGGGAACGGATCGATGAAGGTCTGACCCGTTGGCCAGATGGCATCGTCGACGCGCAGGCCGCCGGTGAGTTCGAACTCGTTGACGTTGTTGGTGTCGCCCGAGCCGCCAACCGGATCAGCGTCGCTCACGGACACATTTTCCACCTGGATTAGCTGGCCTTCGAGGGGTGACGCAGCGCCATCGGTCACCAACTGGGTGAGCTCAGCAGCGGTGAGCACCCGAGGCGGCATCTGGAAGGTGCTGCCGGTGGCGGTCCAGCTCACCGTATTCAGCTGGATTTGGCTGAAGTAGGTGGTCAGAGTCGCGCCCGTGACGTCAATGATGTCGTCGAGGTTCGGTTTCGCGTCAGAGCCGTTGAAGATGTAGACACCCGCGTTGTCCTTGAAGGTCGTGGTGTTCTCCTGGATGAAGAAGCCCTGGGGACCGACGCCGGTCACCACCGCACCCTGAACAGCGACGCGCTCGCCTTGCAGCGTGGCATCCGTCTTGAGCGTGGGGATGTCGTAGGGACACCCGGCGTCACCGACGTTGGTCACGCTGGGGCAGAGATCACAGAGATCGCCCTTCCCGTCGTTGTCCATGTCGGCCTGATCGGCGTTCTCCGTTGCCGGGCAGTTGTCGCTCAGGTTCGGCACGCCGTCGCCGTCGGTGTCGTTCGGATCGAACGTCTTGCAGGTCGTCGAGGCGGCCTCGAGCGGGCACGGGTCACATACGTCACCGACGTCGTCGCTGTCGTAGTCGGCCTGCTTGCCGCCATCCAAGGGACGCACCGGGTTGAAGATGCTGGGGCAGTTGTCTTCCGAATCCGGAACACCATCGCCGTCCTGGTCGTTGGCCACGCTCATGCCCGCGTAGTTGCCAGAGCCGTTGACCGAGTCATCGGTCAGCGTGCGCGCAGGCACACAGCTCGGCTCGCCATCCGGGACGCCGCAGAAGAACAGCGGGTACGCAGGCGAACCAACCGCAGACTGCAACGCGCTCCAGCTCTTGCCGATGTCACGGGTCAGACACGCGCTCTTGTTGGAGCCGCACACGTCGCCGAGATCGTCGCAGCCGGTTGCCAGTGCGTTGACGACCGCGCTGTTGCCGGTGACGGGGAGACCGCCACGCAACACCAGCGCCACATCACCGGCGCCAGCGTCGATGACTGCGCGGTGATGCTGACGGCCAGAGTTCGCGAAGATCGCGATGTCCGCCTTGTGACCCGTCGCCAGCACGCCAATCGCGTTGTCCATGCCGAGCGCGCGGGCGGAGCCGAGCGTCGCCATGACCCAGAGCGCCTGGTCGCTGAAGTACTTGCCGTAGTTGGCGGTGTTGAGCTCGTCAGCGCACTTCAGCTCACGCAGCATGTTCATCGAGCCAGACGGCATCCAGTCGCTGCCGAGACCGATGCTCACACCCGCGCGGGCCATCTCGGTGACGTTTGCGGTGTCGCCGTAGAGCGAGACGTTCGAGCGAGGTGACCAGATGAGATCGATGCCGGTCGACGCCATCAGCGCGACATCCACCGGGTTCAAGCCGATGCCGTGGATAATCGCCGCGCGATTGTCGAGGGTCTGCTGGCTTCCTTGGCCTTGACCAGTGAGGCACAAGAACTCGTTGCGAGCCTCGGCGTCGATACCCTCCGATACGTGGGGTGCATAGGCCGGAACGCTCGCGCCGGGAGGACCACTGACGTCGGGGTAGCCACAGCCAGTCGCGAGCTGGGTGCCGTCACTGTCTCCGAGCGGAAACGTGTCGTAGCCGGCGCCGGGCTGGCCGAGACCGTTGTCACCACTACCCGTGCGATCGAGGTCACGGAGAATCCCGGCGATGTCTCCGGAACCAAACACCGCGGTGGCACCACCGAGCGCGAAACGCAGCTCGCCGTAGGCCTTCTCGTCAGTGCTCGCGCCGCCGCCGTCCTCGTTGATTGACGGGTTGCCCCGCTTGCCACGGCGCCAGTCGTGGCGGTGCTCCCAGCGCAGCGCCGGGTCCACGTTGTGATCGCCGGCGACCCAGGGGCTGCCGTTCATCCAGCCAACGTGGTCGTGGGCGTTGACTAACCCCGGGGAAACGGTCGCGTCCGGGCAGATGATCTTGGTGGCGTCCGCCGCTTGATCGACGCAGTCGCAACCGACGCAGCTGATGGCGCCCGTGTCGTCGTAGAGCACGCCGCCGCCCTCGAACACCTCGCCGGGGACGAGCACGTCGCCGACGACCAGTGTGTTCGTGCCGCTGCCGCTCTCCACGGCGCAGACGTTGGCGCCCGGGTCGGTGGCAGGAGACGGTGTGTTGGTGCAGGTGGTGATCTTCAGCGTGTCCGGGTTGCCGCCAGTGCCCCCCGTTCCGCCGCCACTCACGCCCGCGGTACCGCCGGTCGCGCCAGCGCCTGCAGCGCCCGCCGAACCTGCGGAGCCCGCTGCGCCACCGCTCGCACCGTTGCCTCCAGAGCCGCCTCCGTCATCGGAGCCACAGCCGGCGGTGGTCAACGCGAGCAAGCCCGCGGCGACTGACGCCTTGATCAAGAAAGACCGCATATCGATTCCTCGTTGTTGGTGCGTCCGCGGTGTCCCAACCTCGCTAGTCGAGGTTCGTATTGGCTCTGGCAACGAGTGAACCGTCGGGCGGAAGGAGCCCGACTGGTTCTACTCAAGCGCCGCGCCCAGAGGCACGGCGGGGGACACGCTGCTCAGAGACACTGAGCAGCGTTCCCGTAGAACAATCCAGCAAACGCAGAGAGGCCGGGAGCATGATGGATGCACGGGCGTCGTTCAAGGAATCGCGAGTCAAGCGCCCGTAATGTTTGACCTCCGTCACCCCAGCTAAACCCAGACTGGAGAAACCGAAGGGTTCCCGCGGCTTTTAGTAGCGCCGACCGGCCGGTGCGCCCTTGAGCGTCACCCCGCCGCTCACCGGTTGCGTGGGGATTTCCTCGTTCAGGCGCGAGAGCAGCGCGCGCATGCGCTCGAGCTGTTCCGGGTTCGTTTTCGCGAGGTCCTGGCTCTCCGTGGGATCTTCCTTCAAGTGGTAAAGCTGGAAGCGCTTGTCGTCACCGAAGCTGATGAGCTTCCAGCCCCCATCGATCACCGCACGACGGCGGTCTTGAAGGTCATCCCGCGGTAGGTCCACGACCACAGGACGCGGCAGCTGTGGCGAGCCGAACAGCTCACTCACCAGGCTCACGCCGCGAAACTTGGGCTCCGCCTTGACCCCCATCAGGTCGGCGATCGTCGGTGCGAGATCGATATGTCCGCGGGCTTCGCTCAACTTCGCTGGCGTTGCCCCGGGGATATAGAATAGTAGCGGGACGCGCACCAAGGACTCCCATAGCTCGTAGGCGTGTCGGAAGTGGTTGTGCTCTCCGAAGCCCTCGCCATGATCTGCCGTCACGATCACCGCGGTGTTCTCGGACCATGGAGCGCTCTCGATGAAGTCGAGCAGTTGCCCTACCCAACGGTCCGTCCACAAGACCTCGCTGTCGTACATGTCGCGCGGCTTGTTGCCGAAGCCATGCACCCCTGCGTGACGCTCGTAGGTGTGGTGAGGGTCCAAGAAGTGAAACACCGCGAAGAAGCGTTTGCCGTCCGGCAATGACACGTTCTTCGGATCCGTCAGCATCTGTTTGGCGAGCTTGAACAAGCGCTCGTCCGTTACCGATTTCACCGCCTGTAGGTCGATGTGACCCTCGATCATGCGATAGTCGTCCACCCCCTCCGCGGGGCCCATCGCTAGCTTTGGCTGAAAATACCCATGCACGTGTCCTGCGAGGGTACGGTGCCCTGCTCCTTGGACGCGTTCCGCAAGGAAAAGGTTTTCGGGCGACCACTTGGTGAAGAAGTAGCCATCCCGCTTCAACTCACTCGGATATCCACCGATCAAGCTTGGTGGGATCGATTTAGCGGTGTAGCTGGACAGCGAGTACGCGTTCTCGTACCACACGGCGCGCTGGGCGAACTTCGTCAGGTTCGGAGCGATCTTCCGAGGGTAGCCGCTCCAAGGCATGTCAGCGCGTAGGCTATCGACGTAGATGAGGACTACGTTGTAGGGCCGTTTTGCCTCTGGTTTTGGGGGGGAGAGGGGCGCCGGAGCCACGCTGGGCGAGCTTGCTGGCGCTGCGCTCGCTTGGCTGGGCTCTTCAAGGCTATTATCTGGCGCTGGAGCGGTGGAGCGGTCACAGCTCAGCGAAGTGAGGGCGAGGCTCATCATCGCTGCGCTGAGCGCGCGCTGTCGGTTCTGTGCGGAAAGCATGGTCAGGGAATGAACAGCCGGCGCTGGATGGCTACCTTCGTGGCTTCGGCTTTCGAGCTGACATCCAACTTGCGATAGATGTTCTTCACGTGGGTGTGCACCGTGCCGCGCCCAATGTGCAGCATGTCCGCGACCTCTGAGTAGCTCGTGCCGTGGCAGAGCAACTCCAGGATCTCGCGTTCCCGCGGCGTGAGCCCCGTGCGTTCCGCGACGTTGTCCGGACGAAAACTCTCGACGACCGTTCGCGCGACCTCCGGGCTCATGGGAGCGCCGCCAGTTTCGGCGTGGAAAATTGCTTCGACCAGCTCCTCGGGGCTGCTTTCCTTGAGGATATAGCCACGGGCGCCGGCACGCAGAGCGGAGAAGATGGATGCTTCGTCCGCCAGCACGGTGAATACCAGGCAGACGCACTGCGGACGCAGCTCCGTGACCTTGGCGACCACGTCAGTGCCGTGGCCGTCTGGCAAAGACAGATCGATGATCGCGACATCCAGCGGTTGGCTGGTGTCCTCGATGTAGTCGAGTGCTTGGCGGACGGTCTCGCACGCCGCGACCAGGTCGAGCTCCGAACGTGCAGCGACGGCCTCGCAGACGCCGAGGCGAATGGGGGCGGTGTCTTCGAGCACCAAGACGGAGGTGACGGCGTTCACGGCGGTACCAGGAGAGAAGCTACCCAAACTGAACCCGGCAGTCACAGATTGTTGGGTCGCAAGTCAGACGGCCAGTTTTGCTTGGCAATTCGCGTCGAAACGCTGATGAGCAGACAAAGACTACGGCACTTTCGGGAACGAAGCAGGTCGCCGCGACTACCTTCACCTACGCTGGGGAAGGCGTGCGACTTGAGCAAGGTTACTCACGCAGATTGAGCACCTGCGCGGATAGGAGCGCGGCCCCTTCCTTGAGAAGTTTTAGAGATGATCCGCGAGGGGTGGAAGTGTTGGTCGCGTCGGTTGGGGGTGCTTGGCTTCGTTAGCTTGGTGTGGGTGGTCGGTCGCTGGCTACCGTCCCAGGCGAGTCTGCTCGGGCTAGCGCTCGCTGGCATTGCAGCGTTGGGGCTCCTAGAGCGCTTGAGGAGCCAAGACCTCGCACACGCTCGGCAGGCGGAGCGTCGGCGCCTAGCGGCAGATCTCCACGATGGTGTGGCGACTAGCCTCGCGAGCCTCAGCTGGGGCCTCAGCGGGCTGCGGCGCTTGGCGCGACAGGGTCAGCCTTTGGAGGAACGCGCGACCCGTCTCGAACACGAAGTGAAGGACCTGGCCAAGGAGCTTCGCGGCGTCGTGCTGGAGTTGCGTGAGCCGCCCCGAGGACTCCAGGAGTGGAGCGCCGAGCTGGGAGGCCGGTTGCAGGCTCTCGCGCAGGCGCAGGCGGACGCGCGTGGCGTGCCCTCTCAGCCATGCCGCGTTCACTTCTCTCCTACCGGCGACCTTGGGCGCAACCTCGCGGGTGGGATCTGTAGCGAGCTCGAACGGATCGTGGTGGAAGGGGTCTACAACGCGCTCCGTCACGCGCACTGTCAGAACATCTACGTCGTGATCCGCGCGGAAGAGACGATCGAGATCGAAGTCAGGGACGATGGCTTCGGTATCCTGGGTGTGACGCGAGATGCGGCGACCGGATCAGGCGGTGGGCTCACGAACCTGCGTAGTCGTGTGGAGGCGCTCCGCGGGCAGCTCTCGGTGCTGACAGGGAATCGCGGAACGAGTGTGCGCTTGCGCGTCCCCCTCGCGGCGTGAGCATTCTTTTGGCTATTCAGGGTAGAGCCGTTCGCGGTTCTCGATCGCGAACTCGAGGAGCCGATTGCTGCCTTTGAGGTCGAGCTTGGCACAGATGTGGGCGCGGTGATTCTGCACTGTGCGATGACTCACCCCCAGCGTCGCGGCGATTTCCCTGCTGGTTTTGTTGAGGGACAGCTCTCTCAGCACCTCGAGCTCCGCGGGTGTGAGCTTCTCGATGTCGAGGGCGTCGACCGGGGGCGGTTCCGTGCGGAGAATTCGTTCCATCAAGCTCGAACTCAAGTAGCGATGGCCCTCCAGCGCGGCGTCTATCGCCAGCAGGAGCTCGGTCGTCGCTGCCTCCTTGAGCAGGAACACCTTTACGCCCAAGCTCTCCGCTTTGCGCACGTAGGTGAGGTCATCGAACATGGTGAGCAGGATGAACCGCGTGCTCAGCGACAACCCGTTGGCCTCGCGGATCACGCTGAGCCCATCGAGACCAGGCATCGAGATGTCGAGCACCGCGAGGTCGACGTCGCGCTGGCGCAGTCGCTCGAGCGCGGCGTCTCCCCGTCGCTCCTTCGCGACGATGTCCAGATCCTCCCGCTGACTCAGCAGGCGCTCCAGACCTTCCAGGATCAGCTCATGGTCATCCGCCAAGAGCACCCGGGTGTGCTTCGTTTCCCCCACGCGGCGGCTAGTCTCGGCTGCTCCGCCGCGTCTCGCAAGGCGCTGCTGACCCAGGTCAGGAGTTCGGCTTCTTCAAGAACAGCATCGCCTGCTGTTCATTGTCGAACACAACTGCCTCGATCGCGTCCTGACGATTCAGCCTCGAGATCTGCAGCTTCCCGACCACGGTGCGCACCAGGATCGCGAGCGGATTGAAGCGAGCCGTGAGTTCCTTGCGGAATGCCACCGTCTTCTTCTCGAACGCCTCGTCGTTCCACCCCGGAGACTCGCGCAAATCTACCAAAGCTTTAGGCGCCATACTCCTCGGTAGGCGACGGATGCATAACTGAAGTCGATCGAGGGACGCTTCGGCCTCGATGAGCGTGGTGTAGCCCTTCGCCAACCTCGTGATGCGCGCGATCCCATCGGGGTCCACCGTCACGGCGTAGTAGTCGTCCCGGAATAGCTCGCGCAAGGCTCCCTTGCCTAACGCGGCGGCCGGTTCCAGCCAAGCTGTTTCCCGCATCGAAACCCCGCGCGGCGCCGATGGGGTCGATGGCTGCACCGAGGTGCGGGCTTTCCGCCGAGGGCCTCAATCTGGGAGCTGTCCTGGAGCCGCGAAAGTGTAAAGTGTAATGTGTCGCTTGACACTTTGCGGTTCGGAGGACAGAGTCCTTCCCATGGCTACGGTTGCAGTCGTTTCGCCCGCTCCCACTCGGCGCGCCACCCACTCGGCACTCAGCGCTGTCCGTTGGGCCTGGCCTACACTCTTGCTAGCAGGGGTCGCTTGGAGTTGCTTCCTCGCGGCAATGATGGTGGCGCAAGGTCCTAGCTGGCTCGTCGCCGTGCCGCTGTTCTTCCTTGCGGGCTTCGTCGCGTTTACGCCAATGCACGACGCCGCTCACAAGTCCGTCGCCAAGGCGCGTTGGGCGAGCGAGCTGGTTGGGCGGTTCGCTGGGTTTGTGTTGCTAGCGCCGTTTCCGGCCTTTCGCTGGATCCATCTCGAGCACCACAAGCACACCAACGAAGCGGACAGCGACCCCGACTTCTACAGTGGAGCGGGGCCGCGTTGGCAGCTGCCATTGCGCTGGGCGACGCAAGACCTCCACTACTACTGGCTGTATGTCCGCGCTCAGCGGCCGCGTCGCGAACGCCTTGAAGCGATCGGTACGCTGGTCGCTTCCTATGCGCTGCTGGTGCTCGTCGCGCTGAGCGGGCACTGGCAGCTGGTGCTGGCCTGGTTAGTCGGTGCGCGCCTGGCGATCACGGCGCTGGCCTTCGCCTTCGACTACCTGCCCCACGCACCTCATGACGTGATTCAGAAGCAAGATCGCTTCCGCGCGACAACGCTCATCGACCACCCCTGGCTGACACCGGTGCTGCTCTACCAGAACTACCATCTGATTCATCACCTGTACCCCGGGGTGCCGTTCTATCGCTACGCCGAGGTGTTCCGCGAGCGGCGCGTCGACCTGGTGAAGAAGGGCGCACGCAAGCGCAAGCTGTTTGGTGCTCCAACGCCGCTTGATGAGTAGGGACACAAAACGCAATCGGGAGCGCTTCAGCGCTCCCGATGTTGCTGTTTGCCTTTGCGGCGAACTCAGAAGCTCGCGCCGCTGAGGCAGGCGTCGAGTTCTGGCGTCTGCGTCCATCCGCAGCTGCCGTCCTTCTGACGCTCGCAGCTGGCCGTGTCATAGCAGGCGTACTCTTCGCGCCACTCGCAGGTGGTGAAGATCTGCTCGTCGGCGCATAGCTGGCCGGAGCAGCCCGTGACCACGCACTTGGCCTCCGCGCGGGGGGTTACCTTGCGGTAAAACTGTTCCGCGTCCAGGCCAGGCATGCTGCCCGCGGGGCCTGTCTCAGTGTAGTGGGTGCCGGCGATCAGGATGCCGTCTGCGCTGGTGGTCGCGTCGTAGGCGTCGTTGATGGCTTCGTCGCTCGCGCCCACGTGGGTCAGGTCGATGCCCGACAGCGCCTGCTCCGCGCGGCGATTCAGCTTCGCCTCGTGGAAGGTGGGGCAGGGGTAGGTGAAGCAACGGATCCCGCTGTTGGTTACGCGGTAGAACTTACCGCTCGGCTCTGCGCTCGTCGCGGGCTCCCAGGCTTCGCTTACCTCGAAGTAGCCGAGCTTGCCGAAGCCCTGGTACTTCTTCTTCGTGAGCTTGCCGCGCAGGATCAGCCGCCCAGCGCGCAGCTCGCTCTGCACGTCGGCTTCCTGGGTCTCCGGCAGGCCGAGGCTGCTCAGGTCCGCGTCGGCCACGTAGCACTCGCTCGCGAAGCTGCCGTCGGAGCACCGGGTGTTGGGGCGGTTCACTCGGCTGACCCACACGCCGCCGCACAGCGGTGACACGCAGCGACGGTAGTCGGGGCGAACGCTGTAGTACGTGGACTGATCGGCGATCAGCTCTTGGTTCTGGCTGTCAGAGACTTGCTCGCCTTCGCCGGGAGCTTGGGTCTCAGCCGAGCAGCCGAACGCGGAAACGGTCAGGGAACCAATGAGCACGAAATGACGGATACGCATGATGGAAAAAACGTCTCCTGCAGGCGTCCGCTCGCGTGGTGTACGCGCGCAGCAACCCGCTGGTTAGGGGATAGTGGGGAAGCCACCTACACCATCTGGAACCGGATGCGAGAGGTTTCCGACGCGTGTCGTGATTTTGTTTCCGGGCGGTAGCCTTTGGAGGTTGGGTCGGGCGACCGAAGCTGCAGCGTGATGCAGGTTGGAGCGCAGACTGGCCGCTTGCTGTCACCCGCTGTCGCCGAGCGTAGGTTTGGGGGAGAGGGATATCCGTGAGGAATCATTGGCGGTGCTGGCTGGCAACGCGCGGCTGAGCGCTGACGTGCTTTGGGCGTCGATGTTTGGAGCTGCGCCTCCCCCCCGAAAACTCTCGGGAGGCCCGCTGCCGTGGGCGCGGTGAGCAGGCTCATGCGCTGGTAAGCCGCGTCGGGGACACCCGCGTTCAGTACGGAACACGCGGTTTTCACAGGGAGTTCACGCCCCGGAGCGCCGGCCGGCTTGCGCGGCGCCACGCGGTTGGGTAACTCACGACGCGGCGCGGCATGCAACTTCGGGAAAACAACATCGAGAAGCTCGACGACCGGGTCTTCGACGTGCTCATCGTTGGCGGCGGTATCAACGGCTCCGTTACGGCCTCGGCGTTGACCAGCCAAGGCGCCCAGGTTGCGTTGATCGATCGCGGTGACTTTGCTGGGCAGACCAGTCAGGAATCTTCGAATCTGATCTGGGGCGGCATCAAGTACCTCGAAGGCTTCGAGTTCAGCCTGGTGCGTAAGCTGTGTCGTTCGCGCAATCACCTGCTGCGGAGCTACCCGTCCACCGTCAAAGAGATCCGCTTCTTCGTCAGCCTCGAAACGGGCTTTCGCAAGCCGCGCTGGATGATCTGGTTCGGCACGCTGCTCTACTGGTTGATTGGCAACTTCTTCACCCGGCGTCCGCGGCTCTTGAGCCGAGGGGACATCGGGAGTGATGAAGGCGTTGTTTCCCTGGAGAACTGCGTAGGCGGTGTCGAGTACTCCGACGCCTACTTGGTGGACAACGACGCGCGCTTCGTCTTCAAGTTCGTGCGCGAGGCGCTAGACCACGGCGGCATCCTCGCGAACTACGTCAGCGCCCTGGGCAGCGAGCGCAAGGGTGGCGTGTGGCACACCAAGGCGCGCGACGAGGTCAGCGGGCGCGAGTTCGTGATCAAGAGCAAGACCCTGGTCAACGCGTGCGGCCCGTACGCTGACGCCCTCAACGGCCAAAGTGGCGTGACGACGGAGCACCGCCACCTGTTCTCCAAGGGCATTCACCTGATCACTCGGCGCATCACCGAGTCGAAGCGGGTGCTGACGTTCTTCGCCGACGACGGCCGCATGTTCTTCGTGATCCCGATGGGCAACAAGAGCTGCATCGGCACCACGGACACCCGCGTTGAGCATGTCCCCGCGGAAATAACTGACGAAGACCGGCAGTTCGTGCTGGAGAACATCAACAAGCGCCTGCAGCTTCCGGAGCCGCTGAGTGCCGCGGACATCATCGCGGAGCGCTGCGGTGTGCGCCCGTTGGTGGTCAAGGCGGGGAGCCAAGGCGGGAAGGGTGACTGGACGTCGCTCTCGCGCAAACACGAGATCGACATCGACGCCGCTCAGGCGCAGGTCACGATCTACGGCGGTAAGCTCACCGACTGCCTCAACGTGGGCAACGAGGTGACGCGGGCGCTGCAAGGGCTAGGCCTCGAGCTGCCATACGGCGGCTTCAAGTGGTACGGCGAGCCAGCTGACGAGTTCCGCGACGAGTACTTCCATCAGGCCCGGTTGATGCGCCTCGACGAGATGACCTCGCCCGAGTCTTCGGAGATGCTCTCGACCCGCCTCTGGCGGCGCTACGCAGGCCGCGCGCTGGGGCTACTCGAAGACATCCGGCGTGATCCCAGCATGGCCGAGGTGCTGATCAAGGGCACCGAGTACATCCGCTGCGAGCTTTACCACGCGGCAAAGCACGAGATGGTCACCCACCTCGAAGACTTCCTGCGGCGGCGCTCGAAGATCGCCCTGGTGGAGCGCACCGATTTCATCCGTAGCGCGCCGGGGCTGCGTGAGGCCGCGCGCATTCTGTTTGGGGAGCGCGCCGAAGCAGAGCTTTCAGCCTACTTCGGCGCGGTACCTCCGGCGTCACCCGCGTCGATTGCGGCGCCGGCGCTGCAGCGCGAAGCCGAGGACCAGCAAGCCGCCTACTAGGGGCAGGCCGTTACGGTTCGAGCTGCCGCCCGGGGTGCGGCAGCCGCAGCCGCCATCATCGCCACCGCTGCTCTTCGCGGTGCCCGCGTCGGGTCCGGCGTCCGCGTCGCTGCCGCCCACGTTGCCGGTGCCGCCGCTGCTGTTCGTGCCGCCGCCGCCGCCGTTGCCGTTGCCAGCAGTACCGGCGCTGCCGCCGCTACCTCCGCTGCCGCCCGCGCCGCCAGTGCCCGGGAGGACGCACGCGTTGCCCTGACACTCGAAGCCGGTCTTGCAGTCCGCGCTGGTCGTGCATTCCGTGAGGCAACGCTCACCGAAGCTGTCGCACACGTACGGCTCACACACGCCCTCGGTCGGAGGTAGACATGTGCCGCCACCGTTGCAAGTCGCGGGGTTCGTGGAGACACCGTTCGAGCAGGTGCCGACGCCACACTCGGTGCTGCTGTCGGGGAACTGACAGGCGTCGGCTTGGTCACCGATGCAGGTCGAGGCGCAAGGGCCAAAGCCGCTGCAGGCCTTGCGACCGCCACGGGGAGCTCCGACGATCACCTGGCAGGCGCCTGCCGCGGCGGGCTCGTTGCAGCTCTGGCACTGGCCGTCGCAGCGCTCCGCGCAGCACACGCCGTCGGTGCAGAAGCCACCGAGGCACTCGCTGTCCGCAGTGCATGCATCACCCAGGTTTGACTTGCCGCGACACACGCCGCCTGCGCAGAACTCGCTGCCGCCGCACTGGGCGTCCGTGGTGCAGTTGCCGTTGCACTGGGTGCCGCTGCAAGCGAACGGTGAGCACGCTTGCTGCTGTAGACCCGAGCACGAGCCGGTGCCGATGCATTTGCCCGGCAGCGTCGCGATCCCCGAGGAACAGCTCGGGGAGCGGCACTCGACCTCGTTGCCGGCGTAGAAGCAGCTTGCGCCGTCCGTGCCGTTGCACACGCCCGCGCAGGCGCTGCCGTCGGAGTTACAGGTGGGGCGAGTGCCGTGGGGCGCACCGCTGACCGGTGTACAGGCGCCTTCCTGGCCGCCCACGTCGCAGGCCTCACACTGGCCGTTGCAAGCGCTGTTGCAGCAGAAGCCATCGACGCACTGCCCGGAGATGCACTCCTTTCCGCTGGCGCAAGCCACACCGTTGAGCGCCGGGTCGCGGCACACGCCGGCGACGCACACCTGACCCAGGTTGCAGTCCCCGTCGATGCTGCAGTCACCCGCGCACTGAGTCGCTCCGCACTGGAACGGCGCGCAGTTCTGGCGCACCTCCGGAGGACACGTGCCAGCGCCGGTGCAGAAGGCGGCAACCGTCGCGACGTCCGCGTCGCACGAAGCGTCGCGGCAGCGGACACCCGCGCCGGGGTACTCGCAGGTGAAGCGCGTGGCTCCGTTGCAGGTACCGCCGCACTGGCTGCCGTCGGTGTTGCAAGCCGGGCGCGCGCCGTGGGGATCGCCGGTCACCGCGCTGCAGGTGCCTTCCTTCCCGGTGACGTCGCAGGCCTCGCACTGACCGTTGCAGGTGCCGTCGCAGCACACCCCGTCGATGCAGTGCCCGCTGCTACATTGGTTCCCCGCGGCACAGGTGGTGCCGTTGCTCAGCTTGTCGACGCACACGCCCGCAGAGCAGTACTTGCCGTCGAGGCACTCGATGTCGCTGGTGCAGGGGCCGAAGCAGCCCGTCGGTCCACACAGGAACGGATCGCACTGCTGGGTCTGCTCCGCGGGGCAGGCGCCGGCGCCGTTGCAGAACGCTTGCAGCGTGGCTTCGTTGCTCGTGCTGCAGGCCCAGCCGCGGCACTCCGTGGTGCCGCCGGGATATGCGCAGGCGGTGGTCAGGGTGCCGTTGCAGCTTCCGCCGCATAGCGTGCCGTCGCTAGCGCACGCCGCGCGGGTGCCGTGGGGCGCGCCGGTGACGGCAGAGCAGGTGCCAGCGTTGGGGCTATCACAGGCCTGGCACTGCCCGGTGCAGGCGCTGTTGCAGCACACGCCGTCGACACAGTGGCCGCTGGTGCACTGGTTGGCCGCGCTACACGAGGCGCCGTTCGAGCGCTTGGGTTGGCAAGCGCTGCCGTTACAGAAGTTGCCGGTGACGCAGTTGGCGTCGCTGCTGCACGTCGTTCCGCACGCGGTGCCGCTGCACAAGTAGGGTGTGCACTGGTTCGTGGTCACGCCGGGGCAGGCTGGAGAGCTCCCGGTGCAGTTGGCGGCTTGAGTTGCCGTGCCGTTGCTGCAGCTAGCGTTGCGGCAGGAAGAGCTGGCCGATTTGAAGCCGTCCGCCGGGCAGCTCGTGGCCGAGCCGTTGCACACCTCGGCGACGTCGCAGACTCCGTTTGCCGCGCGGCAGGTGGTGTTGGAGGGCAGGGGCCGACAGGTGCCTTGAGAGCCGCTCTGATTGCACGACTGGCAGTCCGTGGCGCTGCCGTTGCCACACGCGGTGTTGCAGCAGAAGCCGTCGATGCAGTTGCCGCTGGTGCAGCTGTTGCTGGTGGTGCACTGCTTGCCGGTGTCGAGCTTCGGCGTACACGTGCCTGCATCGCAGTAGTTGCCGGGTTGGCACTGGCTATCGATGGTGCAGCCGCCCGAGCAGAAGTTGCCGGAGCACAAGTTGCTGGGGCAGTTGAGTGTTTGCAAGGACGGGCAAGCGGCGGAGCTACCCGTGCAGTTCGCGGGCAGCGTGGCTACCGCCGGCGGTCCGTTCGCGCAGCTGGGCGAGCGGCACTCGAAGGTGTTTGGACGGAATACGTTGGCTGGGCATTGAGTGGAGCTGCCCGTACAGGTCTCGGCAACGTCGCACACGCCGGCGGAGGGATTGCAGATCGTGCCCGCGTTGCCCGCCGCGTGAATGCACGCGTTGCTCGAGCCGTTGCAGCGATCCGTCGTGCACGGCAAGCCGTCGTCGGTGCAGGCGGTGCCGTTGGGGGACTTCGAATCCCCGGGGCAACTCGTCGAGCCGTTGGCGCAGAACTCTGCAGGGTCGCACTCGCCGCCCGACGGGCGACACTGCGCTCCTGTGTTGGCTGGCTGCGAGGTGCAGCTACCGCTTTGGCATTTGCCTACGTCGCAGGGGTTGCTCGGGTTCGGGTCGGTGCAGGTGGTGCCGTTCGCTTTGGCGGGGTTCGAGCACACGCCGGTGCCGGCCTGGCAAGTGCCCGCGTTGTGGCATTGGTCTTGGGCCGTGCAGGCGGCGACGTTACAGCAGACGTTGTTGGTGCAGTGGCCCGTGGAGCATTGGGTATCGGAGGTACAAGCCCTGCCCAATCCGTGAGAGTAGATAACCCGAAGTTGTGGTCGCTTGTCAGAGGAGGCGGAATTGGCGGAGTAGAAGAACTTCATTCGAGCAGGCGACGTGTTCGCTGCGTTGCTGGTGATCAGCCACCCGTTGTTCTCGGCTGGATTGGTTCCTTCCACCCACGCTTTGACATCCGACGTCACCGAGACCGCATAGGCTTTGGCCGTGCTCACGCTGAAGGACGTACTGGCCGCAGGCAGGCTAAACATCGAGTTTGTGGTGGTCGCGCCAGCACAGAACCCAGAGTTCGTCGATGTCTCGACCCAGTCGGGGGAACTCCCGATCCGCCGAAGGGAGACCGTATCGGTGGTCACCGCCGTCTTATCAGCGCAGTTGGACGACGTGCTGACGACGTCGCAATACTCGGTGTTAAGGGTGAGCGTTGCCGATGAGACGATCGCGCCTGCGGGGATCTGCGATAGGTCGAACCGAAGCATCCCATACCGCTTTTGGCCCGCGTTTGGCCCACCTGAGTTGTTGGCTCCCACGCAGAAGTAGGGCGCTCCGCCGTTCTTGCCGAAGTCTACGTTCGAGGCTTGGTCATCATCTATTCTCGCGACCGCGGTGATGTCGAGCTGCACCAGGCCCTCGGACGTCGTCGCGACTGGCTCTTCCACGCCATCCCCATCCGGTGGCGCCGAAGAACACGCGATCATACCGCTGGTCGAAGCCGCCAAGCCGACCAAGAGCAGCGCCTTGCTGGCGCGTGCGGACAGCTGACCGAAGACGGATCCCAAGCGGACCCCGCCAAGCCGGAAGGAGTGAGCCATGCGCACAGGCTAACAGAAGGCCGTTCCGCACGGTCTCCTCACGGAGTTAAGGCGAGTAAATTCGCAGGAAACAGGCCGACCGTTTCCACGGATCCGAATCCGTTTGCACAAGACAAAGCCCCAGCTATCCATCGCGATCATGCGTGGCGTTCTGGTTGGCCTTGGAGTGCTCCTCACCTGTGGTTTCGCGAGCTTGGGTTGCTCGAGTTTGCTTGGGCTCGACGAGTTTGGGGAGCCCGAGAACGACGGCAGCTCGGGAGCTGGTGGGACTGGTGGCGCAGGGGGAGCCGGAGCTGCTGGGGGCACGTCTGGAACGGGCGCCATCGGTGCGGGCGGGAACGGGGGAACGGGTGGAGTGGACCCCTACGCCGGGTGCCCCGAGTTCTTCGTCGACACAGCGACTTTCGAACCGAACATCTTCATGTTCATGACGGGTTACGTCTGGCAAACCGAGACCTCACTCGGCAATCCCGAGAAGCTCGATCGCCTCGTCCTGCTCACAAAGCTTGAGACCGTTGGGACCTTCGATCTCGCGGAGGAGCAAAACCATCGCTTCTCCACGTGCGCGACGTGCCTGGAGCTTCGAGTAGACGACGGGTTTGGTCCGAACTTCTACGCCATCCGCGGCACGGTCACCATCGATACCATATCAGAAGAGGCCGAGGCCCCGCACAAAGGGAGTCTTCGCAACGCTGTATTCATCGAGGTTGATAAACAGAACGACGACGAGCCGGTTCCGGATGGTGCGTGCTTCCGGCTCAGCAACCTGTCTTGGGACTTCGAGCGCTTCTCGTACCCAGACAGCACCATCCAAGCCATCACGATGGGGGAAGTCGCGGACCTCTCCAGAGTGACCATTCGTGATGCCGTAGTGACGGGTACGATCGATGGCAACGCAGCCTTTGTTCAGCAGGGTGGTGGTAGGTACAGCGGAATACGAGTCGGCGGGTCCGATTTCCCTGCGGAAGTTGGAGATCAGGTAACTTTTCAGGGACGCGTGATTATCGGCAACGAGACCGATACTCCTACCGTGATCAGCACTCAAACTTCTTGGCTGATCTCCCAATCACCCCACGCGAAGATACCGATCGTGAGCGTGCCTGATTCCTCACTTGCAGAAAAGGGCTGGATGGGGGTTCTCGTTCGGCTGCCGACACCGTTCACAATTTCTCAGGTCGCCGTAGACCCAGGCTACTTCGTCGCGACCCCCGACCAGGGGGATCCTTTCTATATTGCTCGCGACTACTATGACGTGGTGTCCGACCCCGCGTTTCCAGGTATTGCTGACGGCGCTCGCTTTCAGTCGGTTACCGGTTTGGTCTCCATTGGTAACTCTCTGCAGCGAGCCGTGTTTGCGCGCGGAACCGAAGACCTGCAGGGTTACGAGGCTCCTCAGCAGTAGGCAGTGGCTTGATATGACACGGACAATCATTGCCGCCGGCGTATTGATAGCCTTGAGCACTGCCTGCTCGACGCTGATCGGCCTCGATGACTTCCATCCAGCTGGCGCGTCGGAGGGCGGCACGGGGGGAGAAAACGATGGAGGCTCCGGCACCGGAGGAATGGGCGGAACGAGTGGTGGCGGCTCCGCGGGGGACGGTGGCTATGTCGTGCCGAACCCGAACGATTGCATCCGCGCAACACTGTCTGACTCTTTCGTCGTGACTAGCGGTGGGGGTGTCGCGACGTGGCGCATCCCGCTGGCCCTGTCCCTCGGCGATGCGGCCTATGCCGATGAGGTGGAGTTCCGGATTCGCTCTGCGGCCGCGAACAAGCAGTATCAATTCACGCCCGAGTTGCTCAAGTCAGGGGACAAGAATTGCTTCACCTGTGGGCAGATCAATGTGGATGTCGGGAACCCCAACCCGGGGCTCTACTCGGCAGTCGCTGGCACCTTCGACGTTGGGATCCTGGAAGAGAACATCTATCGGTCCCAGCACGCCTTCTCACTGAAAGGCTTCATCTTCGCACAGTCGGAGATCGTGAACGGTCAGCAAACGCCTATCGTTGGTGGGAGCTGCCTGTACGTTCCGACGACCTACCTCGGTCACGACGAAACGAAGACGGCGACCGTGGACGTATCCGAATTGCGCTACAACGCTCCGGAGGAGCAGCCCGTCATCGTCCCCAACGCAACCGTGACTGCGGTCGGAGCCGATAGCGTGTGGGTGCAGACCGGTGCTGGCGAGTATCAAGGGATCCGCGTCACTTGCCTCGGGGAACCACAGCGAACGGCCGGGGTTGCCGCCGGTGATGTAGTGGACGTCGAAGGTATCAAGCAGTGGCTTCCTCCGATCGATCAAACCATCGTTTCGATCTGCAACTCGGGCGGTATCACCGTGACAGGCGTTGGTGCGGGCACTCCGACTGCTATCGACATCATCCAGAGCATCGGCGGCGAGCAGTACGAAGGCGTGCTGGTGCGCATCTCCGGCTCCCTCAGCATCACCGGTGTCACCACCGACGACCCGGTGTTCGGCTCGTTCTACTCCATCGCCGGTACGGAGGAAGGCACCATCGCGGGTCGTCCGTGGTTGTACGACCCGACGCAGGATGCTCAAGCGCTACCGAACTTCGCTAGCGGCGCGACGATGACGGCAGTGGTTGGCATCGTGGACTCGATGACGGACAGCCGTCAGGACCTGATGCCACGCAGCGCCGCGGACTTCGAGAACTACACCCCAGCGCCTTGAGGGGACTACCCTCACCCCCAAAAAAGAAAGGCTGAGAAGCTCGAGGGTGCCCGGGCTGTGCGTAGCGTTTCCGTGGGGCATTGCTATCTGCCGTGGTCGTTGACCTGGCGCGCACCTGCCAGACTAAGCTAGAGTTCGGCCATGTATCGTCGGTCGACCTCTCAGGCCTCGTTCGGCTCGCTCCCACCTGCGTTGCGTGAGGCGTTCGAACGGCATGCGGCGGAGCGGCAGTTGATCCTGAAGGGGGATGAGCGGTGCTGGATCACGCACAGCGAGAACCCACCGGCGAGCGGCTTCTTTGGGAAGCTGCTCAGCAGGCGTGCGAATCATCTCGACCCAGACGTTGAACATGACTCCGCGCTCGTGCTGCACCCAACCTGTCTGTTGGTGGGGACGTCCGGTGCCAAGCGGGGCACTTTCGTGCTCTCGGTGCCGTTGCTGCAAGCTTCAGTCACGCGAGGCTCGGGGCTCGCTGCGCGGTTGGGAACGAGCGTGCCCGGAGTTGCGGATGGCATGAGCATCACAGGTTTTCCGAGCCACGAGGGGCGACTTGGAACCTACTTTTTCGGCCTTGGCAGTGAGCCCGCTGCCGAGGCGTGCTTGAACAGCGTTGAATCAGCCATCTTGGCGGCCAAGAACCCGCGCTGAACGACACGCGCCACTGACCTGGCTCGCTGCCACCTCAGCGGGTTAGGCTCCGCCGCGGATGACTGCCGACAGACCCTCGACGCTGCGCGCCCTTGGGCTCGTGATGCTCCCCATAGCGCTCTTTCTCGAGCGCGGGGTGTACTATCAGTTCCGCGCGGCATTTCATTTCCGCGCGATGGATGCGGGTGCTGACTTCAAGGAGATTGGCGCGGTCATGGCGCTCGGCGTTTGGGTGAGCATCGCTGGCTACGTGATTGGCGGCTTGCTCAGCTTGGTGCGCGGGCAGCTGGCGATCTCGGTTGGCCTGGCTTGCGCGCTGCTTGGGTACTTGCTCATGGCCGTGGCGCCGGGAGGTTGGGCGGCAGCGGAGTTTTTGACCCGTTTCGCCAGTGGTTGCACGATGCTTGGTTTCTACGCCGCCATCGCGGGGGTTGGAGCGAACTTTGGGCAGCGCATGGCTGGGGTGGCGCTGCTGCAGATCGCGGCCAACGTCGGTGGCTTCGTGGGGCCGCTCGGGGCGACCGCATCGCGTATCTCGCCGTGGCTCGCTTACGTTGGGCTTTTCCCTGTGGTATTGGCCATGCTGCTCGCAGCGGCGGACTGGTGGATGGCCAATGGCTGGGAGCGCACTCATCGCCCCACGGAGCCCCCCATGGACTGGCCTCACGGGTTGAGCGTCGCAGGCATCGCCATCCTGGCCGGAGTGCTGTCCGCGCCCGTCGACTACTTCGCCTCGGGCGCGCTCTTCGACGCATTGGGCAAGAGCGGTGTTTCCTCGGGGTTATTCGTCGTGGCGACCCTAGTCTCCGTCGCTGGTGCCCTGATCGCGGGGCTGGCTCTGACGCTCGCAGGCTTGATTGCACCGCGTTCCATGCAGCCGGCGCCGATGGTGGGTGCTGCCCTGTTGTGTACGGGCCTCGGGGGTGGGATTGGGGTTGCTGGTAGCGCGCTCGGAGTCGTGTTGGCGCTTTGGGTCGCGACGTTCTTTGGGGGCCTTGGGAGCACCGTGCTGAGCATCATGCTGCTTGCTCTGGTGGGGAGCGCCTTCAGTCGGCGCTGGGTCGGGCTCGGCCTCCTCGCCTACTTTTCGGCGACTCGTGGCGTTGCGGCGATCTTCTACGCGGTCGGTAGCCTCGGATCGGACTTTGGGATCGTCGTCGGCGGCTTGAGCGCTGGGCTTGCTTTGTTGCTGGGCGTGGTTGCGCTGATCCTGTCGAAGCCCATCGGTGGCTGGCTCGTGAAGGAGCCAGGCGTCGAACCTGCGGCCGCTTGAGCCGCAGCCTGCCTACAGCCGCAGTGACAATTCGGCGCTCCGACTTCTTCTCGGGGCTCCGCCGTTCGACGGAGCCGCTCGCGCTGCACGGGTATTTCCGCGGGGCGTTGAGCGCGGGGTCGGTCGCTTGGCGTAGGCCGCCTGCTGTCAAAATCGAGCTAAATTTGGCTCGATTCGCCTTGTTGGCAAACGTCTTCGGTGGCGGCACAACGCTGCACTGTCGAACGTAGCTTGGAGCGTGACAACACTACGTCGTTCGTTGCCGCCCGTCGCTTGGTTGCTGCTGTCCGTGCTCTGCCTGCAGAGCCTCGGAGCTGCATCATTCCAGATGGAAATAGCTACTCGGGCAAGCGCGGCCGGGCTCTCCCGGTTGGACGCTTGGATGGTGAGTGACCTGGCGCGTTTGTGGGCGTTGCCAGGCTTCGGGTTGGGGGCGCTCGTCAGCTGGTTCCGTCCTCGCATTGCTCTCTGCCTGGGGCTCGCGCTCAGCCTCAGGGCGGCGCTCTACGCCATGCGTGGTGACTGCGACTGGCGGGTGGTGAGCGCCGTCGTTGCGATCGGTGGCGCGTGTAGCTTGATCGCGGTGTATGCGTCGCTGGCGGAGCAGCTAGAGCTGAACAGCGTCGCACAGCGTATGGCACCCGTTGCGTTGTTCGTTTCCGTGGAGCACCTTGCGGCGCTCCTCACCCCCAAAATCGGCGGCTTCGGCGGATGGACTGGCGCCGTGTGCTGGGCCCTCGGCTTGGCTCTGTCATTGGGTGCGGTCAGCGTAAAATCAATGGCCCGTGAGCATGAGCCAACAACGCGCCAAGGTTCCGCTTGGCTCAGCGCAGGCGCGTTGGTGATCTTCGGCGCAATGGGTCTGCCGAACTCCTTCATGACGCCTGGTGAGTTCGAGCCGAGCCGAACCCTGGTGTTCGAGTGGACGCTCTGCCTTGGGTTACTCGCGCTTGGTTTGTTCCGAGGTGTTTGGCTCTCAGCGTGGCGCGCTCTGCTTTTCGGCCTGGCGGTGAGCGCAGGTTGCACTCTGAGCGCGGTCGTTTGCTACGAGCTCCACGTCCCGCTGGTGACTTGGGTGTGGGTCGTGACAGCGGGCCTTGGGGGAGCCGCCCTATATGCCTTCGCTTTTGCGGTGTTGCTCGGAGGCGGACGCCGCGTTTCCGTGGTGATGTTGTTCTGGTTCTTCGGCATCACTCGCGGGGCGTCGTCCTTCTACTACTGGATTCAAGGGCAAGAGATGCCGGGCGGATCCCTTGGGCTGATCGTCGCGCTCTTCAGCGTTCCCCTGCTCGTGGCATTGGCGACCTGGGAGCGACGGTTCACTCGCTGGTTGATGCTGGATGCTTGATTGGGGGGGGGGAGGGGAGCCTCAAGCTGCGCCGCTCAAGAAGCTGCGCCGTTCAAGAAGCAGTGCCGTTCAAGAAGCAGTGCCGTTCGGTACCCGAGCTGCCACCACCCCCGCCAAGAACTCAGTCACCGCGCGCACCCGCGCGTTGTTACGCATGTCCGCGTGAATCGTCTGCCACACCTCGCGGGGCGTAGGGGATGTCTCCGTGCGGATTCGAACCAGCGTGGAATCTCGCTCGGCCACACTGCGAGGCAAGAGAGCGATGCCGAGGCCACAGCTCGCAGCGGCGTAAATCGAGGAGACACTGTCCGAGCGAAAGGCGATGGTGGCGCCGTCCAGGCGCTCCTCCAGCCACTGGTTCTCGACGTTGAAGGCGCGGGAGTCCGCGAACATCAAGACCCGGTGGCCCTTGAGGGACTTCTCTGCATCCTCGGGGATACCGCAGTCGAGGGAGTAAACGCCTGCAGCGTACAGCGACAAGTCGATCTGCGCGATGCGCTTGGTGATCACATTGTCTTCCTTTGGGCGACTCAAGCGCAGCGCGACATCTGCCTCGCGGCGTGTGAGATTCACGCTGCGCTGGGTGCAGGACAGCTCCAAGGTGATGCCCGGGTGTTTCGTGTGGAAAGTCCTGAGATGGGAGGCGATGAAGCGCGTCGCGAGCATTTCCGTGACGCTCACCCGCACGCTGCCCTTGAGCCGCGTGTCTGCGCCGGTGAGGCGCCGCTCCGCTCCAAACGCCTCGGCCTCCATGCGCTCTGCGTGCTGCACCAGCTCGACCCCAGCGCTGGTGGGGATGTAGCCATCCGGCGTGCGGTCGAAGAGTCGCGCCCCGACTTGCTCCTCCAGGGCGCTCAGGCGTCGACCTACGGTGGTGGCGTTCACCTTGAGCTCCGAAGCCGCACGCGCGAGGTTGCTGTTGCGGTGAAGAGCCAGAAAAAAGCGCAAATCATCCCAGTTCAGCATCGCTTGCCACGCCTCCGCAGGTCTGAGCTGCATACTTGCAGCAACCGATCCGGGTTCGGGACCCCCATGTTCGACACATCACAGCGCACCTGGCGTAGCGCCGGGGCGCAAGTGCCTGGAGGCGGTCATGGGTGTTTTCCACAGCGGCAGCATAACGCAAAGATCGACGAACACTGCAGCAGACTTGGGGCCCCAAGGGGCTCCGTCTGGCTCTGAAGAGCAGCGCGCGGTTGGGCATCGCTTGAAGATCGTGGAACGCGAAATCGAGCTCGAGGCGGCGGATGACTACCTGATTGGCGCCACCAGCTTCGAGCCGCTCGGGGAGGTGCGCGCGACGTTGCTCATCCACGGTGCGACCGCCGTGCCCCAGACGTACTACGCCAAGTTCGCGCGCTTCGCCGCAGCGGAGGGTTTCCGTGTGGTGACATACGACTACCGTGGCATCGGTCGTTCGCGACCGGGCACCTTGGTCGGCTTTGACGCCTCGATGCACGACTGGGCCGAGCTTGACGCGCGCGCGGCGATCCAGTGGGCCAAGGCCCAGGGGGGCGCGCTCTTTGGCATCGGTCACAGCTTTGGCGGGCAACTGCTGGGACTGATCGACGAGAGCCACGAAGTGGACGCGATGCTGCTGGTCGGCGCGCAGCTCGGGTACTTCGGACACTGGGAGCTGCTCGGCCGTGCAAAGCTTGGGCTGGTCTGGCACTTGCTGGTGCCCACCACGACCAACGTCTTTGGCTTCTGGCCGGCACAGCTCGGCTTGGGGGTCGACCTACCGAAGGGGGTAGCTGAGGAGTGGGCCCGCTGGTGTCGCACCCCAGGATATTTCCTTGGAGAAAATCAAGGCGCCCGTGAGCGCTTTGCTCGCTTCCGCGCGCCTACCCGCCTGTACACCTTTTCCGATGACGATTTCGCTCCGCGGAGAGCCGTGGGAGCGCTGTCGCGGGTGATTGGGAGCCGCCCCGACTGGGTGCATTTGCGCCCGCGCGACTTGGGCGTGGAGGAAGTCGGACACTTCGGCTTCTTCAAGCCTCGCTTCAGCGAGACCCTTTGGCGCGATGCGTTGGACTACTTCTCGTCGCAGCTGAGTGGGGCCGCGACGACCCTGCTCCAAGGGCGGCGCAAAGGCATGGAACTCGACTGGGCTGGAGTCCTAGCCGACCTCAACTTCGGCCGGAGCTAGCTCACGTCGGCGGGCGCTCGGAGCGCTGAGGTAGCCAGTCACCGTCTGGTAGCAGGCGACCATCAGGCATTTTTCCCTGGGAGGCGAGCTTGTACCGCTCGCAGCGCTCGAAGCGTGAGTTGCAGTACTGGTGCTGAAAGACGCGCAACGCCGCCCGATTCTGGAACTCCGCGAACATCGGACAACGCTTCGCGTTAGGGCAGCTCTCACGCTCGGGGCGGTCGTTCATCGGGGTCCTTGCTGGAGCGCATGCTCCGATCGTTCAAACGGGTGGTGGCAGCCATGCTTGAGGCTCTTTGAGGCTCCGCGTGTGGTACAGATCCGCGATGGCTGCTCGGGCATATCTTCGTGGTAATAACCTCCCTCGCTTATCGGACCGAAACTGCAATTCGTCCAGTTCACGCCGATCTCACCTCAGGCTGAGACGTAGCTTGGGCTTCGGCACGCTGCTGGCTGCCGTGGCGTTGCTCGGAGGTGGGTGCGGAGAGGACGAAGCGGTCAACGGGGGCGGGAGCAGCGGTCCGCCTGCCGGCTCGCCCTTTGCGGCGAATCGTGAGCCCGACGAGGTGACCAAGCGGCCAGGCATCTCGAAGCCTGTGGAGATCGTCACCGACGAGTTCGGTGTGCCGCATATCTTCGCGGAAAACGAGAAGGACGCGATCTACGCCAACGGCTACATCCACGCTCGGGATCGCCTGTTTCTGATGGATGCGTTCCGCATGCTCGGGCAGGGCAGGGTTGCGGAGCGCATCGGCGACGCCGGCCTACCCTTCGACCTGACCTTCCGCGCCACGTTCATGACCGCGGACGGAGAGCAAGTGGCCGACGCGGTGGTAGCTCAGCTCCCTGCGGAGACCATCGCCCTCCTGGAGGCCTACTCCGCTGGCGTGAATGCCTATTTGGCTGAGCTCCGCGAGGGCAAGTATCAGCTGCCCCCGAGCTACGGCACGGCGCTACTCAAAGACGTGACTCCCGCGGACATCGACGAGTGGCTGCCGCGGGATACGATTGCGGTGGCGCGCGTCATGGAGTGGCAGCTCACCGACGGCGGAGGTGATTTCGATCAGTATGTCGCCGAGCGGATCCAGAAGCTGCCGCCGGACCTATTTGCTGATCTGGTTCGCTTCCAGCCGAGCGACCCCACGGTGATCTTGCCGAACTGGTTCGGCTCGGCGCAGAAGGTGACTCCCAAGGAGCCCAGCCTGCTCGGGCTCAACCCCAAGGATCCCAAGCACCTCGCGGCTTACGCCAAAGCGCAGAAGAGCCTGGCCGGGATCGACTTCAGCAAGATCACTCACCACGACTCTCCGCTCTTGGGTGGCGGGATCGAGCGCGACTCTATCGGCTCCAATAACTGGGTGATCGGGGGAGAGCACACGGAGAGCGGATACCCGATCATCGCGAACGATCCTCACCTGGCGTTCGTTCAGCCCGCTCAGTTTCATCACGCGCAGATCGACACCGCGCTCTACGGTGGCGATACCGGCACCAGCGCGATTGGTATCAGCGTCGCCGGTGTCTCTGGCATCGTGATCGGGCACACCCAGAACGTGGCCTGGGGTGGCACCGTCGTTGGCTGGGATGTGACGGATATCTACGTGGAAACTTTGAATGACGCGGGTGACGCCGTGTTGTTCAACGGGGAGTACGTCCCGATCAAGCGCTACGAGCAGACGTTCAAGGTCGGCGTCGGTGCCGCAGCCCACGAGGAAACGGACGTCATCGAGTACGTGCCTCATCACGGCCCGATCCTCGGAGGCTCCAAGGGAAACGGCAAGGCGCTGTCCATCAAGTGGACCGGTCGCATGCTGGACAACGAGGTCAAAGGCGTGATCGGCCTGCTCTACTCCAAGAGCGTCGATGACTGGGCTGCCGCTCTCGACAACATGAGTGTGCTTGCGCAGAACTGGAATGGCGCAGACACCGCCGGCAACACCGCCTACCACCCCCATGCGTTGGTCCCCGTGCGCAAGAGCGTGAGCGGCGACTGCGCCCCCTACAAGCCGATGGACGGCACTGGCCCGTGCGAGTGGGAAGGCTTCATCCCAGATGATCGCATCCCCCAGAACAAGAACCGCGAAAACGGCTGGCTGGTCACGGCGAACAACGACGTGGCAGGCACGTTGCAAGACAACGACCCCACCAACGACCCGCAGTACTTGGTGGCGGAGCGCGCGATTGGTTTCCGCGCGGGACGCATCACGCAGTTGATCGAGGAGCAGATCGCCTCGGGCAAGAAGTTCACGCTGGACGATATGCAGAGGATCCAGGCGGACAACTTGAGCCTCGAGGCAGAGCGCATGCGCGACTTCCTGCTCGCCGCAGCGGACGCGCTGCCTGCGCGGGTGACGGAGCTGAACCTGACGGATGCCATCGAGCGCCTGCGCAACTGGAAGCTGACCACGCCGAGCGGTGTCGATGCTGATTACCGCACGGATTCCGGTCCGAGCGCTGAGGAAATCGACGAGAGCGTCGCCTCGAGCATCTTCTTCGCGTGGCTACCTCGCTTCCGCAACGCGGTGTTCGACGACGAGCTGGGGGAGTACGACACCTCCCTGGGCTCCACCGATAAGGCACGCGCGATGTTCAACCTGCTGGAGCATCCGGATCTCACCGCCACCGGCACCTCGCTCTTCGACGACGTAACGACGACGGACGTGGTGGAGACCAAGGACGAGCTGATGCTCCAGGCGATGGCCGACGCGCTGACGTTCCTGGCCGGGAAGAACGCCTTCAACTCCAGCGACATGACCACCTGGCGCTGGGGTCAGCTCCACGGCATGCAGATTAAGGACCTGTTCGGTCTGTTCTCAGGAACCGCGTTCATCACCCGCGGTCCGTATCCGCGGGGAGGCAGCAACTACACCGTGGACGTCGCCGGGCAAGGCGGCAGCACGACCAACTTCATCTATGGCAGCGGCCCGCAGATGCGCTTCGTGGCGGAGCTCCGTCCCGATGGCATCGTGAGCCGGAACGCGCTCCCCGGCGGTCAATCTGACGACCCAGAGTCCAAGCACTACGAAGACTTGCTCAAGATGTGGCTGCGAAACGAGAGCTTCCCCTACTACTTCAAGCCGGAAGACGTCGCGCAGCACATGGAGACGTACGAGCTGTTCTCCCCCGCAAAGTAGCCCACGGTTACTCAACGTTTGGGGGTGAGGAACGACGTCGCGCTCTCACCCCCAAACGATCAGCGGCTGAAGGCTTCAGCTACGGGGCGGGTCGCTTCCAGCCTTCTTGCTGACCTGCAGGCGCCCGCTGTGACGCTCGGCGGCTTTCATCTTCGCGCTGGTGCGCTCACCGCTCGAGGAGACGGGCGCAGCCGCGCGCATCTTTCCCGACGATGATCGGCTGTCGGGGACCAACGCCCGCAAGCGCCACAGCCTGACCAGCAGCTGCCGCTCCACCTCTGCGATGCTGTCGAGCGCCGGGCCAACCAGCGCCACCGGCAAGACCACGCAGAGCAGGCTCCCGAGCGCGATGAACCCGAGCACAACGGGCTTCGTCATCCGCAAAGTTTCCGAACGGATAATCAGTGCGTCGCCGGTAAACTCGTGGGTCACCGGCAGGTAGCCGAGTTGCCCCACGGCGATGGTACCCGCCAGAGCGAGACAGCCAATGCCTGCCAAGAGCACGCGCACGCTGGAACCCGAGCGGGCATTCACCGTGGAGACGAAGGCCAGCGCGACCAACAGCGTGGGCACGAAGAGCAACGGCCCGACGAACAGCGCGAAGCTCGCTGCGAGCGCCGCGACCAGGAAGGTGCTGAAGGCGTAGTTCCAGCGCGAGTTCCAGCCACGTTCCCCCGCCCGCCAGACGTAGAGCGAGGTCAGGCTGATCAACACCGCAGGCGGAGCGAGCACCCAGTATTCTCGCACCCCGCTCGCAAGCCACAGGAGCAGCGCGGACGAGGCCAGCATGAAGAGCGGCGCCGAGCGCCGAGCGCTGATGCGACGCTGGCGAACTTGCGCCTTGTTCACCTGCTCGGTGACTTCCGGCGGCGCCTCTCGGGCGGGCGCCATGAGCAGCGCGAGCATGGTCTCGGTGGCCTCGGGTTGATCTGGGTCGAGCACCAGAGCGGTGTTCAGGCGCCTCAGCGCGACCGCCCGGGCTTCCTCCACGCCTCCTGGATGCGTGCCAACCATCGCAATCCGCGCGGCAATGCGCTCCTTCTGCGCGGCCTCGCGCCGACGCTCACGTTCGGCGTCGTCGTGGATGATCTTCTCCAGCTCTTTGACCAGCTCGCCGGCGTGCTTGAAGCGCATGCGGGACTCGAGCTGCGTCGCACGAACACACAGCTCGTCCAGTGGCTCGGAGATGCGCGCGTTGGGCGCTCGCTCGCTGGGCCTGCGATCGGTCATGCGCAGCGTCGAGTCGAGCAGCTCCTCCGTGGTGTCTCCCAGGTTCATGCGGTCGAGGGTCAACACTTCGAAGAGGATCGTGCCCAGGGCGTACACGTCCGCGGCGGGAGTGACCTCCGCGCTGCGCCCGAGGGCTTGCTCCGGTGGCATGTAGCCGGGCGAGCCGAGCTGAACACCGACGCCCGTGTCGTCGGGGCGTGGCGGCTCGCTCTCCATGCCGACGCCGCTCCAGCGGATCTCGTCTTCAGGGTCGAGGATCTTCGCGACGCCCCAGTCGATGACGTACACCTCGCCGAAGTCGCCGACGATGATGTTCGAGGGCTTGAGGTCGCGATGTACGACGCCCCGGCTGTGCGCGAACGCAACGGCCTGACACGCTGCAGCGAAGACCGCGAGTAGTTTGCTACGCGGAAAGTCGCGCTCGGTGCCGAGGTCGCTCTGGCGAAGCTTGGTGATGACGTCGGCCAAGGTCTTGCCGTGCACGCGCTTCATCACGAAGTACGGCACGCCCGCCTTGGTCTGGGAGATCTCGTGTACCGGAACAATCGAGGGGTGCTCGAGTTGTGCCTGGATCAAACACTCCCGCTCGAAGCGTCGACGGAGCTCCGGCTTCTTCGCAGTGCGGAGCGTCATCGTCTTCACTGCGACGGTGCGACCAGCGACGCAGTCGTGGCAGAGCCGCACCTCGCCCATGGCTCCCTTGCCTAACAGCCGGCCAACCTTGTACCGGCCGTCGAGCCAACTGTTAGTCTCGGGTTCGACGAGGGGCGTTGGGGTGTGCGTGGACGCGTGCGAGTCCGGCAGGTCCGTCGGCGTGATGGGTCGCACCACTTGCCGGTTTCGGAACTGAACTCGGAGGTCAGAAGACGAGTCGTGCCGCACCAGTCGTCGATCTTAGCTCCAAGCCCTGAGTCAGCGCGGGCACTTTTCCGTTTCGCCTTGGATCGGCCTTAACGGGTGGGCGCAGGTGGGTGGATCGGGGGGCAGCAGGCACGCATTTGACTCACTGGGTCAAACCCGCGCGGATAGCGATTATCGGGATGGAAACACGCGTTGCGAGAACGCGACTCGCTGGTCTGGCTTTGCCGGGAACCGTCGTCACTTTCGTTGGTAGCATGCGGCATGGGCGGGTTTCAGCTACGACACCATTTCCGTGCCAAGCAACAGGCGGCGGTGGAAGCGGACCAATTGGTCGGGGCCGAGCTCGAGCGCCGCGTGCATGGCGGCGACCTCGTCGTGTTCCAGCGGAACGAACTCACCGCCGAGCTCGTGGCGCGCGTACGCGCTGAGATACGCAGCTGCTTCCCAGAACTGGAAACGAACTGGGATGACTTGAGCCTGTGGCCGTGTCGTCTGCTCGAGTTCGACAAGCTGGCTCAGGTGCGTGAGGGCTTGTACTCCGATCCGAAGCTCCACCAACTTGCCGCGCGGATTATTGCATCGGCCGGTTTCGATCCAGTCACGTGTGTGGATGCGCCTCGGCTACGCGTGATCAATCACGAAGCCGAGCAGCTCCCTGAGGCGGCGCCGCTCTTCGTGGTGCATCGGGATACTTGGTACGCCTGCCCGGAGTCGCAGATCAACTGGTGGATCCCCATCTTCAAGACTCCCGTTGAGCAGGCGTTTGCGTTCTACCCGGAGCACTTCGATCGAGAGGTCGCAAACACCTCCAAGAGCTTCGACTACGAAGACTGGATGAAGCGCGTCGGTTGGCACGGGCGGACGGCCCTGGACGACTACCCAGCGCCTACCCGCTATGAGCCTGAGACCAAGCCGTTGCGCTTCGACTTCGAGGCGGGGGACCTCTTGCTCTTCTCGGCGGCTCACCTTCACCGCACCCTGCCGAACCCCGTGGCGGGGTCGAGCCGTGTGAGTTTAGACTTCCGCACGGTAACGCCCGGCGTGCGTGGCGCACGGAACGTCGACAATGGCTCCGGGGGCGCCCTCGAGCGGGTGCGGCGGGAGTTCGTGCCGCTGCGTTATTTGGTTTGAGCGCTACTTGGTATGAGCACTAGACAGTAGAGTTGGATGTCCAGGGTAGGGCACGCTGGATGGCCTCGACTGCGGTTTGAAAGCGTGCTTCCCAGTCGCCGTGGAGTGTGACCACTTGCGTTTCGTCCAACAGCGCGCGGCGCAGTAGATCCTGGTAGGGCGCTCGAGTCGTTTCCGCGACCCGATGGCTATCGCTCACGAAAGGCACGTCGGCAGCGCACACCAGCGTCAGGGCGTAACGTCGGCTACTAGCGAGCTCCTGGATTTGGGGGTGAGGTGCCTTGAAGAGCAACTCGTGCCAGAGCGCGGTGGTGGTGGCGCACGTATCGCAGATGAGGAGGCGGTTCGCGTGGCGAGCTAGGCTGTCTTCGCTGGCGAGCTGGCCCTTGGCGAAGTCTTGCAGCAGCTCGGGGGTGAGCTCGCGCGCGGGCTCGGCGCGAAGCATGCTCTCCGCGAACTCGGGGACTGCGCGCGTTTTGAAGTGTTCGGCGAGGCGCCTCGCCAGCTGACTCTTCCCGGTAGACTCAGCGCCCATCAGCCGAACACGCGCCGCGAAGTGCGCGCGAACGGGGGCAGGGAGGTACTCCCAGTGCTGCCACGGCGCCTTGCGGATGGCGGTGCCTGAAATTGGGAGCGCGCTCCGCCAACCATCGAGAGGAATGAAGCGCGCGCCGAGCTCCGCCGCCAGGCGGCCGCCGTAGGGCTCCGAGGCGACGACGTAGTCTGGAGGGCGCCCGAGGCAACGCAGCAGGCTCTGCCGCCAGATCTGCCAAAAGTCTGGGCGTTGGGGGGTTGGCTCCTGCGGGTTCAGGTCGCGCAGGGTGAGGACCTCGCTGCTCGGGCACAATTCGCGCAGCCACGCTGCGCGCAGCGCGACGGGGATCGATTCCTCGGGGATTTCTTCGACGACGACCCGCGCCTTTCCAGCGAAGCGCTGCGCGAACTCGATCAGGTGCAGGTGACCCGCGTGAGGGGGCAGGAACTTCCCAAGTACCAGTGCCTCAGCCATGGGCGCCCTCCAGGATGTGTGCTGCGTAGCGATTGAGGAGGGTTTGAGGGGTACCTGGCGGCCTCACCCCAAAATCCGCGAGCTGCTGCTCAGCGCGTGAACAATCGAAGCGCACGCCGGTGGCTTGAAATAGATCGAGGCCGCGCCGGGTGTCGAGGCGGGTTGCCTGGGTGGTGCGGGTGGTCGCGAGGGCTAAATCCGCCTGCTCGACTGGGTTCGTGTGAGCGCGTAGGCGTGCCTCAAAAGTTTCCGTGTGGACAAGTTTGATGTCGGCCCCTGCGTGATTCAAGGCGCCCACCCAGCGCTCCAGGCTGACGCTGCCGTTGCTCAGGTGGTAGCGACTGAAGGCTCTGGAGTGCCCATGAGTGATCAGCGTGGCCCAGGCGTGGGCGGCGTAGTCCACCGGCGTCAGGTCGAAGGCTAGATCTGCCTGCGGCGCGCAGCCCAGGGACGCGAAGGAGCGGCTCACTCGAGTGAGCCAGTCGTCACTCGGAGCATACGCGGTATGGCTGTCCCCGGTGATCAAGCCGAAGCGATAGCAGCTGATGCCCTGCTGGTCCGCGCCGAGCTCGAGCAAGCGCTCGGCCGCCCATTTGCTCTGGGCGTAGCCACCGCTGACCTGCGCGGAGAGATCGAGGTCGTGGTCCTCAAAGCATTCCGTGGGGCAACGATTGGTGGCGGAGAACACCGACAACGTGGAGGCATAGTGCAGGCGCGCCACACCGGCGAGGCGACAGAAGCGCAGCACCTCGGCCGTGCCGACCACGTTGGCTGGTCGCATGACCGAGTAGGGCAACACCAGGTTGACGCGAGCTGCACCGTGAATGACTTCGCGGGTCTGAGTGCGCAGCTGTTCGTACTCCGCCTGAGCCAAGCCGAGCTCTGGGCGTGACACATCGCCTACCAAGCAGCGCAGCCTCTCACCCGCGAGGCGAGCAAACGCGCCCGGCAGATGGGCGTCGCAGGCGGCCTGGACGCGCTCTCGTGCGTGCTCAGCGTTCCGCGCGCGCACCAGCACCACGAAGCGCCGATTCGGGTTCTGCTCCAGTAGGGAGAGCAAGCAGCGCGCCCCAAGGAAACCCGTGGCGCCGGTGACCAGGGTCCATGGGCGAGTTCCAGAATTGCCCCGTGGAATAACTTGAGCGATGCGCTCCAGGCAGGAACGCGCGTCTTCGTTCAGAACGGTGGCCGCAGCGTCTGTCTGCAGCGCCGTGCTCGTCTGCAGCGCAGCGTTCGTCTGCAGCGCAGCGTTCGTCTGCAGCGCAGTGTTCGTCTGCAGCGTAGCGAGCGGAAGATCCGAGGCGAGTTGCTCCGGCTGGAGGTTGAGACCCAGGCTCTCCGCCTGGCTCAGCACCTCGAGCACACCGAGGGAGTCCCCGCCTTGTGCGAAGTAGCTCTTGTCAGGGTCTAAGTGACCGAGCTGGGCGCGTACTATCTCGAGCAGATCTCGAGGCGCCTGCTGCTGGTCTGCCGCCAGCTGCCCAAACAAGCTCCCCAGATCGAGCTTGCCGCTGGTCGTTTCCGGGAGGTCATGCTGGAAGCGGTAGTCCGTCGGGTGCATCCAGCGTGGCAAGCGCTCGTTCAAATGGGCGCGTAGCGCGGCCTCAGCGCTCACATCAGCTGAAACGACGGCGACAAGTCGGTCTTCATACACGCCAACGTAGGCGCGGGAGCAGGCGCCGCTCTTGACCAGCTCAGCTTCGACCTCTTCCGGGGCGATCAGCTGGCCCCGCCACTTGAGCTGGCGGTCGACGCGGCCCGTGAAGTAGAGCCGCGTGCCCTCGCGCTCGACACGGTCGCCGCTGCGGTACCAGCGCTTGCCGGCGTGCTCGATGAAGCGTTGAGCGTCGAGCTCCGGCGCCTGCCAGTAGCCGCGCGCCAGCTGATCGCCTGCGATCCACAGCTCACCCGCTGCGGCGTCCTCTTCCCCGATACGGTACTCCACAGCCGACAACGGCTCACCGATGTACGGGCGCTCGTAGTCGCGGTGCCACCTGAGGAGGCTCGTGCAGATGGAACACTCCGTTGGGCCATACACATTGATGAGGCTGAGCTTGCGTGCCCAAGCCGCGGCTGAGGTCAGGTCTGGCGCCTCACCGCCGATGATCACGCAGCGCAAGCACTCCGGGAGCTGATCCGCGGGGATGCGCGGCAGGAGACTCGGCGGCAAGTCGACGTGGGTGATGGCGCGTTCACGCAGCGAGGCGAGCAGCTTCGCCGGGGTGAACGCGGCATCCAGCTCGGGCGCCAGGTGCAGCTCACCACCGGCCAAGAGACAAGTGAAGACATCGGACAGGCTGGCGTCGAACGCCGGCCGCAAGAGCCACAGGCAGCGTGCCGCGTTGTGGAGATCGAAGGCGCGGACCTGATCGCCGATCACATGCGGCAGCCCGCGATGCTCGAGCATCGCTCCTTTGGGTGCCCCGCTCGAACCCGATGTCCAACACACATAGGCGAGCTCCGATGGCTCCCGCTGGGCATGGCGCCGCGCATCCTGCCAGCTCGGAGGCCCGGGCTTGTTTCGGGGGAACCAAAGCTCCGTGAGGCCGCTCTCGTCGCAGCTCGCGCCACCGCTTCCGCGCAGCAAGAGCACTGGCCGCAGGCGCTTCAAAATCTCGCTGCTTCGCGCCTCGGGCAGACTCGGATCCAGGGTCGAAAAGGCCGCGCCAGCGAACCAACAGGCGAGCCAGGCCGTGACCAGCTCCTTTGACTTCGGCAAGGCCAAGGCCACGAGCTGGCCACGCGCCGGCTCGAGCTCGTTAGCAAGCTCCAGCGCTGCCCCGAAGAGCTCGGCATAGCTCGTCGTTTCCGTGGGGCTAACGATCGCTGGCGCGTCACCACGCGTTGCTGCGGCGTCGACGAGCAGCGCTGGCAGGCTCCGCCAGCCTGTTGTCATGCGCGCCTCGCCAGCACCAAGCAGCGCGGACTCGCGAGGCTCAGCGCCTCTCCCTCTGCACTGCCAAACAGCCTCAGAGGCGCGAATCCCGCGTCTTCAAGCATCCGACACAGCTCGCGGGGCAGGTAGAGGCGCGTGGTGGTGCGGGGCAGTTCCGTGGGCGCGCCATCGGTCTCTTGGAGGCGCCAGATCTGGTGCAACGCCCCGCGTCGCAGGTCGAGCTCGGAGGTGCGGGTGATCTGCACCTGACGCCCGTCGCGCTGTCGGGTGTAGCTGAACTCCGGCTTGAAGCCGGCCAGTACCCCAGCGACGTTGTAGTAGTCGAGCAGGAACAGCGCACCGGACCTCAAGCTGGAAGCCGCGGCGTTGAGCATCGCCTGATTCTGAGAATCCTCGAGGAAACAACCGAAGCCCGTGCCCCAGTTGAAGCCGGCGTCGCACGCTTCCTGCGTGCTCCAGGCAGAGGCGTCCGCGGCGCTGAACGCGACGGAGAGTGCCTGCTCCCTTGCTGCCGCTGCTGCTGCGCTGATGAAAGGCTGACTGATGTCGACCCCGTAGCCACGGGTACCTCGTCGAGCGAGCTCGAGGCTCAGGCTACCGTCGCCGCAGCACTGGTCGAAGACCAGGGCGCCCGGCGTGAGCTCGAGCCACTTCCAGAGGCGATCTGCGATGCGCGTTGTTGCTTCGCCCTGGGTGAGCACGGCTTGCGTCAGCGGGTGTTGATAGAAGTCCCTCACCCAGAGGTCGCGTTCGCTGGTCATGCTTGCTCCAACCTGAAGGCTCGACCCAGGGCGTGCGCCGTGGCAACCAAAAACAGCGGCGGCCCCCAAGCGCGATGGACCTCTGCCGGGGCGTTCTCCAAGGTGTCCAGCCGCTTTGCTACCAGCTGCGGGTCAAAGAAAGTCCGCGCGGAAAAGCCGGCGGGGTTCAGTAGCGTGCGCAGTGCAGCGCGCACCTCGGCGTGTTCGGTCAAGTTCGGCGCCAAGAAGGGGTGCTTGCGCCGGGTGCGAATCGCCTCGGGCACAAAGCCCCGCACGGCCTCCCGCAGCAGCCACTTTTCCTCGCCATTGCGGATGCGCCGCGCGACGGGCAACTGCCTCATGCAGCGATACAGCTCGGCATCCAAGAAAGGCAGCCGAGACTCCAAGCCGTGAGAGCCGAGCAGTCGGTCTGACAGCGTCGGCAAGATGTAGCCGCCGAGGGCGAGGCGGGTCCACAGCGTGGCTCCAATGTCGACTGGGGCACGCCCGCGGAGCCGCGACAGCTCCGGTCCCTGACTGAACGTTTCGAGCGCCTGTTGCGCGAGCTGGTCTCGCCCCGCCCGGGCCATGCTGCAGACGCGCCCACCAAGCTCGAGCTTCGCCTGCAGAAAGGTCGGCAGGCAGCCCAGCCGGGCCTTCAGGGGGTGAGGGTCGAGCTGGGGCACGCCGTCTGCCACGTTCAGCTCCGGGCCCTCCGCCAGCATCAAACCCCGCACCGCCTGTTCCAAAGCGTTGCCGCCCGGATTCAATGGATTCAGCCCGAGATCGGCGCGCAGATGGGGGTAGCCGTAAAGCACCTCGTCCGCGCCTTCACCGGAGAGCACCGACTTGAAGCCTGCGGCGCGAATGGCGCGATCGAGGGCGTGGTGTGCCACCAAGTGCCCGTTCACTGCCAAGCCTTCGCCTGCCCGCGCTGCAGCCTCGAGACCGTGCACCAAGTCGAGCGCCGTCAGGCTGACGACTTCGCTCCTTGCTCCGACTTCCGCGGCGCTGGTCCGCGCGAGCTCCAGCTCGTCCAACGGGCTGCCCGGGAAGCTCGCGGTGAACGTGACGAGGTCCGTCGGCGCTGTGCGGCCGCGCCGCTGAAGCTCTCGCGCGGCGCCCAGTACAGCGGCGGAGTCGACGCCGCCCGAGAGGTGGAAGCAAACGCGGGCGTCGCTCACCAGGCGCCGCTCGACGCTGTCCAAAAATACCTCGCGGAATCGCTCGACGTCTTCAGCCTCCGTGTTTGGGCTGGCATCAGCCGAGTCGAAGTCGGGTGCGCCCCAGTCCTCGAGTTCGAGGCTCTCCCCACGGAGCGTCAGCAGGTGACCTGGCGGGAGCATGCGCACACCGGCAAACGGCGTGCGATCCGGCGGTAAGTACTGCATCGCGAGGGCGAGGCCCATGGCCTCTTCGTCCCAGGCCTTGGGAACACCCAGCGCAAACAGCGCCGCTGCGGTGCTCGCCAAGTAGAACGCGCCGCCGTGAAAGGCGTAGACCAACGTGCGCGCGCCGAAGCGATCCCGATACGCCCAGAGTTCGTGGGTGTCCTCGTTGTAGGCGACGGCGCCTAGCTCGGCGTTCAAGCGAGGGAACATCGCCTTGCCCCAGTGAGCAACGCCGTGCAGCAGGACCTCGCTATCTGAATTCGTGCGGAAACGGGCCCCTGCGGAAGCCAGTTCACTCCTGAGCTCGGTGCCGTAGATCTCCCCGTTGGCCGCCACGGCCCAGGGGTGCGCGACGAGGGGCTGCGCGCCGCCCGCGGGGTCCATGACCGCGAGGCGGGTGTGGGCCAGCGCGCAGCGCCCATCTCTCGAGACGTAGCTCCCGCTGCCGTCGGGACCGCGGCTCGCCAGGCTGTCGAGGGCTGGACGCAATGCGTCCCGTTGGACGCCACCGCTCGGGTGGAGGATCAGCGCGATGCCACACATGAGCTCAGCTCGGCGCGAGGCTGAAGAAGAGCTTCTTCTGTTCGCTCGCTTGCGCGAGCGCGAAGACGTCCGCGAAAGCTTCGAGGGGCTTCTCTGGGGCGAACAGATCACGCACCTGCAGGCGTCCCTCCGCGATCCAGCGCAGGCCCCGATCCATATCGCCGTAGTCCGCGCTCAGCAGGCGAAGGCGCTTCTTCACGCACAGGCCGATGTCGAGCTCGACGGGTCGGCGTGAACGACTCTTCAAGACCAAGGTGCCGCCTGGCGCCAGCGCGACGAGGGCGTTCTGGATCAACTGGGAGTCGGCGCACGTCTCCACGCAGAACGCCTGAGACGCTTCGGGTTGTTTTGTGCTGGGCTCCGCCAGGCTCACGCGCTCGAAGCCCGCAGCCTGGAGCACCCGATGAGTCAGCTCTGCGATGCGTCCGCTTCCGAGGACTAGACCTGGCAGAGCCTTGGGGAGATCCAACTCGAGCACCGCCATGGAGGCTGCGACTGGCTCCGCGAAGGCCCCCGCCATGAAGTCGATTCCGTGGGGTAAAGGATGCAGGCAGGCTTGTGGCACGCTGACGAACTCGGCGAAGGCGCCGTCGAGGTCGACCCCCAGTTGCAGCCTGGTGGTACAGTCCTTTCCGCCAATGCATGCGGGGCAGCAGCCACACGCGACGAACGGCATGCAGGCGACTCGGGTCCCCGCCGGGATGCCACCACCATGGGCCTGCTCCACCACACCGGCAAACTCGTGTCCAAGCACCAGCGGGTCACGGGTGCTGAGGCGGCCTGCGGCGACTTCGCAATCCGTGCGGCAAAGACCAGCGCTGACCACGCGCACCAGCGCCTCACCTCGAGCCAGCTGAGGCTCTGCAACCTGCTGCAAGCCGACTCTTCCCCTGGCGCGGACCAAAGCCCTCATGGTGTATAATTTACACTATTGAGATTGGCCTACCAGGAGGTTTTGCGACAACGCCGTGCCAGCTAGTTCAAGGCACTGATTTTACTTGGGGTTTCGCCCTTGGTCTGGGCGCTTGGCTGCTCCAGCGCTGCCTTCTGCATGACTCGCATGCGCTTGGCTGCGGGGCCGTAGAGCAGGCGCAGGATGAAGCGGGGCGTCAGCCCGGACATCGTGGAGGTGAGCTTCATCAGAGCGCCAGGGATGATGATTGCTTTGTTTCGCTTGAAGCCAGCCACGGCCGCCTTCGCGCACTGCTCTGCGCTGATACTCACGAAGTCGGGCAGCTTGGGCGTCTCGAAGTCTGCCGCCACTTCTTCGAACTCCGTGCGCACCGGGCCAGGGCACAGCTGACTCACGACGACGCCTTGGGAGGCAACCTCGAGCCGCAAGCACTCGGTGAAGCCCGTCACGTAGTGCTTCGTGCCGACGTAGGTGGCGAACCCGGGCATGAAGTTGAGCCCAAAGCCTGAGCTCACCTGGAGCACGCCGCCGCGTCCACGCTCGACCATTCCGGGCACCAGCCGATGGGAGAGATACGTCAACGCGGTCACGTTGAGGTCCAGCATGCGCTGGTTCTTTTCCCACGAGGAAAGATCGAACATCGAAATGTCGCCGAGGCCCGCGTTGTTGATCAACACATCGATGGGCCCCACCTCGCGCTCGATGCGCTCGAGGGCCGCATCAGTCGCCGAACGGTCGAGCAGATCACAGCTCTGCACGAAGACGTTCAGCTTTGGCCGCTCCGAGCGCAGCTCCTTGGCGAGCTGTTCAAGACGCTCCGTGCGCCGCGCGAGCAACACCAGCGCCTTCGCTCGCGACGCCAGCTGACGCGCCAGTTCGCTTCCGATCCCCGACGACGCACCAGTGATCAGAATCACCCCATCCAAAGGCGGCTGAGCCATGGGGGGCAGTATGGGAAGCGGCTCTTGCGACCGCAACCCCGCTGTTGAACGAAGTTCAGTTGGCGTCGGCCCGCGAACTAGTGACTGTGTTCGAAGCCGGGCGCGTAGCAGAGGCCGTCCTGATTCAGGTGGCCCATAGTCGAGGCGTTGAAGACCAAGAAGTCGTGAAGGTCGGCGATGGAGTCATTGCCTTCGGTTTCGAAGGTCACCTCCGAAGGCAAGCTCGGCAACGTGTACTCACTCGCATCGACGCAGCTCCTCCACGGCAGCGCCGCTCCGCTGCTGTCGGTCACAGGAGCCAGCGGAACTCCGACCAGGTCGTCCGTCGTGACCACGAACTCGCCACCCACGTCCTTCGCTTGCGCTGCAAACTGGTTGAAGAGCGGTATGGCTCCATGGTCAACCGTGTCCCAGAACAAATGATCCGTATGGATCGTCGCTTGAACGGTGGTCTCACCTCCCGCCTTGACCTGGATGCCGCGCTGGAACTCCTCGCCGTCGAACGCGCTGCCGGTGTTCTCCGGGTTCTGACAATTCTCCATGGAAACGTCGGCTTCAAAGCCGAAGCGGAACTTCACCTTGGTCGGTAGCGTATTGAAGTCGTAGCTGTCTTTGCTGGCTGAGCAGTCCGTGCCCTTGAAGGTCGCCGTGCCCACGAGCAGGTGCGTCCAGTGGTTCTGCTTCATCTCCGCCCAGTCGGCATCATCCGCGGTGAAGCCCTGGAGGTTCGTCACCTCATCCGATGCGTCTATCAGGCTGTATCCGAAGGCGTAGCGTTGGCTCGCGTCGAACGCGCCGCCACCGTTCAGGTTCTGATTCTCCAGACGACCGAGTGTCCAGGCGCGCTCGGCGCCTCCGCCTTTGCCAACGAGATCTCCAGGCGCAGCGAGGTTGACCGCAAAGGGACCGGGAAGGCTCGCGACGCGCTTGCCAACCTTGGACTGATCCGTGGGCGACGTGTCTGGAGACTCCGAGACGTGCACGTCACTGACCACGACCAGTACCTTGCTGAACTTCACTTCCCAGCCGTCGCCAAAGAACGCTTCGACGCCGGGTTGTGGGGGGAAGGGATAACCCTCGAGAGCGAGCTCCTCGCCTGACGCCGAGACCACGATGGCGCCTCCGTTGCTGGCGGTCGTCTCGTCCTCTGCACTGCTGCACGCGAGAGTCCCGAACCCTCCGAGCGCCAACAGAGCTCCAACTTGAAGCGTTGCTTTGCGAATCATGCGGACACATCTAGCGGGCCCCAGTCGCTAATGCAACTGTGTTGCAAATAAAAATTTGTTACATTGGCTTGCCGATAGCAAAAGCATCGGTTAGGCAGCTGGCCACTGGATTGAAGGCACCGTGTCCCTAAAACAAGCTCGTTTCCTCCGCGCGGCGCGTCGTGTTGTCCTGCGGCGCTGGCTCTCGGCGCTGCCCGTGTGCGGCGTGCTGGCCTTGGCTAGCGTCGCCAGTGCTCAACCCGCTGATGTACGGCCTCCTGAAGTGGTCGAGCGCGTCGACGCCGACTATCCTCAGACGGAGCTCGACGCGAAGCACGAAGGGCAGGTGGTGCTGTTTGTCACCGTCGGCACCGATGGCTTGGTGATGGACGCCGTCATCGAGAAGTCTGCCGGTGAAGACTTAGACAAAGCAGCGCTGAATGCCATCAAGCGCTGGCGTTTCACGCCAGCGACGAAAGGTGGACAGCCCATTGCCGCGAAGATCCGCGTGCCCTTCGACTTCAAGTTGCCGAAGCCTGCGGGGTCACCACCCGCGGGGACGCCTGCGCGACCTGCGGCTGACGCAACGCCCTCAAAAGGCGCCTCACCCCCCAAAAAAAAGGCGGAGCCGCCGCACACGCCGGATGACGGCCACGATCACGCGACGTTCCAGGATGACGGGGAGATCATCGTCGTCGGTCGCGCGCGGGCACCTCAGCGTGGCGCTTCCGATATCAACATTCGACTGGGTGCGCTAGGGAAGGCTCCGCGAGGAAACGCGGCGGAGCTGTTGAAGCTAGCGCCCGGCATTCTGCTCAGCAACGAGGGCGGTGACGGTCACGCGCAGCAAGTCTTTCTGCGTGGCTTCGACGCGCGAGAAGGCCAAGACATCGAGTTCTCCGTGGACGGTGTACCGATCAATCAAGTCGGCAACATCCACGGCAACGGCTATGCGGACACCAACTTCATCATCCCCGAGTTGGTGGAAGAACTCCGAGTGCTCGAGGGACCCTTCGAGCCGCAGCAAGGCAACTTCGCGGTCGCAGGCTCTGCGGACTACCGCCTGGGACTCGATCAGCGAGGCCTGACCATGAAGTACATGGCGGGCTCCTTCAACACCCAGCGGCTGCTGCTCTTGTGGGGACCAGCGCACGAGAGCCACCACACCTTTGGCGGCGCTGAGCTCTACGACACCGACGGCTTTGGTCAGGGGCGCGCCTCGCGTCGTGGCTCGGCGATCGGTCAATACGAGTGGCGCATTGGCCGCACTGGCCTGTGGCGGGTGACCGGGCAAGCCTACAGCGTGGACTACAAGAGCGCCGGCGTGCTGCGAGCCGACGACTACTATGCCGGGCGGAAACGTTTCTACGACACCTACGACGACTGGCAGGGCGGGCAGGCGACGCGCTTCAGCATCTCCAGTGCCGTCGAGCAGAAGGCCGGCGACACGCTGTTCAAGCAGCAAGTGTTCGTGGTCGATGGCTCGATGCGCCTGCAAGAGAACTTCACCGGCTTCTTGCTGGATACCCAGCAACCTCTGCAAGATCCCCACACTCAGCGCGGCGACCGCATCGACAAGAACATCGATACCACCACCATCGGCGCTCGCGGGTCAGCGCGCTGGAGCGGCAAGGCCCTGGGGCAAAAGCAGGAGTTCGAGCTCGGCTACTTGGCGCGCGGAGACCGCGCGGAGGGCTTGCAAGAGCGCGTCCAGGCTAGCAACGGTGTGCCCTACGCCAAGGACCTCGACTTGGAGTCGAAGACGGCGAACGTGGGCGTGTACGCCGACGCGGCGGTCAAGCCCATCGGTTGGTTCACGTTGAAGGGCGGCGTGCGCGGGGAGCTCTTTACTTACGACGTGCTCAATCGCTGCGCTGTGAACGACGTGCGTTTCCCTGCGGGAGCGGGCTTCGATGGAGACACAGGTTGCTTCTCTCAGCAACCGGCGGGGGAGTATCGCCTGCCGACCCAGCGCACCACCACTTCGGGCTCGACGGTGCTGCCGCGGGCGGTGGCGCTGTTCGGGCCTTTCGAGGGCTTCGCGATGAGCGTCGGCTGGGGTCGCGGCGTGCGCGCCATCGATCCTCAATTCGTCAATCAAGACGGGCAGGCACCGTTCTCGGGGATCACTGCGTATGAAGGCGGCGTGATGTACGCTCACCAGCTGGGAGATGTGGCGCTCGTTGCGCGGTCGATCTTCTTCCAGACCGAGGTCGAGCAAGACTACCTCTTCAGTCAGACCGCGGGGCGTAACACCCTCGCCAACGGCACGACTCGCACCGGTTGGGTCGGCGCTGTGCGTGCGACGGGGGACTTCTTCGACGTGAACACCAACCTCACCCTGGTGCGCTCGACCTTCGATGACACGGCCCTAGCCATTCCTTATGTGCCGAGCGCCGTGGCCCGCGCCGACGCGGCGTTCTTTGGTGACCTACCGATTGAGTTCGGTGGCAGTGCGCTGAAGGCGACATCGAGCCTCGGGGCGACCTACGTCGCGCCCCGCCCGCTGCCCTACGATGAGCTGTCGGACTCGATCTTCACGCTGGATGCGGCAGCCAGCGTTGGCTGGAAGAGCCTCGAGTTTGGGGTGCACGTGTCGAACTTGCTCGACCGCCAGTATCGCCTCGGCGAATACAACTACCCAAGCGATTTCCATACGGAACCGACCCCAACGCTGGTCCCTGAGCGTCACTTTACCGCTGGTCCCCCACGCGCCGTCTACGCGACCTTCGCCGTTCACCTGGGAGAGGACTGAGCCATGCGAAGCTGGATTTTGAGCGTGGCCCTACCGCTGCTCGCTGCTTGCGCGCCAAGTACGGGAGGCGGCAGCTTGCAGTTCGATGCCTATGCAGCGGGTCCGGAGTCGCTCCCCGGCGACGGCACGTACGCCTTCGACACCCCGGCGGGCTACCACGTGGAGCTCACCCGAGCGGACCTCAGGGTGGGCGCCGTGTACCTCAACGAGCAGGTGCCGCTGCCGGGAGCCGCGGACCGCGATTGCTACTTGCCTGGAGTCTATGTCGCCGAGGTCAATCAAGGCGTCACCGTCAACACGCTGAACCCCGCGCCTCAAGCCTTTCCAGAGCAGGGGATCGCCCTGGAAGAGCGCGCGTACACCGGCGAGGTTTGGTTATTGGGGGAGGGGACAGACATCGACGCGGCGGAAGATCCTCACGTCATCTTTGCTGCTGCCGGTACCGCGACGCGGGGCGATGAGAGCTGGCCCTTCGACGCGAGCCTCAGCATCGGCAGCAACCGACGCATCACGCCGACGGATCCGAAGCAGCCGGGGGACAACCCGATGTGCGGCGAGCGCATCGTCTCGCCCATCCCAACGAACATCTTCCCCAAGTCGGGAGGCGCGCTGACGCTGCGCATCGATCCAGCAACGTTCTTCCGCGACGTGCAGTTCGACCAACTCGAACAGGTGAGCGACGACCCACCCCTGTATCGTTTCCGCGATGTAACGGATGGGCAGCCGAACATCAACGTCTACCGCGGCCTCCACAGCACCAAGAGCGCGTACTCCTTCAGCTGGGAATAGCTGCTACTGGTACTGGCTGAGGTACCCTCGAACCGCATCGAGCACCTCGTCCATCTGCTCGACGAACATCCGGTGCCCTGCGTTTTCGATGGTCACCACCTCGGCGTCGCCGAACAACGGTTGATGGTAGCGCTGCTGGTAGTCCGGACCGAGCGCCGAGCAGCTCCCGGCGAGCAACAGCACCTTGCGCGGAAACGCGTCGAGGCCCTTGGCAAAGTCGAACTCGAACGAGCCTCCTGACAGCCCTGCCCCCATCAGCTTGCCGCGGCGGTACTCGACGAACGCGCCAGGTCGCCACACAGGCCAACGCGGGGGATGGTCCGCGTCGCAGAAGTAGTTCGTTTGGTGGCCGTTCTCGAGTAGCAGCAGCGCCTTGTAGTCCATGGCTTCGTGACTCGAAGGCGAGAGTACTTCGGTCTGCCAGTAGGTTTCGCTGAGCTCGGGGTTGAAGAGGTCGATGTTGATCACCTGATCAAAGGTGTCGCCGAAGAGTTGACCATTCAGCCCTCCCGGCTCGACCAGCACTGCTTGATCGACGCGTTCCGGATAGCGACTCATGTACAGCGCGGAATACATCGCACCAAAGGAGTGGCCGATGAGTGAAACGGGTCGGTTACCAGCGTACCGCGCACGGATCTCTTCGATCTCCTCGACGACCGAGTCGAAGGTGTATTCGTCCCCTGTCACGCGCTCTGACAAGCCGTTTCCGCGCTGATCCCACATGATGACGTAGTAGCGGTCACTCAGGGCCTCAAACGGCAGCAGCGCGCGATAGTCGGAGAGGGAGCCATGGAGTAGGAGCAGCGGTGGGTTTTCGGCATCGCCGAAGGTTTGCAAGTGCACTTGGCGGGAATGACCAGCGATGCGCAGGGTGACCTGCGGGAGCTTGGAGTCTTGATCCGCGGTCGGAGGCACCAGGTTGCCCGGGTCTGTCGGCGAAAGACACTGCGACAGGGACAGTGCCATGAGGCACAAAAGGGGGACCAGCGAACGGCGCAGGGCTACCATCTGTAGGCTCCTTCCGTACGGATGTAAAACGGGACCCCTCCGATGGATGGGTTGTCGATCGCGCCTTCGACTTGCGGGCTGTAGTCGAAGCCAAGCACCCCGGAGAACTCGAGTCTCTCGGACGCAAGCCATCCTCCGGCGACCCCCACGTGGTAGCGCGCGGCGGGGAGCCAGTACCAGCCGTCCTGGGGGCCCTCCGCTCCCCCGCTTCCGTCGGGATATCGGTTGCGGTACAAGTCCCGCACCCGGTCCGAGTGAGCAATGTAGGTGCTGAGCGCGAGGCGCCCGGCGAGCTCCAGAGCGAGACTCCAGCGCTGATGGTAGTAGCCTGGCCGCAGGCTCAGTTCGCCGCCAAGCCCAAGCTTCTTTCCTGTGGCGTCGTTCGCGAGCACCAGGGTGAAGTGGCTACCCGTTGCCATACCGAAACCTGGCGTGTTCCAGAAGCGCTGACCTCCGAGCCAGATCTTGAATGCGTTGGCTCTTGGGATCTGCGTCAGTGGCAGTGCGAGTCCTGCATCGAGCTGGGTCCCGCTGACGCCCAGTGGGGTGTCCAGGCCACGAGAGTAGCCGAGCGAAACCAACCACGTTGGATCCCACCCAAAGCCGAATCCCGCGCGATTTGCGTCTACGAGCGGGGCGGTGCCAATCGGTTGCGCGTTCGCCGCGCGGGGCGCCAGCTGAAGAGTCAAACAAACCAGCAGCAGGTGCAGAGGAGATCTGGCAAAGGAAGTCCGCCCGTACTGCACGGAAAACCTGCGAAGCAAGCGCCGTACCTAGCAGAAGATCCACACGGAAAACGGAGGGCGAGCCCACTCTGCTCAGGTTCTTTGGTACTGCCTGTGTCGCAGAGCCGTTTGGCCATTTCGCGCATTATCTTCGGGTTGCCGTCGCGCGTGCGGGCCCTACGATGGGCCTCGCGAGGCGGCCGGTGCAGCGAACGACAGGTGAGCGTGTCCTCTGGATGCAGCAGGTGACCAAGATCTACCTCATGGGGGAGGTCGAGGTGCGCGCGCTGCGAGGGGTCGACTTCGCGCTCCACGCCGGGGAGCTGGTGGTGCTGCTCGGTCAGAGCGGAAGTGGCAAGTCGACGCTGCTCAATATCCTGGGCGGACTCGACGAGCCAAGTGAAGGCCAGGTGTTCTATCAGGGGCGTGACCTCAGCCGTGCCTCGGGGCGCGACCTGACAAATTACCGTAGGGAAAGTGTTGGCTTCGTCTTCCAGTTCTACAACTTGATCCCGAGCCTGACCGCCCTCGAGAACGTCGCGCTAGTCACGGACATCGCGAAGGACCCTCTCGACCCGTTGGAGGCGTTGGACCTCGTGGGCCTGAAGGAGCGTGCCGGCCACTTCCCAGCGCAGCTGTCAGGCGGCGAACAACAGCGTGTTGCGATCGCGCGCGCCGTAGCCAAGCGGCCCCAGGTCCTGTTGTGCGACGAGCCCACGGGTGCACTGGATTTCGAGACGGGGATCCGTGTGCTGGCGGTGATCGACCGCATCAACCGGGAGCTGGGCACCACCACCGCCGTGATCACCCACAACGCGCCCGTGGCAGCTCTCGCGGACCGTGTCGTCACATTGGTCGACGGCCGTGTGGACAGCGATCTGACGAACACGGAGCGCATGCCTCCAGAAGCGATTCGCTGGTGAGGGCCCTCGACCAGAAGTTGCTCCGCGACTTGGTCGGGCTCAAGGCGCAGGTGTTCACGATTGCGTTGGTTGTCGCCTGCGGGATCGCCAGCTACGTGACCCTACACAGCGCCTATGACTCACTGATCTACAGCCGCGACGCCTACTACGAGCACAACCGCTTTCCTGACGCCTTCGCTCACCTCGAGCGTGCGCCCAAACCTTTGGCCAAGCGCCTCGCGCTCCTGCCTGGGGTGGCGAGCGTCGAGACGCGCATCCAGGAGGTCGCGCTGGTGCCGGTGAAGGACCTGGACCGGGCGGCCACAGGGATTCTCGTTTCCATTCCCGACGAAGGCACGAGCCAGCTCTCCAAGTTGCACCTCACGCGGGGCCGGCTACCCGACGAGAAGCGCAGCGACGAAATCGTCGTCCTGGACGCGTTCGCGGAGGCGCACCAGTTCGCCCTCGGGGATTCCCTCGACGTCATTGTGAATAGCAGCCTACGCAAGTTTCGTATCGTGGGTGTCGCGATGTCACCGGAGTTCGTGATGACGATGCCTCCAGGAGGCATGTCCTACGACCCTAAGCGAGCGGCCGTGTTGTGGCTCCGAGAGCGGGTGCTGGCGTCGGCGTTTCAGCTGGAAGGCGCCTTCAACGATGCACAGTTCAACCTCGAGCCCGGCATCGATCCAAAGGTTGCGTTGCAGGGCATCGATCGCGTGCTCAAGCCGTATGGCGGTCTCGGCGCCGTGGCGCGTGAAAAGCAAGCTTCGAACTACATGTTGAGTGGGGAGCTGACCCAGCTCGAGAGCATGGCCACCGTGGTGCCAGCGATCTTCCTGTTCGTCGCTGCGTTCCTCTTGAACGTGGTGCTGTCGCGCTTGATCACCCTGCAGCGCTCGCAGATCGCCACGCTGAAGGCGGTAGGCTACGACGATCGAGCGATTGGCCTTCACTACCTGGAGCTGGTGAGCGTGGTCGTCGTGCTCGGCGCCCTCGGGGGTGTTGCTCTCGGCGCGTGGCTCGGTGACGCGATGACGCAGATGTACACCGGGCAGTACTTCCGCTTTCCCGATCCGGAGTATCGCTTGGAAGCGCGGGTGGTGGTGTTCTCACTCGCCGTGAGTCTTGTTTCCGCGTTGATCGGTGCGGGGTCCAGCGTGTGGGCGGTTGCGCGACTCCCACCGGCGGAGGCGATGCGACCGCCAGCGCCAGCTCGCTATCAGTTTGGGTTCTTGAATCGCATCGTGGGCTCTCGCTTGGTGAGCGTCGGCGGTCGCATGGTCGCGCGCGAGTTACTCCGGCGCCCGTTCAGGGCGCTGCTGTCCGCGGTCGGCGTCGCTTTTTCGATCGGTATCGTGGTGGTCGCCGGTTTCTGGTTCGACGCCATCGACAACCTGCTGAACGTCCAGTTTCACGAGTCGATGCGCGAGGACCTGAACGTTACGTTGAGGCAACCGGCGCCGGAGCGGGCCATTCGAGAGCTCGGCCACCTGCCGGGTGTGCGCTACGCAGAGGGCTACCGCAATGTCTCGATCCGTTTTTCCGCGGGGCATCACGCTCGGGATGGTGTGCTGATCGGGATGCCGCGTGATTCCGAGTTGCGGCGGGTGGTCGACCGCGCCGGCGAGAAGAAGCGGGTGCCTGAGCGCGGGGTGCTGCTTTCAAAGGAACTCGCCAAGCGCCTGGATGTGCGGGTAGGGGACGAAGTCCGGGTAGAACTTCGGGAGGGGGATCGGAGCACGCGGCACGTTGCGGTGACGGGCCTGGTGGATGACGCATTCGGTCTCCAGGGCTACATGAATCAGGCGGCGCTGGCGGCGCTGCTTGGGGAAACCCCGAGCGTGAATTTGGCAGTTCTGCGTATCGATTCTCTGCACCGAAGCGAGGTGTTGAAGCGGCTGAACGACTACCCAGGGGTCCTCGCAGTCGCCGCTCCGTCCGACCTTCGTGAGCAGTTCGAGGCGCAGAGCGGCGAGATCATGTACGTCTACACCTTCATCATGGCGCTGTTTGCCAGCGTGATTGCGATCGGCGTCGTGTACAACGGTGCGCGGGTATCGCTGTCTCAGCGAAGTCGAGACTTGGCGAGCTTGCGCGTGCTGGGCTTCACACGCAGCGAGATCGCGAGCGTGCTGTTCGGCGAACTCGCCGTGCATATGATTCTAGCAATTCCGCTTGGAATTTGGTTTGGCGGCGTGCTTTCCAAGGGCTTGATGGCGGGGGTGGATCCAGAGATCTACCGCCTGCCCATCGTGCTATCGCCGCGCACCTATGCCTTCGCGGTGAGCGTGGCGATCGGCTCCGGCCTGATCAGCGCGCTCCTGGTACGGCGCAAACTCGACAAGCTGGACCTGATCGGGGTCTTGAAGACCCGTGAGTAGCGAGCACTGAAATGAAGAACCACAAGAACCTCGCACGCTGGGTCCGACGCATCGCTGTGTTGACCCTCGCGATCCTCGCGCTCGCGGCCATCGTGATGGCCTGGCTGCCGAAGCCAGTGCCTGTCGATTCGGCCAAGGTCGAGCTGGGTGAGCTGACGATCACCGTGGACGAGGACGGCCGCACACGCGTCAAAGATCGGTACACTGTTTCCGCGCCGATTGCGGGCAATGTGGCCCGCATCGAGCTCAAGCCGGGAGTCGAGGTGGAGAGCAAGCAGGTGCTGGCGCGCATCGTGCCGGTGAGCTCGCCATTGCTCGACCCGCGCAGCAAGCAGCAGGCTGAGGCGCAGGTGCTCGTCGCCTCAGCTGCTCAGCGCCAGGCGCGGGCGCAGATCGACCGCGCCGAGGCTGCCCTTGAGTACGCAAAAAAGCAGGTTACCACGCGCAAGGCGTTGGTATCCCAGGGCGCCTCCCCCCAAGCCGAGCTGGACCGCCAAGAGCTGGAGTTGCGTTCGCGCAAGGCCGAGCTGACCTCGGCCAAGTTTGGAGCGAAGGTGGCCGATCACGAGCTTGGGATGGCACGCGCCGCCCTAGGCCAAGTATCCGGGGGGAAAAAAGATTCGCAACAGCTGGACGTTACGAGCCCCATCGCTGGCCGCGTGCTCAAGTTGATTCAGGAGAGCGAAGGGGTGGTTCAAGCTGGCTCTCCGCTGGTCGAACTTGGAGATCCACAAGCCCTCGAGATCGTGATCGACGTCTTGACCAGCGATGCCGTGCAGATCAAGCCTGGTGCGCCGGTGCGTGTCGTTGCCTGGGGAGGACCTGACCTGAAGGGCCACGTACGGCAGATCGAACCGTCGGCCTTCACCAAGCTGTCCGCTTTGGGAGTCGAGGAGCAACGGGTGAACGCCGTGATCGACCTCGATGAACCCTACGAGAAGTGGAAGGCCCTGATGGATGGCTACCGAGTGGAGGCCAAGATCATCGTGTTCCAGGCCCAGAGTGTGCTCAAGGTGCCGGCGAGCGCATTGTTTCGCAAAGGGGACAGCTGGGCGGTCTTCAGCATCAGCGATGGCAAGGCGCAGCTCCGCGAGGTCTCCGTCGGTCGCAGCAACGGTCTCGAAACGGAGATCACCGGCGGCTTGGAGGCGGGAGCGACGGTGATCCCTCACCCCAGCGATCGAGTGACCGACGGTGCCAGTGTGCTGGCGCGCTAGCTGAATAATTCCGTACGGAACTAGCTGCTGGGTTGGCTTGCCTCTGCCTAACTTGACTCAGGCTAGCTTGACTCAGGGCTCAGCTCTTGGCCTTGAGCAAGTCGCGGATCTCAGTGAGGAGCTTTTCCTCGGCGGAGGGCTCGGCCGGAGGTGCGGGCGCCGCCTCTTCCTTGCGCCGCACGCGATTGATCACGCGCACCATGAAGAACACCGCGATCGCGATCAGTAGAAAGTCGAAGACGTTCTGCAGAAACATCCCGTACTTCAGTGCGACCGCCGGCTTCTCCCCCTCAGCGGCCTTCAGAATGTACTCCAGCTTGGTGAAATTCACGCCACCGGTGAGCACACCGATTGGTGGCATGACCACGTCGGCGACGAAGGAACTGACGATTTTGCCGAAAGCCCCGCCGATGATCACACCGACCGCTAGGTCGACGACGTTGCCTTTGACGGCGAACTCTTTGAACTCACTAACGATGCCCATGTTGGTCAGGCTGTATGACGCTAGCTAAGCGGCGCCGTCAATCCAATTGAGGTCTCGAACTGGATGTGTTCAGCGCCGCCCGAATCCTGCCGCTTGGGGTGTCCCGTTTTGGTACGGAAACTCCTCGAGTTGCTTCGTGAACGGATAGCTCAGCCTGCGTTCGCTGAACCGCTGGCCGAAGCGCTGGCCTTCACTGAGACATTGATGCTCACCGCCGCATCGGCTTGGGCCTTCAGCGACGCAGCCACGCACGCACCGGCCTTGATAGCGGCCTGACCCCCGCCGCTGATGGCGGCCTTCGCTCCTTCGAGTGTCGTCTGCACATTCGCCACCGCGCGCTCGAGCTTGCCCTTCAGGCCGAGGGTGACCTTGAGCAGCGCCGGTAGGTGTGCCTTCAACGCGGCCTTGAGCTTCATCGCCGCCTGCGCGTCTGCCGCGCCTTGGATGTTCACGCGCACTTGGGCGGGGACGCACTCCACCTTGCCGCTGACCTGAGCGTCACAGCTTGCTTCACATTCTGCGCTCATCTTCGGGGGCTTCACCTCACCGCTGCACTTCGGCTCTTTGATTTCCACGCTGCAACCACCGGAGCACGAGCCCTCACACTTGGCTTGGCCTTTCATCTCGCACCGCGCGCTGCAGCTGCCTTTGCAGGTACCCGCGCAGCTGCCTTCTGCTTCGCCCTTGCAAGTGCCGTCGCAGGTGCCGTCGCACTTGCCGCCACTCATGGCCGCGCCGTCACACTTGCCGTCGCAGGTGCCCTTGCACTCTCCGCTGAACTTCCCGCTGCACTCCCCTTCGCAGCTCGCGGTGCAGGTACCGCTGCACTGCGCGCCGGCCTCGACGGTGCACGAACCCTTGCACTCGCCTTCGCACTTTCCGCTGATCTCGCCCCCTTCACACTGCACTTTCGCAGAGCCCGGCTCGACCTTGGCGTCGCATTGCGCGGCGCAGTCCGCCATCGCGCTCATCGAGGCCTCGCACTTGGGTGGGACGACTTTGACTTGCAGCGTGCCTTTGGCCTTCGCCTTCAGGTCACCGATGGCCTTTGCGGCCGCATTGCAGGCGGCTTCCGCCTTCTTGCCTGGGCCGTCTTCCTTCGGCTCGATGTCAGTCGCGCCGAGGTCTTTCGCCAAGTCGCCGCACGCCGTCGCTACATCGGCTTCAATTTCCACAGCCATATTTTGCAATGCGGCGCCAGCCGCGAGCGCCGCCTTCACCTTGCCTTCGGCTTCTGCCGCGAGGCCGAAGTTGGCTTTCATGGCTGCCTCGGCGCTATCCGGGCAGCCACCGCCACCAGGGAAGCCGGGCACGCACTGCACGAACGCCGGAGCGACCAGAACCGAAGCGATGACGGGCCAGTATTTGAAGGACTTCATGCGGGCGATTGTCACCCGAGCCTTCGAGATTGGCCATGCAGAAACGCGAGGCGCCCGTAGGGTGCGTTTCCGCTCTGTGTTGTCTTGAGACTTTCGCTAGCGACAGTAGCGGTCTTCGCAAGCGGTACGACAGGGACCCCGAGTGTCTGCCTGTGGCGGGGTTGCGCTGCTCCGATCCGATTCGGGGGAGTTCTCTCCGCAACGTTGCATGCAGGCGTTGACCTCTGGCGTGCAGCTACGCCGTGCTGGGCCACAGCCGCCAAAGCTCAGCAATACGACGCACGTGAGAACAGCGAGGACTAGGTAGCGGGTCACACGGAGAGCCTAGCAGACGTTGAAACAATCAGGGAACGCACACACCAAAGCTACCGAGCACGAACTGGCAGTGGTAGCCCTCGCTCACCCGACACTCCTCGTCACGCATGCAGGGGGGAGTGCACATACTGAGGGTTACGCTGCTCATCCCGCCGGAAACGGAGGTGGTCGTACAGCCTGCGTTCTCCCCGCATTCGTTGCCGCCTTCGTTTGAACAGGCCTTGCCGCAATATCCGCCGGGAAACGTAATCTCCGGAACTGGCCCACCGCCGATGGTGGTCCAGCACTCACTGCCTTCGACCAATGTGCAGTCCGCGTTGGTGGTGCACGGGTCGCCGATGTCGCCTCCGCCGGTCGTTGTGCCGGCGCTTCCGCCACTGGCGCCGTTGCCGCTGCCCCCGTTTCCGCCGTTACTGCTCCCGCCGTTGCTGCCTGCGGAGCCTCCTTGTCCGGAACCGCCCGCGCCGGGGCTACCGTCGCTCGCGCTGCAGCCTGCCATCACCGCGAAGCCAGCCAGAACCACACTGGCACACACCCGAAGCCACACCATGTCTCTCTGTACCGCGTTTCCGCGGGTGGTTCTAGGTCGCGCGACCGGTGTGCCTCTCCCCCAAACCCGATCCCAACTGCTGAAGCGGCGGCGTTGGCTAGGACTTGCCTTTTCCTCGGCGCCGCGCCTCAAGTTCCTCTTGCAGCTGCTTGTGCTTGTCTCGCTGCTCAGGGGTCAAGAGGGCATCAATTTCTTCGGTCACCTTGGCTTTGAGAGCCTCGTGTTCCGGGCGGCACTTCTCGAAGGCTTGCTTGCGCTCGCCTTCGTGGGCCTCGAAGACTTTGCGCACGCCGTCGGTTTGTTCGGGGGTGAGGTCCAATCGGCGGCGCATGACCTCGACCATGAAGTTTCGTCGGGCTTCCGGTGTGGGCCGATCCATCAAGCGCCCCACGCGATCCAGCTGAGTCGCGCGCATGCCGAACGCACCGGCGACCCCGCCAAGCCCGAAAGCCAGCACCAGCGCTAGGGTGTTCTTTCCGCGAGGAGTCATTGTGAGAGTTCCAGGCTGTCGATCAGCGTCAGCGCGGTCGTGTCCACTTGACGTTGTTCGATTTGAGCCACCCAGATCGCGATTGCGGCCGCCGCAGCGAAGCAGCCAAGCAGGACACCACGGGACTTCCAGCTCTCCCGTTCGACGCGTTCACGGATGCGGGCCATGACGCGAGCTTCGAAGCCCGCACTCGGCGCGAGGCTGTCCGTGGCTCGGGCAAGAGCCGCTAGCTGCTGGAGATCCTCGTCGCTGTTCATGTCTCGCCTCGTCGCTTACTCAAGTTGGCGCGCGCCCTGATCAAGCGTTGCTCTACTGCGCCTTCGGAGCAACCCAGGATGTCAGCGGTCTCCGCTGTGGAGAACCCTTCCACCGCTCTCAAGATCAACACCGTGCGTTGTTCGACGGACAGCTCGGAGAGCCATTCATCGAGCTCGCGAAGCGCGAGGCGACCGTCAGGGTCGACGCTGGTATCAGCTTCCGGCTCGATTTCGTCAGCTTCACTGACTGGGCGCGACTTGCGTCGGCGCGTAGCGTCAATCGCGGCATTGCTCACGATGCGGTAGAGCCAGGTCTGCACGCTGGAGCGGCCATCGAAGCGGCCGTCGGTGAGCGCATTGAAGGCCTTCACGTAGGCCTCCTGCAGGACGTCCTCGCCATCGCTGGTGCTACCCGAGAGCCGAGCGGCCAGGCGAAAGAGGCGCCCTTGGGTTTGTCGGACGATGCCGGTGAACGCCTCGACGTCACCCTTCGCCACGCGTCGGGCCAGCAGGCTGAGGTCGGGCTCAGCCATTGGCGGGGGTGGGTGAGGAGTCGGGCAGGCATAGCAATCCAGCGCGCCTCGTCCCGCGCCGGACGCGTTGCTGCCGGCAAAGGGCTCGAGGTGTGCTGTTTGGACGCGCCGTCACGAACTTTCCCTACGATGGAATGACAGTTGGAAAACCGAGGCGTTAGGCCACCGAAGCGAAAAAGGACACCCCAAGCAAGCGAGCGCCGTAGATCGCCGCCAGTGGCCAGGGCGTTAACCCGCATCCCAAGCTGGGAAACTGCCTCGGGTTTTTCTCAGTAGCCTAGGGTGTTTGCGTAGGGAGAACGCTCGTGGTTGCGTCCATGGCTCGATGACGAGCGCACCCCCAAGCTCCCGCTCCGCCCCGAACGTCGGCGCCGAACTCAAACAGAAGGTCCAGATGAACAAATCTCGGACCCGAAAGTGGCTCTGGCGGGTGGGTATCCTGCTTGTGCTCGTCGGCATCGGGTTTGGCGTCTGGAAGTGGCGGCAGGCGGCTCAGCGCGCCAACGCGCCGACCTTTGAGACCGAGCCGGTCGTGAAGGGGGAGCTGAAGGCGACGGTTACCGCGACAGGCACCCTCGACGGTCGGGACTCGGTCGAAGTCGGCGCGGAAGTGACCGGCAACATCAGCAAGATCTACGTCGACTTCAACGACCGAGTGAAAGCCGGCGACATCCTGCTCGAGATCAATCCCGAGACACTGATCGCGAACAAGAACTCGGCGTCTGCCCGCCTGAGCGCGGCGCGCGCTTCGTATAGCTCAGCCAAGGCCAGCGCCAAGGAGGCGAAGACAACGCTGAAGCGCACGCGGGAACTATCCAAGAAGGGACTGGTGTCCACGGCGGAGCTCGAGTCGGCGGAGGCCGCGGCAGCGCGAGCGGATGCACAGGTCCGTTCGACCTCTGCGGACATCCTGGTCGCCAAGGCTTCAGTCGATTCATCAGATACCGCGCTCAAGAAGGCGACGATTCGCTCGCCGATCGACGGCGTGGTGCTCTCGCGTAGCGTCGAGCTGGGGCAAACGGTGACCGCCTCTTTGCAGACGCCGGTGTTGTTCTTGATCGCGCGCGATCTGACCAAGATGGAGCTCTCGGTGCAAATCGACGAGGCGGACATCGGTCGTGTGAAGGAAGGTCAAGACGCCACGTTCACGGTGGACGCGTATCCGAAGCGTGAGTTCAAGGCGACGCTGCGCTCACTGCGCAACGTGCCCACCACGACGGACAACGTCGTCACCTACGAAGCGGTGCTCGATGTGACCAACGACGACCTCTCGTTGCGTCCCGGCATGACCGCCACCGCAATCATCACCACCGAACACGTGAAAGACGCAGTGCTAGTGCCCAACGCGGCGTTGCGCTTCACGCCACCAGCGGCGAAGAAGTCCTCTGGTTCCGCGCGCAACCCGTTGATGATGGGCGGACCCCGAGGAGGACGAGGAATGGGCAAGCGCTCGAGAGGTGCCGGCTCCGCCGCGCCCGCGGGGAGCGCCGAACCTCCCGAGGAGGACAGTGAAACCGTTTGGATCTTGGAAGGGCGCCGACCGCGTCCCGTCAAGGTGAAGACCGGCGTCAGCGATGGCACCAGCACGGAAATCAAGTCGGGGCTCGAGGCTGGCGGGGAGGTAGTCGTCGACTACGTCACCAGCGAGGAGAAGTAGTGCAGCTCTCCGAGGTCCAGCGGCGCAACGCGACCATCCCCTGGTTTCAGCTCGAACAGATCACCAAGGTCTACGGGCGAGGGGAGTCCGAGGTGCGCGCCCTCGACGGCATCGATCTCTCGATCTTTGCCGGAGAGTTCGTTTCCGTGATGGGGACCAGCGGCTCAGGCAAGAGCACCTGCATGAACATCGTCGGCTGCTTGGACCGACCAACGAGCGGGCGCTACCTGTTCCACGGCGTCGACGTCGGACAACTCGACGCCGATCAACAAGCACTCCTACGCCGGCACTACATCGGCTTCGTGTTTCAAGGCTTCAACTTGCTGGCGCGCACCACGGCGCTCGAAAACGTTGAGCTACCGCTGGTTTACCGTCGGGTTCCGAAAGCCGAGCGCAGGGAGCGGGCGATCCTGGCTTTGAGAGACGTTGGCCTGGAAGGGCGCGAAGATCACACGCCCGCCGAGCTGTCCGGTGGACAGCAGCAGCGCGTCGCCATCGCACGCGCCCTGGTATCTGAGCCTTCGCTACTGTTAGCAGACGAGCCAACCGGCAACCTTGATTCCGCGCGGAGCGAAGAGATCATGCGCCTGCTCGTGCGGCTCAACGAGGAGCGTGAGCTGACCATCGCGATGGTGACTCACGAGCCCGACATGGCGGAGTTCGGCACCCGCATCGTCACCTTCAAGGACGGCCAGATCATCGACGATCAACCGACCCAAAGGATGCGGCGCGCATGATTTGGGCCACCTTCCTCATGGCTTTGCGGGAGATCCGCCGCAACGCGATGCGCTCGATCCTCACCATGCTGGGCATCGTGATCGGAGTCGCGGCGGTCATCACGATGACGATCATCGGTGAGGGCGCGACCCAGAGCGTGAAGAACGACATCTCCGCGCTCGGCGACAACATGCTGATCGTGTCTCCGGGGTTTTCGCGACGAGGACCGCCTTCGGGCGGATCCAAGAGCTTCGATGAAGCCGACGTGAAGGCGATCCAGAAGCAAATCTCCGGGATCGCCGCGATGGCGCCGGCTGCGAACCGTTCGGCCACGGTAGTCTACGGAAACACCAACTACACCACCCAGGTGACGGGGACCACGGAGGGCTTCTTCCAGACTCGCGGCTACAAAGTTGCAGAAGGTCGTCTGTTGAACGACGTGGACGTGCGCCTGGGCCTCGCCGTATGTGTGATCGGCGAGACGGTGCGCAAGAACCTGCTGGAGGGGGTCGACCCGATCGGTGTGGCGCTGCGCGTGGGCAAGATGACCTGCACCGTGGTCGGTGTGCTGGAGTCCAAGGGCTCCTCCGCGATGGGGTCAGATCAAGATGACCTGTTGGTGCTCCCCCTGCGGCAGTTTCAGCGACGCATGGCGGGCAACCGCGACATCCCCACCATCTACATTTCAGTCGCGAGCAACCGCTCCACTACTTCGGTCAAGGAGCGCATCGAGAGCCTACTGCGAGAGCGCCGCAACATCCGTCCGCCAGCAGAGGACGACTTCAACGTGCGTGACATGGCTGAGATCGCGCAAACTGTGTCTTCCGCGACGGGGGCGCTAACAGCGCTGCTCGGTGCCATCGCTGCCGTCAGCCTGGTCGTCGGTGGCATCGGTATCATGAACATCATGCTCGTCTCGGTTACGGAGCGTACCCGAGAGATCGGCATTCGCGTGGCAATCGGCGCGCTGGGGAGTGAGGTGATGCTTCAATTCCTCACGGAAGCGGTGGTGCTGTCTACCCTCGGCGGCATCATCGGGATCCTGTTCGGTGCGGGCATGGGCTTCGGAATCACGAGCTTGATGAAGCTGCCGTTCGTCCCGGCGCCCGGCATCATGATCATCTCGTTCGTCTTCTCGGCGTTCGTTGGCGTGGCTTTTGGATATCTGCCGGCTAGGAAAGCCGCTCAGCTGAAGCCCATCGACGCGCTTCGCCACGAATAGCAGCCTTTTAGAGCCAGAAACCGACTCGTGTCTCACCCCCAAACCCAGGATAGATGGCCGAGAAGTGTCCCAAGTCCGGGACGAGCCGTCCCAGTACTGACACCGCAACCTCGGCCGGAACTGGGTTCCTGAGTCCCGGATTTTTTCTCAACCGTCACTCTGGCGAGTGACATCCCGCCGCAACGGCCCCAGGTACCCCCCGAGTTTTGCCTCCCTGCTGACCGCCTAGGAAGACCCCTCAGATGATTAGACGACGAACTCTGCGCCTTGCTCGCTTTGCGATCCCCAGCCTAGGCGTGCTTCTGATTAGCCAGCTCGCCACCGCCGCACCGCGCAAGCTGTCCGAGCGCCAGACGGTGGAGCTTGCCATCAAGGACAACCCGTCGCTCCAGGCATCACTGCTCGACGTAGAGCAATCCGAGGCTGAAGTCGACTCCGCAGAGGGCACCTTCACGCCTACGTTCTCCGCGGACGCTGGTTACACCCACACCACGAGTCCGCGAGCGGGCAGCGACGGCAGCTACACCTTCAGCAAGAGTGACGTGTGGACCGTGGGCTCCGGCTTGGACCACCGGTTTCCGTGGGGTACTGCTGTTGGTTTTCGACTGGAAGGCGCTCGCTCAACGTCGAGCTTCTCCGGCGCCACGACCACTGCTGGCGGCCTTGGTGGTCTCGGGAGCACCGAGAGCGGCCCGACCTATAGCCTGACTGGGCGCGCGAGCATCGTGCACCCTCTGCTCAGGGGCTCCGGTCGCGAGGTCAATGAGGCGCCAATCCGCACGGCAAAGCTCTCCAAGACAGCGGCCGAACGCAGCCGTGACCAGGCGGCGAGCAGTCTGCTGCAAGACGTGTTGAACGGTTACTGGGAGCTTTGGTACCAGGATCGCGCTGAAGACATCGAGCGCCAAGCCCGGGACACCGCCAAGCGTCAGCGTGACGAGGCGGACGAGCGCATCAAAGCCGGCGCGCTGGCTCCCGTCGAGCTGCTCAGCTACGAGACGCGCCTCGCGCAGCTAGACCAGTCCCTGGCCAGCACCGAAGCAGCGACCAAGCAGCGCTCCGTAGAGCTCTCGCGCTTGATCGGTGACGACGACAGCAACGAGGATTTGAAGACGTCCGCGGACTCAGTGCCCAAGAACCTCACGTTGCCGCTCTCCAAGAACGAAGCTTTCCGCGCGGCAGAGGAAGAGTCGCCGGATGTCAAGCTGCAAGAGGCGCAGCTCCAGCTGGCGCGGGAGCGCGTGGTCACCGCTGGTGAGTCCGAGCGCTCGCGGCTCGATCTCGAAGGTTACGTGCAGGGAGACAGCGCGGCCTACCGCGAGGTACCGCCAGTGCCGGATCGCTTCGTCACCGAACCCGCGGTGAGCGTGCACGTCGGCATCACGTTCGAGATGCCGCTGTCGGGCCAAACCCGCAGCGCCGACCGTCGTGCGGCGTCTCTCGCCGTCGAGTCGGCGCGCTCTCGCCTGCGGGCGACGCGCCAGGCTGTACGGTCCCAGGTGGCGGCTGCATACGTCACTGCGGATACGGCCCGCCGCCGCGTGGAGCTCGCCGAGAAGACGGTGGTCGTCGCGACCAAACAAGTCGAGGCTCAGAAGGCTCGCTACGAACAAGGCAGCGCGATCTTGCTCGAGGTACAGCAGGCAGAGGACTCGCTGCGCTCCGCACAGCTCACCGTGCAGCGCGCTCGCGTGGATGAGGTCAAGGCGCTGATTAGCCTGGAGCACCTCACGGGCGGCCTCCTTCAGCGTTACGGCAACCTGGTGCCGAAGAAGGTTCGTGAAGCTGCCGCGCGGAAAAAGATCCGCGCGGTGGCTCAAATCGGGCCGCTGTGAGCCTCACTCGTCGTTCGCTGTGGGCAGCTTGTAGTCCTTGAACTGCTCGCGAAGAGCCGTCTTGAGGATCTTGCCGGTCGCGGTGTGTGGGATCGTGTCGACGAACTGCACGTCGTCGGGCATCCACCACTTTGCGACCTTGCCTTCCAGGTAGCCGAGCACGCTCTCCTTGGTGAGCTCCGCACCTTCTCGCTTGACCACAATCAAGAGCGGCCGCTCCGCCCACTTCGGGTGCGCGATACCAATCACCGCGGCCTCTGCGATGTCGGGGTGCCCAACGGCGGTGTTCTCCAGGTCAATGGAGGAGATCCATTCGCCGCCCGACTTCACGACGTCTTTCGAGCGATCGGTGATCTGCATGTATCCGTCGGGATCCAAGGTCGCGATGTCACCGGTGTCGAACCAGCCACCCTCGTTCAAGATGTTCCCGCCCTCGCCCTTGAAGTAGCCCTTGGTCACCCAGGGACCGCGCACCAACAAGTGGCCGAAGGCCTTGCCGTCGCGGGGCATCGACTTTCCGTCGTCATCCACGATGTCGAGCTCGACGCCCCACACCGCGCGGCCCTGCTTCACTTGCACATCGAGCTGATCCGCCGCGCTCATCGCCGCGTGCTTCGGCAGCAGGTTGCCCACGGTGCCGAGGGGGCTCGTCTCTGTCATGCCCCAGGCATGCACCACATGGGCACCGTGCTTCTCCTGAAACGCCTCAATCATCGAGCGCGGAGCCGCGGAGCCGCCGATCACCACGCGCTTCAGCTCGGGCAACGTCAGGTTGTGCTCCTGCATATGGTTTAGCAGCATCAGCCACACCGTGGGCACGCCGGCGGTTAGCGTGACTTTCTCTGTGGAAAGTAACTCGAAGACACTCGCGCCGTCCAGCTTGGCGCCGGGGTTCACTACCTTTGCGCCGCACATCGGCGCGGCGTACGGGAGCCCCCACGCGTTCGCGTGGAACATCGGAACCACCGGCAACACCGCGTCCTGGCTCGAGAGCGCGAGGCCTTCACCGGTCAACACGATGAGCGAGTGGAGCACCGTGGAGCGGTGCTCGTACATCACGCCCTTGGGGTTGCCCGTGGTGCCCGACGTGTAGCAAAGGGAGGAGGCGGTGCGCTCGTCCAAGTCGGGCCAGGAGTAGCTCGAGTCCCCGTCCTCGATCAGCTCCTCGTAGCAGATCGCGTTCTTCAGCGAGGTGTCGGGCATGTGCGCCCGATCCGTCATCACCACGTAGCCCTTCACGCACCCGAGCTTGTCCGCGAGCTTCTCGAGCAGGGGGACGAACGTCAGATCGATGAACACATACGCGTCCTCTGCGTGGTTCACGATGTAGACGATTTGCTCGGGGAAGAGGCGCGGGTTGATGGTGTGGCAAACGGCGCCCATGCCTGAGACGCCGTAGTAGATCTCCATATGGCGGTAGCCGTTCCAGGCCACGGTCGCTATGCGATCGCCCAGCTTCACGCCGAGCTTGCCAGACAGCGCGCTCGCCAGCTTGCGGCTACGCTCCTCGCACTCTCGGTAACCGTAGCGGTGGATGGGGCCCTCCACCGTGCGCGACACGATCTCCGTGTTTCCGTGATAGCGCGCCGCGTACTCGACGAGTGAGGAGATGAGTAGCGGACGGTCCTGCATCAATCCCTGCATGTGAGTCTCCCTCGGAGAGCGACCTCGGCGTCGCTCGAGCTACGCGCCAGCGCGCGTGATCATTCGCCTCGGGGGTGGTCCCGAAGCGTGAATCAGGTGAAGTCCCTCCGGCTGCTTTTCGGTCAGCCGGTCCGCGGCCATGGTAGACGGATCCCATGCAGCTCGACACCCAGAAGGCTCATCGCGCGTTCGGGGGGACGCAGGGTTACTACCGTCATCAAAGCGCCGTCACCGGCACGCCCATGGACTTCGCCGTATACACGCCGGATCCCGAACGCCATCCCGGGCCTTGGCCGGTGGTGTGGTTCCTCTCGGGGCTGACTTGCACCCCAGACAATTTCGTCGTCAAGGCGGGGTCTCAACGCGTTGCGGCGGAGCTCGGCCTATGCATCGTTGCGCCGGACACGAGCCCGCGGGGGATCGAGCTCGAGGGCGACGCCGAGCACTACTGGTTCGGGAAATCAGCTTCGTACTACCTCGACGCGAGCGCGGAACCGTGGAGCAAGCACTACCGCATGTTCAGCTACCTGAGCCAGGAGCTGCCTCAGGTCGTCGAGGCGAATTTCTCTGTGGATTTAGATCGTCAGGCGATCAGCGGTCACTCGATGGGTGGACACGGCGCGCTCCTGATGGCACTCAAAGAGCCCGGGCGCTTCAAGCGAGTCTCGGCGCTAGCGCCGATTTCTTCCTTCACCCGTTGCCCTTGGGGGGAGACCGCCGTGGAGCGTTTCTTTGGTGGCGATCTGAAGGCCGCTGAAGCCTTCGATCCCGTTCGCCTGTTGGAGGCCGGCGGCAGCTTGCCGCGCACCTTGGTCGACCAAGGTGGGGCTGATCAGTTCTTGACGGAGCAGCTGCGCACGCCGCTCTTGTCTGCGGCCCTCGAGGCGCGCGGCGTCAAGCACACGCTACGCATGCAACCCGGCTACGATCACAGCTACTTCTTCGTCGCGTCCTTCTGTGAGGAGCACCTACGTTTTCTCGCGGAAGCGCTGATCTGAGCGAAGCAACATGGCGGACTCTCCCGAAGCCGAGCCTGGGCAGAAGGCACCCCAGTCCTTGCTGGAGCAACCGTCGAAGCTCGAGCAAAAGCCGGCGCCACGGCCTGCGCGCAAGAACCGTTTGCCCTACGTCATCGGGGTCTCGAGCATCGTGTTGTTGCTCGGCGGGTTCGCCAGCCTGTGGTTCTTTCGGAGCCCGCTGGACGTCACGGAGCAAGCTTGTGAGGACGGCACCCTCGAGCTCTTGAAGACCAGCGAGCACCCGGTCGAGGTCGCGTTGTTTGCGAGTCCAGAGCCTGCGCTGCTCGCTGAAAGCGCCGATCGGGTGGGACATGAGCTTGAGCGGCTCGCGGAGGGCTCTGGTGGCAAGCTCAAGTACACACGGGTCAACGTGAAGGATGACGTCACACGAGCTCAAGCCAGTTCCGAAGGGATACAGCAGGCGCTGCTTGGTCAGGCCTCGAGCGCGGGCACATCGCTCAACGCCGCGTACTTTGGTGTGGCGCTAAAGAGCGGCGATCAGCGCGCGACCATCCCTGCAATCGACCCCGAGCGGCCTCAGGATTTTCCCTATTGGTTTGCCAACCGCCTGCGCGAAGTCATCGCTCGCGCAGAGCAGCAGAGCTTCGGGATTGGCCTCGTCAGCAGCCCCGGAGGCGTGTCCCTGGAGGAGCCGTCGCTCTCCGCGAAGAGCGAGGGCAGCATGCTCAACCTGCTCGCGAGCGCGTTTCCTTACTATCGTTTTTCGCTCTTCACGCCCGATGAGCTCGACGCCACCAAGCTGGAGTCCGTCGATACACTCGTGGTCACTCAGCCCGGGCGCGATTTCACCAAGGCTGAGCTCGAGCGCATCGATGAGTTTCTCATGCGCGGTGACAAGAGCTTGGTCGTTCTGACAAGCGCCGTGAACATCCCCCCTGGCGACGGCACGATGAGCGTGACCTTGAGCCGCCACGGCCTGGAGCCACTGCTCGAGGGGTACGGCGTCGAGCTGAGTTCCGATCTCGTGGTCGATACCGCCCACGGCATGAAGCTCAAAGGGAGTCTGGTTGGGGGGGGAGAGATCCCGCCTGACCCGACGTTGATCGTCCTCGACAACATCCGCACGGAAGAAAAGAACCCGAGCCTCGTTAGCAGCTCCCCGCTCTTCCAGGGCGTCTCTCAGGTCACGCTGCCGTTTGCGTCCACGTTGGTGCTGCATCCAGACCAGCAGAAGAACACGACGTTCACGCCGCTCCTGTTCTCCAGTGAGCAGGCGCGCTCGGCGACCAAGGGCGGTATCTCGACTTACCCCGGAAAGCCGCTACCGGAGGAACTCAGCCCGCCAGAGCGGCGCACCCTTGCCGTCGCGATCGACGGCGACCTGAAGAGCGCCTTCAGTGAGAAGAGCGCCCGCGCCCGCGTGCTGGTCATTGCATCGTCTCAGCTGGTGACGAATCCGCTCGCCCGTGCCGGCAAGCCGGCAACGCCCGACGCGGCCAAGCAAGGCGGCGGCAGTGGTGATCCCACCCTCGCCGGCATCAGCCAGTACTACGACGGTTCCGCAGCCGCGAGCAGCCTGCTCCTGCGCAACATCCTGGACTGGTCCACCGAACCCAAATCAACGCGTAAGTGCGCGCTGTTGCTGCGCCGCAAGGCCAGCGACTGAGCGTCGAGCACTGCGATATGTCAAGCACTGCAGCGCAGATGAAAGCGCGCTCGGTATTCACGCGGTGTGGTGCCCAGGCGCTTCGAGAACGCACGACGTAGCGACTCGCTGCAGCCAAACCCCGCTGCGCTCGCCAGCTCTTCGATCGACTGTTCTGTGTCCTCGAGCAGCCTGCGCGCGACATCCAGACGTACGCTCTCGACGTAGGCAGCGGGTGTAACCCCCAGTTCACGCTGGAACACCCGCGCGAAGTGACGTGGGCTCATCGCTGCGCGGTGCGCGAGCGCAGGCACTGAGTGGTCCGCTGCCGGCTCCGCGAGGATCTGCTGCTGAAGTTCTCTCAGGCGCGGCCGCTCGCTGAACTGCGCCGCGAGCTGCGGACTGAACTGAGACTGACCACCGCTCCGCTGAACGTACATCACGAGTTGCCGTGCGGTATCGAGGGCCAGGTCGCGCCCCATATCCGCCTCCACCAGTGCCAGCGCCAGATCCATCCCGGCGGTGACTCCGGCCGACGTCCAAAAGCGCCCGTCATGGACGTAGATCTGATCGGGTTCCACCTGGACTTCGGGGTAGAGCTCGGAGAGCTTCGCACACCACTGCCAGTGGGTAGTCGCGCGGCGGCCATTCAGGAGTCCGAGCCTGGCCAAGACGAAGGTGCCCGTGCAGACGGATCCGACGCGCTTGGCCCGCCGCGTGAGTTCGAGCAGGGCTGGAAGCCAGCCTGTTTCTGTGCGGATTTTTCTCGAGCCAGCGCCGCCGCCGATCAGCAGGGTATGGAAGCTCTGTGAGTCCATGACGCTGCTGTCAGCCACCAGCTTGAGCCCGCTGCTACAGCGGATCGGCTTGCCATCTGGGCTCAGCAGGGACACATCGTAGCCCCCGCGACGACCCGCGAGCTCCGCCAGGCGAGTGGCGCTGGCGAACACCTCCAGTGGGCCAACCAGGTCCAGGCTCTGTGCGTCGTCGTACCCGACTAGCGCCACCCTCCGCCGCTGCATGTCTTCAGGGTAGCTGGGTCCCTCCTTGGCGCAATGTCAGTGTTCCCACACTTTCTGCCAACGCTGCTGCGCCCCTGGAGCGAGGCGTATTGCGCTAACCCTCGCTGGGAATTGTGTAGCGAGCGACGTAGTCCGCAAAGCGCTCCCGAGTGCCCGCCGTGGTGAGCCCGAAGTCTTCGAGTCGGTACTTGTGCACGCCGTGCTTGTTTTGCTGGTTGTGTCCCCGCGCCTGCTTAAGCTTCGCGCGGTCACTCTCGGTCCACTCGAGGCTTGCGAATGCGGAGATCCGCTCGAGCTCTGCCGCCGGATCGCGCATCAGCCCCTGGTAGTAGACGTCCAGGAAGTGCGGGGCTCCGTTCTGGTGTGCGTCGCGCACCTGGCTGCCACGAGTCACCATGCGCAGCGTCTTGCGCTCCCAGTCGCGACCGATTTCCGCCGCGTCGACCTGGTCGCTGAACACGGCGCGGCCATGCCAAATCATGCTGCAGAACGACGCCAGCGTGCGTGTCGGATCGCGGTGCGTCTGGATAATTTTTGCGTCCGGAAAAACCTCCAGCAGGGTGTCGAGCCACTCCAGGTGGTGAGGTGTCTTCAGCACCCAGCGCTCCTTCGGGTGTTGCCACTGCAGAGCCTTCAGCAGCCGTTCCAGGTAGCGGTACGCAGGCAGCTGATCGGCATTCTCCAGCCAACGTGAAAAGCTCGGTACACGCAGCGTCGCTTCGGCAACCGTGCTCCGGAACGAATAGTCCAGCAGCAGAACCTCTTCTTCGGGTGCCTCGGCCTCCACGGGGTGGATTGCGAAGAACGCGGGAGAGAGATAGCGCAGCGCGCGCTCGGCGAACTGCGCCTTCTGCAGGCGCCGATCGGTGCCGGGACTTGGAACGGGACTCAGCGCTTCCCAAGACGCGAGCCAGCGCAACTTGGGATGGGCTGCGAGCAAGCGGTGAAGCAACGTGGTGCCCGTCCGTTGCAAGCCTGCGATGATGATGGGCTCGCGGATCACCTGACGCTCGATCTCCGGGTGCTCGGCGTACAGCGCCTCCAAGCGCAGCCTGTTCTCAAGCACACCTGAGAGCCGCGCGCGAGTGATCAGCGCGCCGGTTGGGGTTAGGCAAGATTCCGTACGGATGCAATGGAGGAGTCGCTCCAACGGCTCGAGGAAGCTCTCGTCGCCAAAGTCTCGCAAGCCAGTGCGGCTCCGCGCGGCGTCGAGCAAGCGCCCGGCGTCAAAGCCGTGTTCGAGCCAGCGCGCGCCTGGACTTGCGATTCGGTTCAGCGCGGTGACGGCGCGCGGCCGCTCTGGCTTGGACGGCAGCATCAACGGCCTAGCTCCTGCGCCAGCTCTGAAAGGTCGACCACGCGAGTCTGGGGTTGTGGTGTCGACGCCGACCTGACCCAGCGGAAACACATCGTGCCGCGATCGTGGCCACAGGTGTTGATCCAGTTGGGACAGCCCGGGTCCGTGTGGGCAACCACGATGCGCACGCTGCCGTCGGCCTCGTACCGCGCTGTGTGCTTGTTCACGTGGATGGTGAAGTAGCGATAGTCGAGGGACTCCATCCAGTGATTGTTCAGCTGAAAGTTCCAGGCATCGCACTCCGGAACGGGCGTCTCGATCACCAGCGCCTGATGGGGCAGGAGCCTCCAGTAGGAGTGGTAGTAGGTGATGTTCGGATCACCTCCGAAGGCGCGGGACGTCTCGGCGCTGAACTCCGGCAGCTGGTTCGTGTGGGCTTGAAAGCCTTCGGCCCAGCTCGCGAACAACGCTGCCGCCCCGAGGACCAGCGCACTCGACTGACCGAGACCCTGATCGATGCGCTGGGGCGTGAGCAGGCCCGGTTGCGCGGGTTGATTCAAGAGACCGAGGTTCAGCTCGGCTGGCAGCTCGCGAACGTGATCGAGGAATGTCTGGCGAATGATCAGCGTGCCGGTCTCGGCGGTCATCGGCAGCCAGTTTCCAGCATGCTCTCGTTGGCTGATGATCAGCTCGAAGCTACCGTCCGGATCGAAGCGCATGTCCTTGGCCTCGATGAAACCCGTTGGCGGCATCCCGCCGCTCCGGCCGTAGTGCCCGACCTGGGTAGCGAAGGCGAGGTAGTGCACCGAACCACGATTGCCGCGAATGACGTAGTCCTGGTCGCTGCGCAGCGGCGCGTTGAAGTAGCGATTGTCTGGGTTGTCGGCGCCCATCTTCGCGGTTTCATGAACGACGCGTCCCAGGCTCGGCGCCATGGGATCCGAGTTCTCCACGAACGTCTCGAGCGCTGCGCGAAGCATGCGGCTGAGGTAGCGGTAGCCCTCTGCTCGGTCCAGAGAGCTGGACGGCGAGCTTTCCCGGGTGATGATGCTGCCCGCCAGCTTGAGCTGGTCGCAGAACTCATCCCACAGCGTGCCGTCCAGGACTCGCTGCTCGCTCTCTTCTTCGCTGCGTTCAATGAACATCGGAAACCTCAGCTGCGTAGGTAAAGGGGATCGATCGGGGGCACGGGGTGACCCAGCTTGGCGAGGAGTTCTTCCGTGGCCTGCCAGAGGGCACGTCCTGTGGCTGGATCCTCCGCCAGCTCGGACATGGGCTTGCATTCTTCCACGTGGAAATATCTTCCGGTTTCCCCCGCGAACTCGGGAGCGGTGCCCAGGGCGACCACCGGGCGAGCGGCGTCGCTCGGAGAGCGAAAGCCAAGGCGCATCACCAGATCCAGCGCGGGCCGCACCAGGCGTGGGGCTTCCCGCGCGATGCGTGAGTTCACCGGCCCAGGGCACAGTGCCCAAACGCTCACGGCTTCTGGATTCAGCAGCCTTGCGAGTTCCGCGGCGAATGTGCAGAGCAGCAGCTTGCTGTGTGCGTACTGGCGCATGCCTGTGAACGCTCCGAAATCGACCCACGCTCCGAGACGTTCGATCTCCAGAGCGGCCGCGCTGCGGTGCGCCTCGGATGAAACCACCACGACGCGCGTCTGAGCGCTCGGCAGCAGGCGTCGCGCCCCCAGCAGCTGCCGCATGAAGGCAAAAGTCGCTAGATAGTTCACCCCGAACATCGACTCGAGCCCTTGGTCGGTTGGGCGAGCGACCCGCGTCATCAGCCCGGCGTTCAACACGACTAGGCCAAGGGATTCGGGCTCGAGCTGCTTCACCACGGGCGCCAGCGTGGGCAAGTTCGCAAAATCTACCGGGAAAACCTCCAAGCGCTCACGCGAGTGGCCCACTGAGTCGCCCACTGAGTCGACAGCGCGCCGCGAGCGAAAGGACTTCGCCAAGTCTTCTGGGATGCGTGCGCCCCGCGTGGGGAGGTCGAGCGAAGCTCCCGCCTCAGCGAGCTGAACTGCGACCGCCTGGCCGAGGCCACTGGTTGCCCCAGTCACCAGACATCGCCCAGAAAAACCCGGTAGATCCGCCATTTCCGGCGTGTCGCTTGTGACCCCGCCTTGGGCGCGAAGCGCGCAACGCATGCGTGTGGTTAGCTCGGCAAACTCTGGTTCAGCTGGCGTGGCTCCTAACGCAGACTCTTCGGCTAGGCCGAGCCGCCGAAGCGCGCGTACCCCGGGGATGCGGTTACCTGCACTGCGCTTACCTGCAATGCGCTGATAAAGCCCGGCAAGCGTCGCGGAAATGGGGTTTGTGTGACTCGGCTTTAGCACTGGGCGCGCTCCGTGATACTCATGAAGACAGCGTGTCTCCTACCAGTGATCGAGTCCCTACGCGCATCCGCATCTTGGATGTTGCGGAGCAGGAGTTTGCCATTCGCGGCTATCGCGCCGCATCGCTCAGCGACATCGCCGATGGCGTTGGGATCCGCACTCCATCGCTCTACAAACACTTCGCGTCCAAGCAGGCGCTGTACGAAGCGGTGCTCGATCGCTTGATGCTGCCCTTTGCGGAAACTCTGAAAGAACTGATCAATCCGCCGAGGAGTGAAGAGGACGCGCAGACCAATGTCGTGACCATGTTTCGGATGTACGTGAAGCATCCGAACTACCCGCGCATTCTCGAGCACGCGACGTTGGCCGGTGGTGAAGAACTCGAGAGTGTGATCGCGCGCATGGCGCCGCTGCTGAACTTCTCTGTCGAGAACAGCCCTCGTCATGATTCCCTCGCAGCGAATATGGTGATGGCGTTCCACTACATGCTCGGTGGCTACGTGATTGCTGCGCCGCTGCTCAAGGGATGGACTGGGCGCGATCCGTTTTCTGAAGAGGCGATGGCGACCCAAGAGGAACTCTTGAAGTTGTTGTCGCGCGTCGCCTGGCAAACTGTCGGCGTCCCCACAGAGTAGGCGAGTTCGCTCAGCGGTTTCCGCGGGGTAACGCTGTCGACGGCAGAGCTGCGACGAGACGGCGTGCGACAGTACCCCCACTCTGTAGGCTAGTATCAGTTAGCTATGGGCTGGGCAACGGCGTCAGTGCCGTAGTCGCCGGGTATCCGTTTTCAGCGGATCACTTTTCGTGTGTGGGCCTTAACGCTGACGTGGGTTTGGCTGTCTAGGTGCCTAGCGACGCCTCCCCAGGCGCTCCTCCCCCCAAACCCCCTTTGAGGCTTATGCAGAAAAAGACGAATCAACCGGGCAAGTTGGCGAGTATCAGTCGGCGCAACACTCTGTGGGTGCTCGGTGCTGGAATCGCGGTCGCTGCGTGTAGCTCGGATTCCAACTCCAGCGATGGCACCGGCGGTACTAGTGGCGCCGGAGGCAGCGGAGGCGCGGGCGGCTCTGGAGGAAGTGGCGGGAGCGCTGGTGGCGAAGCCGGTACGGCCGGCACCGGAGGTGAGGGGGGCAGTGGCGGGACTACCTCGACCACGGGCTGGGGCAGCGGCGGCACTGCCGGCATGACGGACAAGGCGAACTACCCGAATCCGTTCGCTGACGCGCCGAGCTCTTGCAACTTGATCTGCTCCACCACCGAGGGCCCTTGCACCACGGAAACGACCATCGAACGCGTCGATGTGAGTGAAGGCTACCCGGGGATCCCGATGCGCATCGCGATGCGCTTCGTGGACGCGAGCTGCAACCCGATCAGCGGCGCCTGGGTGCAGATCTGGCATACGAAGATCACGGGCGTCTACTCCGGTGTCACTCCGAGCGGTTCGTTCTGCTATGGCGACGAACCCGAGGCTGAACAGGAGATGTATTTCCGCGGTTCCCAGACGACAGACAGTGATGGCGTCGTCTATTTCGATAGCTGCTTCCCCGGTTGGTACTCGAGCCGTGCGGTGCACGTGCACTTCGAGGTGCGGGTGAACAACAGTAGCTACGTTGTCTCGCAGCTCTTGTGGGAGGACGAGCTGGTCGACGACATCTTCACCAACCACGCGGACTACAAAGAGTTCGGCATCCCCAACGTGCACCTCGACGATGACAACGTGGTTGGGGGGGAGAGCGACAAGTCGCCCTATCTGTACGACGTCCAGAAGATGTCGGACGGCGCGATGCTCGTCTCCAAGACCATCACCATCCAGAGCGGTGGTCCCGGTTGCTCCGCTTCAGGAGGCGGTGGTGGCGGAATGGGAGGACCTCCCGGAGGCTGAGCCACGCCATGGCGCAAACAGCGCGCGCCAACTGAAGATAGCAGGCCCGCTGAAGACAGCGGGCCCTTGCAATTTCCCGGAGGTAATGTGCTAGCTGGCTTCAGAGCCAGCCGGCGCTTCCGGATCCGGTGGCGCGTCCTCTGCCTGGGAGCGGATCACTCCCAGGCAGAACTCCTGCCACTTGCGGCGCATGGTCGTGCTGTTCTTGAGTTCTGGGACCATCGCGCCCGCGATGGAAATCCCCGAGATGAACGCAGCGGCGCTCTTGGAGTCTTCGGGGAGGTTTGCTCCTGAACGCGAAGCGAGCTTCTTCAGGCGGCCAATCACTTCGAGAGCATCAGCGCGCAGCTCCTCGAGGTGTGGACTCAAGAAGAGCTTGCGCGCGTTCTCGGACTCCGGAAACAGCAACGCGAAGGCGGATGGACGGTGTTGGGACAGGCGGACCGGAACATCGAGCGCCTCGCTCAAGCCCGGCGCCGCCGCGACGCGCTCGGTGAGCTCGTCGATCGCCTCCGCCGCCAGACTCAGCACGAGCATCTCGAGGGACTCGAAGTAGCCGTAGATCGTCGCGCGCCCAAGCTCAGCCTTCGCCGCGACCTTCTCCACCGAGAAGCGCGCCCAGCCTTGCTCTTCTGCGACCTCCCAGCCGGCTTTGAGGATCGCGGCACGCCGCGCCTCGCGCTCCCGCTCCCGACGTTCGTCGATGCCCATGCCTCGATTGGACTGCTTTGCGGCCCAACTCGTCAAGCGATGGCGCCAAGCACTCACGGGCATGGGACCCCCTGAGGCAGGCAGAGCAGGTTCGAGCCAAGGACGCAGCAGGTGGGGCTGCTGCCGCCACACTCCCAACAGCCGCTGGCATACTGGAATGGTTGGCAGGTTCCGGCGCTGCACACCTCGCCGCTGTCGCAGCGATTCCCACAAGCGCCACAGTGTTGGTTGCTATGCATCGTGTCCACGCAGTCCCCTCCACAATCCGTTTTGCCGCTCGAGCAAGAGAACTTGCAGCTCCCGGCCTGGCAGCGGTTTCCCAGGCCGAGCAATCCGCAGCCGCTATTGCAGCTGCCACAGTTGTCTGCGTCCGTGTTCTTGTCGACGCACACTCCGCCGCACTTGACGAGTCCCGGAGCGCACTCGTCGGCTTGGCAGCTACCGCTCTGACAGCGTTCGCCGTCGCCACAGCGGGTGCTGCATGAGCCGCACGCGCCCGGGTCTGTTTGCTTGTCAACGCAGCCCTTGCCCGCACCGAAGCTGCACAGATCCGGCGTTGCAGCGCTACAGCTCAGGCTGCAGCTGCTTGTCGTGCACACTGGTTGTCCGGTGCCACTTCCTGAAATCGGTTCCGCGCAATCGTTTCCGCACATGCCGCAGTTGTCAGGATTCGTGCTGGTGTTGACGCACTGTCCGCTGCAGTCCGTCTGACCACTGGGGCAGTCCATCACGCAAGCACCGGAGACGCACACCATGCCGTTGCCGCACTGCTTGCCACAGGTGCCGCAGTTGTTCGGGTCGCTGTTCAAGCTCACACAGCTGTTGCCGCACTGGCTGTAACCGGAGTCGCAGGCGACGCCGCAGGCTCCTGCTTGACAGGTGCGCGAACCGTGGCTCACGCTGGGGCACACGTTGCCGCACGCGCCACAGTTGTCGGGGTCGCCCTGGGCTGGCACACACTGGTCGCTGCAGCGCACGTAGCCTGCGCCGCAGCTGAAGTCACAGCTGCCGGTGTTGCAGCTCGGCGTTCCGTTGCTGGGCGCGGTGCACTCGATGTTGCAGCCACCGCAGTTGTTCGGATCGCTGCTCGTGTTGACGCAAGAGCCGTCGCAGTCCGTCGTCGGAGAGGTGCAGTCCGTCTCACAAGAGCCTGAGAGGCAGACTTCGTCAGTTCCGCAGGCCTTGGTACACGAGCCGCAGAAGAGCTTGTTCGTGTTGAGGTTCACGCACTGTCCGTTGCACTCGGTGAGGCCGGGGCCGCACTGGAAGTCGCAAATGCCCGCGTTGCAGACCGCGGTTGCTCCCGACGGCGCTGTGCAGCGATTGCCGCACGCTCCACAGTTGTCCACGTCGCTGTCCAAGGCTCGGCACTGACCGCCGCAGGGGCTGTAGCCCGTCGCGCAGTCGAAGGCGCACATGCCATCGGAGCACACCGCGCTGCCGTGTGCGGGCTCCGGGCAGGCGACGTCGCAGCCCGCGCAGTTTGCCGGATCGGTCTTGGTATCGGTGCACTGGCCTCCACAGTTGGTACTAGTCCCGGGACACGTGTCCGTGCATTTCCCCGCGGAGCAAACCTGATTCGAGGCGCAGGCGATGCCGCAGCCGCCGCAGTGCAGGGGGTCGCTGTCGATTGCAATGCAAGCGCTTCCGCAGCGGACGTAGCCTGGGTCACATGAGAAGCCGCAGCTCCCGGCGCTGCAGGAGGCGCTCCCGTGCGCCGGTTTCACGCAGCTGTTGCCGCAGGCGCCGCAGTTCGCGGCGTCGTCGTCGGTGTCTACACATTGACCGTTGCACTCGGTGTAACCCGTGCGGCAGGTGAAGTCGCAGCTCTGCGCCGTGCACGTTGCGTCGGCGTGGTTTGGTGCGTTGCAAGCTTGATTGCAGCTCCCGCAGTGTCCTGGGTTCGAATCCACGTCGACGCAGGACTGGCCGCACTGGGTGTAGCCGCCCGGGCAGCTGTCCGTGCAGCCAGTGGGGCCGCAGACTTGTGATTCGGAGCATGCGGTGCCGCAGCCCCCACAGTTCTGCGGGTCCGAGCTGGTGTCGACGCACAGGCCGCTACAGTCCGTACGGCCCGTTCCACACTGGCTGCCACAGACACCTGCGTTGCACGCCGCTTCGCCACCCGTTACCGCGGGGCAAAGCTTTCCACAGGCGTTGCAGTTGCCGGGGTCTGCCTTGAGGTCGACGCATTCGTCTCCGCAGCGCGTCAGCCCGCTGTCGCAGCTGAAGTCGCAGCGGCCCTGAGCACACGTCGGCACCGCGCCAGGCGGTGCTGTGCAGGGCGTGTTGCAAGCGCCGCAGTGCTCCGGGTTCAGCATCGGGTTGACGCACTCGCCGTTGCAGCTTTGCTGATTCGTCGGGCAACCCCCGGTTCCCGCGCTGCCTGAGCTTCCCGCGGCGCCGCCGTCACCCGCGTTGCCTGCTACGCCGCCGACGCCCGCGCTGCCTCCGGCCTGTGTGCCTCCGCTCCCGCCGTTCCCCGAGGAACCGCCCGCGGAGGTGCCTTCTCGCACGCAGCGGTTGTCCGCGTCGCAGGTGTACCCCGGCGCGCACGCTTGGTTCGAGTCACAGGGGAAGCCCGCGCCATCTGGGTCGAGGTTTGAGGAGCAAGCGCTCAGTACGAGCGCGCTACACCACAAGAGGAGTTGCCAGGCTTTCCGCGCTGCAGGGGCTTGAGTCATCAGAAGTGCCCTCCAGCGAACGCGGCACACTGCCCAGGGAGGCAGGCGAAGCCGACCTTCGTGTCGCTCTTCTTGCTCAGGTCAAGGTACAGCAACACGCCGCTCGTCACCGCCGCCACCGCGCCGAGTCCAAGGAAGACTCGAGAGGTCGTCTGACGACTCTCCATGCTGGAGTAAGCGTCTTGATAGGCCAGCTGGGTGTCAGCGTTCTCGGCGTCGCTCTCGGCTCCTTGGCGTGAGAGTTCGAAAACCAGCGACGTGGCGAGGGCCGCTGTCGTGACTCCGAGGGCTGTCCAGGTCCACACGGAGATCGTCGGGGCTGCTCCCGCGTCAGCTGTCTGGGGTGAGGGCGGGGCCGGAGTTGCCTCGTTTTCTGCCTGCAGCGTCACGTCCATGTCCTGAGCGCGGTCCGGACCTAGCAGGAGCTCACGCTCGTAGCTCGCGTAGCCTTTCTGTTCCACGCGGATACGGTGCCTGCCTGGGGGTAGCTCTCCGGTCCAGGGTGAGTTGCCCACGGCCGTTCCGTCGACGAACACTGCTGCTCCAACCGGCTGAGCGAAGACGCTCAGCTGCTGTAGGCCTCGGGCCTGGAGGCGCTTCTCCAAATTGCGGATCCGCGTCTCGATCACGGCGCGGTCGTCGTCGCTTGGCCCTTCGCGCAAGAAGTCTCGATAAGCACGCAGCGCATTCGATGTGTCACCCAAGCGCTCGTACGCCTGGGCGATGTTGTAGAGCAGGATCGGCTTCGGATCTTCCGCGTACGCCTTGCTGAAGCCATCGATAGCCTCCTCATAGCGCGCCTCCTTGTAAGCCTCAGCGCCGCGTTCGAAGTGAGCTTTGGCCTCTTCGGGTCCGGCAAGAACTGAACTCGAACTGAGCATGACGATGGTGAGCAAGGCTGTTTTCAGGTGGCGCATTGCCATCTCACTTGACGCCTCTGAGCTCGGGAAGCTCATAGTTGGGGTCCGGCGTCGGTTGAGGGTTGTGGGTAGCTGGCGTTTTCGAGGTCGGTGACGGCTGAGTGTTACCGTAAGGAATAGAATGGTTCGGGTGGGTTGGTGCTGCAGTCGGGGCTACACTGACTGACGCGGCTGGCGTTGGTTCGGGTGCTTCGCTGGTATCCACAGCAGGAGTGATTTCAGGACCTGCGTGTTGGTGGATTGGGGGAGGAGCGCTGGTTGCCGGCCGTGCTACCTCTGCTGGCGCAGTGGGCTTGGATAGCCACAGCACCAAGGCGACTGAGGCGCAGGCGACGAGCAACGCAACCGCGACTAGCTTCGGCCACCCGGGAGCCGCCGCGGGAGCGGCCGGGCGCTGAGTCTCCGTTTTCGCCAGCGCCGTACGGGGCAGCACGCCGGCCGCCACGTCGAGCGCGGTGAGGACCGCTGCTGCGTCTTTGAAGCGCTCAGCTGGCTTTTTTCGCAGGAGCTTGAGCACCAGCGCATCAAGTTCCTCGGGGATATGCGCGTCTGGGGTCCTCTCCCGTAGTGATTGTGGCGGAACCGCGATGTGGTCCCATAACGCCTTCATCACTTCCTTGGTTTCGAAGGGGGCCGTGCCGGTGAGCATCTCGTACATCACGCAGCCCAGGGCGTAGAGGTCACTGCGAGCGCCCAGCGTTAGGCCCATCGCTTGCTCTGGGCTCATGTAGGCAGGGGTCCCAAAGATGATTCCGCGCATGGTCTGGACGGTGTGCTTCTCGCCGATGCCGCGTAGGGTCTGCTTCAGTCGCGCGCTGTCTTGGGCGCTCAGGCTGATGCGACGCGCGACACCGAAGTCGATCACCTTGATGTGCTCGAGGCCGTCGTCACCCGGGACCAAGAAGATGTTTGCCGGCTTCAAGTCGCGGTGGATGTAACCATGCTCGTGGACTGCCTTGAGCACACTGACCAGCTCGCGGGAGAGTCGCAGCGCCTCCGCGATGGGCATCGCACCCGCGCGCAGTTTGTCGTCGAGTGTTGCCCCACGGAGATACTCGATGGCGATGAACGCAGTGCGCCCCACGACGCCGCAGTCGTAGACCTGCGCCAGGCCTGGGTGATGCACGCCCGCGACCAAGCGCGCCTCCCTCAGCATGCGTCCGCGCTGATCGTCCTCGTCCTTCTCCGGGAGCTGAATCAGCTTGAGCGCGACTTCGCGCTGCACCCCGAGCTGGGTCGCGCGGCGGACCTGGCTGGTCGCGCCGCGGCCGATGACCTCGTGGATCGAGAAGCGATCGGCAAGCCGCTCCAGATCGGCTGAGTTGTCATCGAACGGGACCCCCGCGGGTGCTGGATCGGACGAGTGGCTCACCCGCTCAACATGGGCGTCGGCGGGAATACGGCGTGAGCGTTTGTTTCCGACGCCCTCGTCGGACTACTTGTTTTTGGCTGGATTCGCGATTTCGTCAGGCAACGGGGGTGTTTGCCTCCCCCCAAAAAAGGAGGTGGGGCGGGCCGCCCGTGCTGCGCCGAACTCCAGCTTTCACAGCGTGGGGGAAGGCGGGTTTCGGGTCAAGTCATTCACCAGGTTCGCAGGCGAACTCCAGGTTCCAGCTATGAAGCTGAGGAGCGTCCAGAGCGTCGGTCGTCGGGACCAGGCGACTGCGGATGCGTACGAAGGGATTCTGGCGTGAGACGCCAAGGGCCGACAGCACTGCGTCGACGACGAGGGATCCGTTTTGCGTATCGCGGCCAGAGTAGTTGGCTCTCGCAGCGGCTGCTGAGCCGGCGAGCGCCGAAGGACCAGGGGGATTGGTAAACTTCAATGGATACTCGGTGGCGCTCGCGAGTCCGGCGGCGGTCGTTGCTGACTTGACGTAGAACTCGATCTTCGAGTCGCCTGGTGTCGTGGATGTCCACGACCAGTGCCCCCAGCGCACCTTGAAGCCCGGTTGGCAGACCGTGGAGGTGTCGTAGTCGCGAGTGAAGTTGCCTTCAGTGAAGGTCGTGATCGGCGTCGGGGGAGGCACGGGTTGCGTCTGAACCGAGGCTGCCTGTGTTGACCAACGGAAGTTGTCGAGCAACACCGTGGAGTCCCAGTCGTCGTCCCCGGTATCCCAGATCATGTAGCGCAGGGTGATCGTCTCACCCGCGACGACCGGCGCGGTAGTCGTGAGGTACGCCGTAGCGCCACCACAGACTCGCGATAGCCCCGACCAGGTGCACGAGCCGTCGAAACCCGTACCACTCAGCACCGAGTGTGTTGTCGTGGTCGGGCTGCCTGGAACATCGAAGAAGCCGATGTTCACGGAAACGGGGTTGTTGCTCGTGTCGAAGGAGATGTTCTTGTTCGCCGGGATGCCCGGCGCGGTTCCATCGTAGAGCGCGATGTACGTGTCGTTGAACTGCGTGCACACCCACTCGGGGTATTCGCTGCTGAAGAAGCGGAAGTCATAGGCAAACGACTTCGCGTTCGTTGGAGCGCGGATGGTGAGCTGGAGGCCACACGAGTCGTACGCAGCTTGTCCGGCAGCGCAACCAGGACCGTTGTTGGGAAAGCCTGCAGGAGGATTCACGCGGCCGCCGGGCGAGTTGTAGCTTGAGACCTGTCCGTTGGGGTTCACGTATCCGGGATCGTTCGTGTCGCGGGCAGTACCCGAGGAGAAGACCGCCATGTTCGCACCGCGACTCGGCACGTTGTTCAGGCCGAAGCGATTGGTGATCGCCCGCTGGAGATCGTCGGTACACGCAGAGCCATCCGCCTTAATCAGCGTCGCGTCGATCACACCCCAGGTCTTCGCGCTGCCCGTGGCGCTGGTAGTCGTCGAGCGACACAGGTCGATCGCCTTGGCGTAGTTCAACGCGTTCGAGCCGCTGAAAGGCAGGCCCACGTCACATCCCGATGGCTCGTCATCTGCGACACCGCTGCAGTCTTCGTCCTGCCCGTTGCCCGGGACATCGAACGCGCCAGGGTTCACTTGGGGATCGCAGTCGCGGCAATCACCCTGGGAGTACGAGTAGCCGTCGCCGTCGTGGTCGATGTTGTCTTGCCAGCACAGTGTGCATTGACCCGCGCCGTTGGTGGCGCACTCGTTTCCGCATGTGGTCTCGATCATGCTGACGCAGGTGGCGTCCCATGCGCTGGTGCAGCACGAGGGGCGGGCTGCGCAGATGGCCTGCACACAGCCCCGCGGCGGCGTCGTGCAGACTCCGGCGACACACGACGGTGATCCGCAGCAGCTCCCGGAGCCACCACAGGAACCCCCTTCGTTGGAGCAAGCCGTCGGCGCACCGTCGGTGATGATGGTGACGTCGTCGATGCTCCAGCCACCGCGGTTCTGAGAGGCATCAGTCGTGAGGCGCCAGCGCATGCGGAACTGCGTGCTCCGATAGCTCGAGAGATCGTAAGTCTGAGTCTCCCATGCGCGGTTTGTACCGGTGGAAGAGAAGAGCTGGGTCCAGTTGGTTCCGCCGTCGGTCGAGACGTAGAACCGCGCATAGTCGTAGCCGCTCTCGAAGTCGCGCCAGCTGCGGAATGTGAGCGTGATAGGGCCGGTACCCTGAGTGGTGTTCAGGATGGGACTCAGCATCGAGTCATCGCGGTTGCTCTGGTACTGACCGTTGACGATGGTCCCCGCGACTCTTCGGTCGCTGCCGCTCGAGGTGTCGTTCGTGGGGTCGTTCGCGCTGTTGCTGTTGGCAGCGCCCAGCTGCCAGTTGCCAGACAGCGACCAACCCGTCGCGGTCGTGAACCCCTCGCTCATCAGCGTGAGCTGGGGTGCTGCGGGCTCAATGCATTTCCCTGCGGTACATGACAGCCCATAGCAACAGGGGTTGTTGATGTCGCAGGCGGTATTCTTCGCTGAGCACGCCGGCGGGATCCCCGATTCATCGCAGGCGGATGCCAGTTTATTGCCCGCTTGGCATGGGTGGTGCGCGCAGCTGCCGAGGCTACCTCCGCTGCATACTGGGTTGCCACCCGTGGTGCCGCTCGCGCCGGGAAGTGTGATGCCTGTGTCTGTCGCCGTGGTTCCGGCGCCCGGATCGCCCAGACCGGAGGGCGTATCTGGGAAGTTCTGACAATAGGGATTGCAGGGGTCGGTGCACGGCGTGGCGGGGCCAAGACCGAGCGTTCGCTTGGGGTCTCCGCCGGGCAAGAGCCGCACGGAATTGTTGATGATGCACTCGCCCCACTCGCCGTCCGGGTTACACGCGCGATCGCCATCGCCACACACGCGTTGGCCTGCGACCTCGCTCAGGGTTTCTCCGCAGGCCACACGCTGTCCTGGTTCACCGCAAGGGCAGCCCGCGTGAGGGGTGGCGCACTGGTCCATGGAACACGCGCCGACGTCGGGATCTCCGTCGTCGCAGTCAGGTCCAGCGGCACAGCCCAGGCCAAAGCCGTCGCCGTCGGCGTCCGTGCATAGCCGACCGTCGGAGCCTCCGCCGCCCGCATAGGGTAAGCCCTCGTCTCCGCAGGCGCTGATAACCAGTAGGCAGAGCGCGGTGATACCTGACAGACGTGACCACATGCCTGATGTAGGGGCGTTGTGCATGTTTGAAACCGTTGCCTCAGGGCAGCGCCTCGAAGTCGAAGTCGGTGGTGGCAGCCTGGAACACGGCGCGGACGTTCCAGGTCGTGGTCGTGCCGCCTGCCAGCGTCCCGACCGTGGTCTTTCCGCTCGGCAGGTCGAGCTCGACCGCGCCTTCGGAGTCAGGGATGACCGCGGAAAGGGTCGCATCCAGCACACTGCAGGCGTTGCTGGTCTTCGCCACGAGCTCGACGTTTTCGAGCCGAATGCGTGTGTTCTCTCCCAGCGCTAGCCAAGCTTCCTTGGCCGGCTCCGTCGTGTTGAACCCGCCAAACTGGAGTGCCAGGTCGACGGGCTCAGGCACGAATCCTTGAGGAAACGTTTGGTTGAAGCCGTCGAGTTCCGTCGCACCAATCCACGCGTCGCCAATTGCCTCACTTGGCTTGAACCGGGCAACGACACTGATCGGCTTGGACGCTGGGTCGTACAGCAGACGGGAGAGCGCAAGTCCGAGTTCGGGTGGCGTAGGGGAAACGAACGCCATGCCTCCCGCAAGGAATGCTCGCTGTTCTTCACACGCGGTGTCGGTTGGAACGAGCTCGCCACCCGAGCCGCCTACCGCGGCCCCTCCGCTCGCATCTCCAGCGGTCCCCGTGTGGATCCCGCCACTTCCTGAGTTGCCGCTTCCGCCACTGCTACTCCCCGCGTTGGCGCTACCACCTCGCGATGCGGAACCGCCTTGCGTACTGCCACCTTGAACACTGCCGCCTTCCGCGCCAGCTCCTCCGTTGCCGCCAAATGCGGTCGCCTGGGGCTTGTCTTTTGACGAGCAGCCGACCAACAGCGCCAAAGCGCCCAAACAGGTGAATAGCGGTGGACGCGCGGACTTCATGACGTTCCTTATTCGAGTGGCACCGCGGAGAAGCTCAAGCTCACCTGGCGGTCCTCTGGTTTGCCGATCAGATCACCGAAGCGGACCTCGTCGCCTGCGACGGTGAACCATCTCACTTCGTCGTTCTCTTCTCTGATCGAGCCGCGCACGTCGACTTGACTAAGCTCCTCGCAGTCGCCCGTGTGATCCGCGCGGGTCGTCACCTCGCTGACCGCGAGAGTCACCGTCCGGGAGCTCGCGTCGACGATCTCGACCACCAGCTGCTTCTGGGCGTTCATGCTCCAGAAACTGGTCGATCCATGGTGCATGGGAACCCACTGGCTGCTCGACGCGTCCCCGCCGCCGCTAACCTGGAGTTTCCAATTGCAGCCTTTGTCGATCCGGTCTCGCAGGTCGAACGTCACAGAATCGAACAGCGGCTGAAGGGCAACAGCCACCCGAGGCGAGGCGACCACCCCGATGGGGTCAGACCGCCACGCACGTTCGCGCTCACAGGTCTTTTCCTTGTGGCTTATTTGGGGGGGAGGAGCGTCGGTCTGCGCACCCGCGTCCTCTTCCGAAGACATGTCTGCGTACCCACCCACGTGACCGCCATCACTGCCGCAGGCAGTGCAACCCACCAGCAGCAAGACGGCGAAACGCATCGTTTACCGCTTTGCACGGGACGTGCCCGAGTTCCGGCGCGATCTTCGCAAAGCGCCTGAGCATGCCGGTTCATAATTTCGTCGAAAACCGCCCACAGCCCGATTGAAACTATCCCCCGGATAGCGCCGCACGCCTCACATTAGCGGGCGCTGTAAGGGCGATGAATTTGCACAGGCACCGCGCTAGTTCTGCGCGGCGTCTGCGCGCGATTCCGGGGGGAACTAGCTACCAACACGGTGCGATGTGCGCTGCTGTCGGGAGCGCGCTCAGCTTCGCCGACACGGAACCCGAGAAGGGAGCTACGGCGCGTGGAGCGTGACGCCGCAGCGGTAGAAGGTGCTCGAGACGTCGGTGGCTTGTGAAGCGGCGCTGACTGTCAGCCGCACCTGCTTGGTTCCAGCCGGGATCGCCAGGTTGTCGATACGGCTCTCGGTGCTCGAGCTTTCGCTCTGGCTGGTGCCTCCGGGAATGGCTTGCCCGTCTTGATCCGTCAAGGTGAAGCTGAGCCCGCGGAGGCCGGAGCCAGAGCGCTCTGCTCCGCAGACAATGTCCGCCTGCACTCCGTCGACGACGATGTCGAACTGGAAGGCGTCGACGTCAGTTGCCGCTCAGGGGAGCCCCGTACTGCGCTACATCTGAGGCGCTCCCTGCCGCTATTATTTCCTGAAGGAAAATAAAGAATATTTCTTCGGGGAATTTGTGGGGGCTTTGGGTCGGGACTCTGACGGGTTTGGAGTTTCTGTAGTTTGTCGCCATCTGGCATTCAGCGAGCGGAGCCGCTAGGCTCGCGGCTCGTGTTGGCTCCCGGTCCTCGTCAAGCGCAACGCTCCCGGTTTGGCTTTGCCAATCGGCTGTTCGTCGCGCTCGCGGCGCTGATGCTAGGCGTCGCCGGGCTACTTGCTTGGACCATCGACCGAGAGCTGGCCGGAGACTTGGTCTCCGTTGACCTCGAGCGCCAGCTGAGCAGCGCTGAGCGGCTAGCTGAGCTACTGGACCGACCGGCCGTCAGGGCGCGGGGAGATACACTGGCTGCGGCGCAGGGCGTCCCGGTTCGCGAGTTCTTGGAGGCAGAGGACGAGGGGTCCGAGGGGCTGCGTGCCGCGATTGAGCGGGCTTTCTTGGAGCGGCTCAAGACGGAGCCAAACTACCTGCAGCTGCGAGTGTTGGACGCCGCCGGCCGCGAACGCATTCGCGTGGAACGTACGGTCGAGCACGGTACCGTGCGGATATTGAAGGATGGCGAGCTCCAGGACAAATCGAGCCGGGACTACTTCACACGGGGCATGCAAGTTTCCGATGGCGAGGTCTACACTTCCCCGCTTGAACTGAACCGCGAGCATGGGAAGGTAGAGGTCCCGCACAAGCCGGTGGTCCGCACCGCCACGCCCATCTACTCGGCGGGGCGCGCCCTGGGCGTGGTGATTCTCAACGTGGACTTGCGTCCGACGTTGCGCGAGCTGAGGAGCGCGGTGCCCGCCGGGGACAAGGCCTACGTCGTGAGCGCAGCCGGGTACTTCATCCTGCACCCGGACGCCGAGCACGAGTTTGCCAAGGACCTCGGCGGTACTGCGACATTGAAGCAGGAGTTTCCTCAGCTGGGCGCGCTCACCCCCGAGAAGCCGCATGTGGGACTCGAGCACCCCGAGCTTGGCGCGGTTGCCGTCGTGCCCCTGCACTTCGCCGCCACCGAGCGGCTGACGGTGATTACCATTCGTCCGTCCGTTGGCTCCAGCGTTGCCACCGCAGTCAGGGCCGGGGTGTGGCCCGCCGTGGCGCTGGGATTGGTCGCGGCGCTGATCATCGCCTTCCTTCTGGCGCGGGCGATCGCGCGGCCGCTCGAACAAGTCACTCAAGCGGTCGCGGCGTTTCCGCAGGAAGCTGGCAGTAGCCTGCCGACAGCCCGAACTGACGAACTCGGGACGCTCGCTCGAACCTTCGAGGGGATGCGCGAGGAAGTGTTGGGACGGGAGGCTGCCCTCGAGCTGGAGCAAGCGCGCTTTCGGCGCCTCTTCGATGAGGCTCCTGGTGCCCTGCTCCTGATTGGAGCGGAAGATCGCGTCCAGCTCGCCAATAGACTCGCGGCGCGACTGGTCGGGGAGCCTGTCGAAGCCTTGGTCGGCGCCGACGTGACTGCGTTGTTTCCGGAGCGTCAGCGACGGAGCGTGCGAGATTGCTTGGCGCGATTTCGCGAGCACAAGCGGGGCGAGCCTCTGGATCTCGCGGTGACCCACGCCGGGAATGAAATCGACGTGGAGATGAACCTGGGGAGCGTCGCTGCGGAAGATGACGATGCCGTGTTGATGATCCTGATTGATGTATCCCGGAGGAATCAAATCGAGGCTGACCTGAAGCGCAGCAACCAGGAACTCGAACAGTTCGCCTACGTTGCCTCGCATGATCTCCAGGAGCCGCTGCGCATGGTCGCTAGCTATACCGAGCTCCTTGCGCGTCGCTACCAGGGCAAGCTCGACGAGAAGGCGGATCAGTACATCCACTTCGCGTCCGATGGTGCCAGACGCATGCAGGCGCTGATCGTGGACTTGCTGGAGTTTTCTAGAGTCGAGACTGAGGGCAAGCCGCTCCAACCGGTCCGGACTCAGGACGTGGTCGAGGAGGTGCTTGAGTCGCTGGCGGTGAGTATCCGTGAGACCCGCGCTGAGGTCAGCGTTGGCGAGCTGCCCGAGGTGCAGGGCGACGCGGGGCAGCTACGCCAGGTGTTCCAGAACCTGATCGTGAACGCGCTGAAGTTTGCCAAAGACGGGGAGCCGCCGCGGATTCGCATCGCAGCCAAGCGCAAACCTCGGTTCTGGGAATTCGAAGTCACGGACCAGGGGATCGGGATCCCGCCTCAGCACGCGGAGCGCATCTTTAAGATGTTCCAGCGCTTGCACTCCCGGGACGCGTATCCCGGTAGCGGAATCGGGCTGGCAATCACCAGGCGGATCATCGAGCGACACCAAGGCCGCATCTGGCTCGAGCCTCGGGAAGAGGGCTGCACCTTTCGCTTTACGCTCCGGCCCACTGAGCGAGACAATGAGCCGGAGTGAACATCTTACTGGTGGAAGACAACGCTGCGGATGTCGAGCTCTCCCGAGAGGTGCTTGATAGCAGTCCCCGTACCGTCGAGCTGTCGGTCGCTCCAGACGGTGCAGCGGCGCTCGAGTATCTAGAGGAGCGGTTAGAGGGTGGACGCCTGCCGGATTTGATCCTGCTCGACCTCAACATGCCGCGCCTGGACGGTAGGGGTCTCCTCGAGCGACTCAAGGCGGAGCCCACATTGAAACGCATCCCGGTCGTGGTGTTCACCTCTTCGACCGCCGCCCAAGACGTACTCGCGAGCTATGAACTTGGAGCGAGCTGCTACGTCGTGAAGCCGCTGGGCTTTGAAGAGTTTCAGCAAGCGATGCGCAGCGTAGAAGACTTCTGGATGAATGTGGTGAAGCTGCCGCCGGTCCACGCGTAACTGCAGGACGAAGCTGGACGACGGCTCGGGCGGGCACGTGGCAGAAACGCTGCGCCTCCCCCCCCAAAAAAAAAGAAAGCATCCCTTTGCTCGTTGCCGTTTCCGCGGGGTCGCTGTGGGTTTCGCGAGTGGATCTCGAGCGCGCTGCTAAGCTTACGGTATGCGTTCGGCCAACGCTTCGGGGCTGCTGCTGTTAGGTCTATTGGCGTTTGCGCTAGGTTGCGATCCGCTGTGCATTCCCCGAACCGGCGTGCGCATTCAGGATGAGAGCGGCGAGCCGATTGCCGGAGCGCACATGGAGGTCATTGGCATCTGTTGCGAGGACCAGATCGAGCCGCATTGTCAGGCCACCTCGAACGCCCAGGGCGTTGCGGCGACACCCCTGCCAGGCGGACACACCTGTACGTTGATCATCAGTGCTGAGGGCTATCAAACTCAGGAACACAGCATCGCGACGACGTGTCAAGGGGACGAATTCATCGACGATGTCACCCTCTCCGCGAACCCGCCCTGAATGTGTTGCAGCGGGAACCGTTTGCGGATCGCCTGCGGCGAAGTGATCCACGCGGATTCAAACGCCGCACCTCACCCCAAACCCAACCTTCCTCCGATTCTGCTCGCTTTCCTCACTTGGTTCCTCTTACCACCGAGTGATTCTTGTTTTGGGCGGGAGGCGCTGCGTCGAGCTAGCGATCTCGCTAGCTTGCCTCGTCTCTGGGTGGCTTTGTTCCCCTCGTATTGGGGACGCAAGGGGACCGGTGCTAAGGTTGTGAACCATGTACTCCTCGAGATTCCTCGCGGTAGTGGCGATCAGCTGCGGGTGCGGGGTCGTCGCTTGTGGAAGCGTCAGCGACGCCTCGCTGAACGATAGCCGTGCGGGGTCGGGCGGCGTCGGTGGAACAGACGCGGATCCGGCTGGCGGCAGCGGTGGTATCGGCGGCACATCAGGCGTCGCCGGAACGGCGGGAACCAACCAGGAGCCCTGGGAGGCCTTCCTCGATTCCGTGATGGACGACTACTGCAGCGCGATGACGCCGTGTTGCGCCGCTGCCGGTGTTGCGACCAATCCGATGTGCGGCACCCAGCGAGGGGCGGCGAAGGAACGCTTCGCCAACTTGATCGCGAGAGGTAGCGTTCAGTTTGATCCGAGCGGAACCGAGGCTTGCCTGGCGGCGCTCCAGATGAGCTACACGGACTGCGCCCCGAACACGTTCAGCACCATTGACGAGCGCTTCTGTCCTGAGGTCTTTGTGCCCCAAGTGCCCGTCGGCGCCCCATGCGACGATAGTTTCGAGTGCCAGACGCTCCCAGGAGACGACCTGGCGAAGTGTTTGGGGTCGCAGTGCTTCAGCGGTAAAGCTTCCGCAGCGCTCGGCGACCCCTGCAATTACACCTGCCTTCCCGTAGCGCCCGGTATGACGCAGTGTATCGGTACGATCCACCGCACCGGTGCAGGGCAGTGCGCCTACGCCGACGGCCTCGCGTGTGGCGTCGACGGTGTGTGCGTAGGGCTGCTTGGAGAAGGGGAGCGCGAGTGTGGCAACTTCGGCTGCGAAGAGAACCTGCAATGCGTCGGCGGGACCTGCATACCAAAGCTCCCCACCGGCTCGACCTGCTCCTTCGATCGAGAATGCATCGAAGGTGACTGGTGTAGTTCCGGGACCTGTGCCGAACGGAAGCAAGTCGGGGAAGCGTGCACAGACGGTACCAGCATGTGCTATTGCTCCTTGGGGACCTGTCGTGAGCCGGAGTATGCGGCCTGGGGCTTGTTGTGCAACTAGCGCTCTGCATGCCTCGCGCGTTTACGCGAGGAAACGCGCCGCTGTGAGCATCACTTGGTTGCGTAGACCTTCAAGCGTCCCCGAATTTTGGGTCCAGATCGCAGTACACGCACTCACCGTCCTCCGAGAGGTCGTAGTGGATTTGCCAGCCACGCGGTAGCGCGGCCTCCAACCCCGGCTAGGTGGCGGCGTTCGGTGGGAGCGCGGCGATAGCAAAGCAGGAGGCCGCGGCGCGTGAGAGGCGCAGCTCGAGCGACTCACGCGGATCCGGGAAACCATGCGATCAGGTCTGCTGCGCCGGTGCTGAGCACCACCTCGATGTTGCGAAGTTCCTCGACGCCCAAGCTCCCAGCGATCGTGCCCATGCGTACCGCGGCACTGCGCGTTGCTGGCTTGTCGACCAGCGCGCCCACGAGATCAATCGCGCGGTCCCAGTTCGTGCCCCCGAAGCGCAAGCTGAGCTGTCGTGAGAGGCCATTGGGAGTGCACTCGGTCGTCACGCTCACCCCGGTGCCAGCGCCTGCCTCGGCGTAGACGCCTCGCCAGGCTTGGTCGAGCCCAAGTCGTTGGGCTAGGTTCTCGAGCGCCGCTGAGAACGTCGCTTCGCTCTCCACGTCGGTCCTTGTGCCAAATGAGCAGGTTACGGCGCCCCGCGCTTCGCTGACGTAGCGAATGCGGTTCTCGATGCTGAATGGTGGTAAGCCGTCGAGAACGGCGTGCCAAGCATCAGCGTTTCCCTGAGGTGATACCTCCACGATGGCAGCGCGCAGGGTTGTTGGCCCACCAATCACGAGCGCGACGCATGGGGGCGCACTGCCGCGGTACTTGATGAGCAACGTCGACGGTTCTGGGATGCTGGTTTTGGGGGTGAGGGAGCTCCGTAGGTCGCCGTGCGTCGGCACGAGTAGCTGAAGCTCCTGAGTCAACGTACCCGCGCCGAAGAGGACGTTGCTTGACCCCACGGTGTTGACGACGTGCAGCACCGGTTCAACGGCGATCCCCCATTGCTCGAGGACCTTTCTAAGGCCTGACTCGGAACCGCTGGGCTTCGCGGGAGCTGGAGGCGGAGCTGGAACTGGCTTCGTCGCGCGCGACGACGGGGCGTGGGTGAGCAGCACGCCTCGAATTTGAAGCGCTGGAACCCGATTGAAGGGAGTGAGCACAGGTTCCGCTCCCAAGGCGGTGTTCGCCGCTTGTCTCACTTGAGCCTGGCTATCCCGGAGCAGGACCTCGAGCAGCGCTCGTGGTGTATCTTTCCGCGAGGCAATAGCTGCGCGCACGCCAGCGTTCGCATCCCGCGCGAGGAGCTCGAGGGTCTCTGCCGGCAGGTCTGCCCGATGCGCGAGTGCGAGGCACACCGAAGGCTCTGGGTCGGTGGCCAAGAGCTCCAACGAACTGAAGCGAGGATTCCTCGCTAGCTCCAAGCGCACCGACGACTGTTCATCGTCGAGCAGCGAATCCAGGAGGGCTTCAGAGGAATCCGGATTCGCCGCTACCGCCGCGCGCACTTGCCAGTCCGCGTCTCGGGCGAACGTCTCTAGCCACTCGCTGGGTAGTCCAGAGCGCGCCGCCAGCAGTGCGCGGACGTCCCCGGAGCTGGTCGGCCAAGGCGAGCGAATGCGTCGCGCGAACCAACCGGGACCGCGGTCTTCCTGGAGTGGTTCCTTCTGAGCCAGAGCAGCCAGAGTGGCGGTTGGTAGCGAAGCGTTCGTTGCCAGCGTCTGGAGCGTTCGCCCGTCGCACGCCTGGGCCAGCAAAACTTCCGTGACCGCGGTCGTAATATCCCTGCGGCAAGCCAGATGGCGTCGGACGTCGTGGTCGGGGTCCGCGGCGAGCAGCAGCATCAGATCTTCAGGCAGGCTTGGCGCGGCGGTGACGCTGCAGCGAGTGGCCTGGTCGCCAGTCAAGACCTTGGCCCGCAGCTCTTCATGGGTTGGAGGCGTGTAGGCAACGGCGGGCGCCCCTTTCAGTCGCGCCACGACCTCGGGGCTCAGCGTCGCGAGCACTGCCGCCGCATCCGGTCGCGAGGTGATCGCGTTGCGGACCATCCAGTGTTCGTCGTCGGCTAGCTTGGTCAGCACGGCGAGGGGCGTAGTCGGATGGCGAGCGACAAGCTCTCTGGCGAAGGTTCCGAGCTCGAGCAACGGAGCGAGCTCCGTGTAGGGTAGCGTGGGGTCTGGAAGAATTGCCGCGCGGATTTCACGTCCAGGTCCGCGTCCAACGATTGCGCCGTTCCAGTCAGCGTAGTCGATCTCCTCGTGCGCCGCTTGATAGTACGCTCCCGCGCGGCGCAAGAACCTCGCCAGCGGCAGCAAAGAGCTGACGAGGGACTCCCGGTAGTCGTCGTCCGTCAGCGCCCGCTCGAGCTCCGGTTCAGCCATCTGCGCTGAGTATCTCTCAGCGTGAATGCGCCGTACACTCGAGCCCCAGCAAACGCGGGCCAGCGCTAGGCACGTCGGCGTCCCCTTGAACCCCCTGGCAACCATCCGATAGTAGGGGCAGCCCGGTGCCACTGGAGTCCGGGGCCGATCACGAAACCAGCCTCGTTGCGGCGCGGCACACACGCTTCGCTCGCCCTTCGGGCGCTGCGCTCGCAGGGGCTCGCGCACCGTGGCCGCTCGTGAACTTGTCCAGACGTCGGCGAGACGTGGGACTCGCCGACCAAGAGAAGGGCGACGAAGGGTCATGGCTGGTGCCTTTGCGAAGTCATCGCTCGCCCTCAACTTCGGGGCGAGCGATGACGAAGCGCACCATCGGATCCAAGTCGCGAACTGGACTCGTGCACTCGCGGTCGAACCTTGGACTTTAGTTCGTTAGTGGGGGCAAGAGGGCAGCCCTCGCTGCGCTCGCCCTGACCTCTTGCGCGCCACACACGATTCACTGCGCCCTTCGGGCGCTGCGCTCGCAGGGGCTCGCGCACCGTGGCCGCTCGTGAACTCGTCCAGCTCGCTGGACTCGTGCACTCGCGGTCGAACGTGCGGCGGTGCACACCTCTGGTGGGCAGAGCGACTCCGCCCCGCTAGCGCGGGGCTGCGCGCTCTGCGCGCCACAGAGGATTCGAACCTCTGACCTTCGGCTCCGGAGGCCGACGCTCTATCCAGCTGAGCTAGTGGCGCAGAGGGTGGCGGGTGTAGCGCAACCGGCGGGGTTTTCAAAGCGAATGGGGGGCGGGGTGGCGGTGAGTTGGTGGGAGCGGTGGAACTGAGGCGTTTTTGGCTGGATTTGCCTTTGGGGTGGCGACGCGGGAACCTGGGGGCGGGCTGGATGTCTGGGCTCCCCATGGCGAAACGGGTCGTAGACTGGAGCGCGCTGCTCCTGTTGGTGGGGCTCGCTGCGGGCTGCGCTAGCGCGCCGCGCCAGGCGCCTGCGACCGTTGCCGTGCCTGCGGCCGTGGAGACTGAGACTGCGGACCTTGCGCCTGCGGACCGTCCGTATCGCGGCGCGCCCACGTGTCGCGTCATCGACTCGGAGCTGGAGCACTCCGTCGAACTCAAGCTCTCGCGCGGTGGGGCAAGCATCGCCACGATTCAAGACGGTGCGAGCAAACTCGAGCTCGGCAAGGAGCCGCTGATGCTCGAAATCGAGGGTGGGGGAGTGCTGCTCCGCACACCGTATGACCCTACGGAAACGCCGCTGCGGCTTCGCGAGCCGATCGCGCTCAAAGGCGTGCTGACACCAAAGCCCGAGGCGGCAGTGGAGTGGGTCGGTGGGCTCCCAAATCAGGCCCAGCGCATTCGGTTCCGCAGTGAATTGGGGAGCGGCCTCGATGTCACTGATCAGGTTGCCTGCTCGGCGCTCACGCTCAGGCTCGCTGACTACACGGTTCCGCTGCCCGAAGGGGAACCCGGCATCTGGCTCAAGGGGCGCATCAGCGTCCGCGAGACACCTGATGCTGAACCGGGGCTGGTGTTCGACGCTCCTTCTGGCGTTGCGGCGTCGGAGCTCGAGCGCAAAGCGGGCTTTGTGCGTATCCTCGTGGATTCAGAGCTGGATGTGCTCCAGGGCTGGGTGCCTCAGGATGTGGTGAAGCCGTCACCCGGGTTGATCGGCAGCATTGGGCGCGGCTTCGGCATCGGTGGGCTGGGCATGCGCGGCGCTTCGCACATCTACTACACCCACTGCGACAAGGAGCTCAGGCTGTTCGCGAGGGTGGGGGACGAGCAGGGCGAGGTCGGCGTCATTTACCCGCAGACGCGCTTCGAGGTCGAAGGATCGGAGCCTGGCGCGCATCCTGGATTCACCGAGATCGATCTGTGGCAGGGACGCATCATGCCTGCCGAGGGCGCGAAGTTCTTGGTCTACTCTGACGAACTCGAGAGCGGCTGCGGCCACTAGCGGCTGCGACAAACGCATGGTCACGCTTGCCACACGGTGTTAGTCCGTCGGCATGGCGAGCTTCGAAACGGACTCCGTCTGTTCGTCTTCCCTTGGGCGCATGACGAAGCCGCAGCGCTTTGGGCTACAGTGCCTCGGGTTGCTTGCCGTGTTGGCTGTCGGGTGTCGAGAGGATCAAGCTCCGGTTACCAAGCACCCGACGCCCAGCGCTCACTCTGCTCAAGCGTCAGCGCCCCGCGCGGTAGCGAGCCATCCGGCGCCGAGCGCGTCAGAGGCCAAGGGACCCACGGTCGCGTCGGTTGCCCCCAGTGGTGACCTCACCCCCAAAAAATCCGTCGCGGCGGAGGAAAAGACCTGGGTCTGGAACGACACGCCCATCGGCGAGATGCAGGTCGTTGTTTCCGTACCGAAACACATGGAGGGCGAGAAGCTGCCGGTGTTGGTCACGATGCACGGCCTGGGGGAGGCGCGTAAGGGCCCGGCGAAGGGCGCCCGAGGCTGGCTCGACGACTATGACCTCGCCAAGGCCGAGGCTCGCTTGGCAGCGCCGCCCCTCACCACGCAAGATCTCCAAGGCTTTGCCGGGGAGCGCCTCGACGTGTTCAATGCCACGCTGAAAGAGGAGCCGTATCGCGGGCTCATCGTGGTGATGCCTTACACGCCGGACATCCTCAAAGGCGACCGCCCGTTCAGCCTGGCGGAGCCCCTTGCTACTTTCCTTGTGGATAAACTGCTGCCTCGCGTCTACAAGGAGACTCCAGCGATCGGTAGCGTTGCGAGCACGGGCATCGATGGCGTGAGCCTGGGAGGGCGTGCGGCGCTGCTCGTGGGCTTGTCGCGCCCTGAAGCGTTCGGCGCGGTGGGCGGGCTCCAGCCAGCGTTCGATCAAAAGGACGCGCCGGAGCTAACCCGTCGCGCCCTGGAAGCGCGCAAGAAGAACCCAACGTTCCAGCTTCGGCTGCTGACGAGCGTGGGCGACTACTTCCTCGGCTCCACGAAGGCCATCAGCCAGGCCTTCGAGGAAGCGGATGTGTTCCACTCGCTGGTCATCGTGCCTGGCGACCACAGCTACAAGTTCAATCGCGGCCCCGGCGCCTACGAGCTCTTGATGTATCACGACCGCGTGCTGCGCGGCCGTCCACCGGTCTAGCGCCCTCAGGTGTCGCAAGCGGGTTTGGGGGAGAGGTCAATCGGCCTAGGCATAGGGGTCCGTCGCCAACAGCTCCACGAGGGGCATCAGGCCACGTCCCACGCCATGCACGAACTCCACACCTGCACGCGTCGTTCCCCGGGGATCCAAGAGCTCGGACCAAGCGACCCGCGCATCGAGCTGCAGTGGATCCCAGAGGTTTGGTGCGTCGACCAAGATCACGAGTTGAGTGCCTCGGGTTACCGGATCGGGCAACTCGACGCAGGCACCTCCAACCCCCAGATCGACGATCCAACCCTCACGACGCCAGTTGGAGTCGTCCGCGCGAACTTGAGCACGGAGCTTGACCTTGCGGCGACCGAAGGCGCGGAAGTGATCGCGGGGGGGCAACGGGGGCCCAGCTTATCACGAAGGGTTCGGCCGCTGGCTTGGCCCATGTGTTCAGTAGTCCGCTCAGCGCACGAGTTACCCGCGTGGGCACTTCACTAAGCGCGCGTCCGAGGCGGTGATGAACGTGCGTACGCGCATGTCCCAGGCGGTTCCAAGGCCCTGTTCAAGGAGGGCTCGGCGGCGGCCACTTGTAGAAGTGCCGGGCGGGGGATGCCAGACGCTGTGCAGAGAGTGGGAAACGCTGGACGGCTCCGGTAGGATACCGCTGCGATCGTGCCCGAAAGCCCGAATCCCTCACTGGTTTTCACCGCACCTTTCGGGGCGAGCGTAGTAAAGCTAGCAAGCGGGTCTGCGTACCCGCGACGGTTTGCTCGAAGAGCAGACCGAGATGGAACCAGCGCTCCTTCGAGCGCACGGAGCAATCAGTTCAGGCGCGAGTCGTTGCGCCGGAGGCTTTGATGGCACAGGACACCCGCAAGGATCCACGCGCGAAAGTGCTCACCATGACGGTCCGCTACAAGAGCGCGACCATCGATGAGTTCATCGAGCACCACTCCCACGACGTCAGTCGCGGTGGCATCTTCATCAAGACACCGTCGCCTTTTCCCTCCGGGACGCTGCTCAAGTTCGAGCTGAAGATCGCCGAGGAACAGAAGGTGATGCAGGGCGTCGGCCGCGTGGTTTGGAAGCGCGAAGCTGGCGAGTCCGGCTCGGACTCTCCCGCAGGCATGGGCGTCAAGTTCATCAAGATCGACAACGAGTCCAAGGGCGTCATCGATCGCTTGGTGGACGCACAGACCGGCGATAACCAATACGACGCGGGTGCAGGCGGAACGCCCGCACCTGCTGCCGCAAGCGTGAAGCCCGCCGCTGCAACTCCGGCACCTGCAGCAGATCCGGCGCCCGCGCCCGCTGGTGGTTTCGCCCGCAAGGCGACGATGATCGGCCTGGGCGCTGTGGGCGCCAAGAAGAAGGAAGAGCCCGCGCCTCCCGCCGAGGAAGAGTCGAGCTTCTTCCCCAAGTCCGAGGGCGATCCGGAGCAGCCGCCACCTGAAGACCGCACGGTAATGAAGCAAGCTGCGGAGCTACTTCAGGACGCGCTGCGCGAGGCCGGCGGCTCGATGGATGAGGTCGGAACGGTCGAGCCGAAGGCGGAGCCCGCGGCCTCCGAGGAGGACGAGGACGACAAGGAGACCGCGAAGGCTCCTTCCGTCGCGCCCAAGGAAGAGCCCAAGCCAGAGCCTGTGGTCGAAAAGGCCCCGGAACCCAAGCCAGAGCCGAAGCCGGAGCCCAAGAGCGAGCCCAAGGTCGCTGCGGCCGCTTCGGTCAAGGCAGCACCCAAGGCCGAGAAGCCCGCTGCCAAGCCGGCTGCGGCAAAGGCCGCGGACGCGGCGCCCCCGTCCAGCGTGTTCCCTGTGCAGGAGAGCTCCGGAGGCGGAAAGGCGATCATCCTGCTGCTCGGCGTCGCCGCAGCTGCCACGTTGATCTACTACTTCACTCGCACCACGGCGCCCGAGACGCCGGCTCCTGTCCCCACGGAACCGGCCGCGGTGACCGCCACGACGCCGTCGGCGGAGCCGAGCGCAGAAGAGCCCAAGGCGGACGCCGCACCCGAAGCGACCGACGCTGCGGCGCCGAGCGCGGACGCCGACACCGCCGCCGCGCCGAGCGCCAGTGCCGAGGAGCCCAAGGAGGAGCCCAAGCCCGAGCCTAAGGAAGAGCCGAAGCCCCAGCCGAAGCCCCAACCCAAGCCTCAGCCGAAGCCTCAACCCAAGCCGACGGCAGAACCCACGGCTGCTCCAACGGCGGCACCCACCCCGGCGCCGACGCCAACTCCGGCTCCCACGCCGAAGCCCCAGCCGAAGCCCCAGCCCACGGGCGGTGGCAGCGACAACCCTTACTGAGTTTCCTTGGGGAAATAGTCAAAGGGCGTGCTTCTCAGCGCGCCCTTTGCGCTTTTGTCCATCCGTCGCGGCGACGCGGCGCCTACAGATCCTGCAGGAACGGATTGATGCGCTGCTCGAGACCGATCTGCGTGTCCGGGCCGTGTCCCGGTACCACGCGGGTCGTCACATCCAGGGTCATCAGCTTGTCTTTCAACGAGCGCTGGATGGTTTCCGAGTCGCCACCCCACAGGTCGGTGCGTCCGATGCTGCCTTGGAACAGCGTGTCGCCGCTGAACAGCACTTGCTCGCCGTCGTGCTTGAGCAAGAACGACACGCTGCCGGGTGTATGCCCAGGAGTGTGCAAAACGCCCAATTCATACTTGCCGGCCCGTAGGTTGAAGTCGTCCACCAACGTCCCAACCAAGTCCGCCTTCTCGGGCACCTTCATGCCAAGCATCGAGGCCTGCACGGGCAACATGTCGTACAAGAAGCGGTCCGCTTCATGGATATGAGCCTCCGCGCCCGAGCTTTTCTGCAACGGGCAGGTCGCGCCCACATGGTCGATGTGGGTGTGGGTGTGGACAATCGCCGTGACCTTCAGCTGGTGCTCGTTCAGTAGCGCTTCAATCGCCGGGAAATCTCCCCCTGGATCGATACAGATGGCTTGCCGCGCGTCGAGATCGGCCACAATCGAGCAGTTGCAACCCAAGGGGCCCACAGGAAAGCTGAAGATCGCCACGCGGGGCGTATACCATGCGGCGCGATGCGCAGCGCGATCGAGACTGCGCTCTGCGGTCGAGACCGCGCACTGCGAAACAGCCTTTCATCTACCCACGAACTCCCTGACCCGGATCGCTTAGACTTCGCCGCTTTATGCCCCCGCCGGACGACTCTCTACCGCACGACGACCCTCGCATCGGGACCGTGCTATCAGACCGCTATCGCCTGGACACGCTGCTTGGGGAAGGCGCGATGGGGCGAGTGTACTCCGCCGAGCACGTGATGATGCGCAAGCGCGTCGCGGTGAAGGTGCTCCATTCCGAGCTCACTCGCGTGCCGGAGGTGGTGGGGCGCTTCGAACGCGAGGCGATGGCGGCAGCCAATATCGATCACCCGAACGTCGCCGCGGCGACGGACTTCGGAAAGCTGGAAGACGGTTCGATCTATCTGGTGTTGGAGTTCGTCGAGGGGCGCAACCTTCGAGACGAACTCAAGCGTGGACCGGTCAGCGTCGGTCGAGCGCTCCACATCACTCGCCAGATGGCTGGAGCGCTCGCAGCGGCCCACGCGCTCAACATCGTCCATCGCGATCTCAAGCCAGAGAACGTGATGCTGGTGAAGAAGGCGCACGACCCCGATTTCGTGAAGGTGCTCGACTTCGGCATCGCAAAGGTGCCGCTGGATGCCGCCGCCACGCCGGGGAGCCAGGCCGGGAGCGCGATCACCCGCGTTGGGATGGTGTTTGGTACTCCGGAGTACATGGCGCCGGAGCAAGCGCTCGGCAAAGAGGTAGATAACCGCGCGGATATTTACGCGCTCGGCGTGATCCTGTTCGAGTTGATCTCTGGGCTGCGTCCCTTCGATGAGAAGGATGAACTCGGGGTGCTCGGGCAACAGCTCTCGAAGCCGGTGCCCCGCCTCGCCGAGCGAGTACCAGGAACCCTTGCGCCTGAGGCCGTGGAGTCACTGATCCATCGCTTGTTGCGCAAAGAGGTCTCGGAGCGCCCGAATCAAGCCCTGGAAGTCGCTCGTGCCCTGGATGGCTTGCTCGCGCAAATCGCGCCGGAGCTGATGACCGTCGTGCCGGGCTCGATTCCCGGCACAGCTTCCTATCCCGGGACAGGGTCCTATCCAGGAATCGGGCGCTTTCCGTCGAGCGCGAGCTTGAAGGCCGTCGCCACGGTCGCCCAATTCAACGCAGATACCCCCGCGCCGGCAGAGATCGAGCCTCCATCAGACGCGCCGGCCACGCTCGCGTCAGATAGCCCGCGCCCGCCCCTAACCAGCGACGCGGACTTCGATCCAGGTTTCCCTGCGGCAGCACCAGGGAAGGCGGGGGGCGCTTCGGACGATTGGTTCGACGGCATTCGGTCCAATTTGCCGCCCAAGCTCCAGGAGCTGCCGAAGGCAGTGTTGCTTGGAGTGCCTGCTGCGGTGCTAGGCGTTGGCGTGTTGATCTTGGTGCTGCTGGTCGGCGCCGTCGCCACGCACACGCCGGAGCCTGCTGCCAGTGGGAGCGCCGCTGCCTCGGGGGAGCCCAAGGTCGAGCCGAGCAACCAGGCGAGCAACGATGAAATTGTTGCCGCGAGGAAAGACGGCGTGGAGGCCCTCGAGAAGCTGAGCAAGACCTACCCAGATGACACCAGCGTGATGCTCGAGCTTGCGCGCGCCTACGCGCTCAAAGAGCGCCGCGTGGACGCGGTCGAGATCATCGAAAAGGCAGTAGAAAAGAACCCGGACTCCCGTAAGGACCCAGGAGTCGCGAGCACCCTATGGGTGGCGGCCCAGGACGAGCAGAGCCAAGACCAGGCGTTTGCGTTGCTCCAGGGCGCCATGGGACAGAAGGGCGCTGACATCATCTATGACCTCGTGACCACCGATGGGGTGAAGCACAAGGTGGTGTCCCGTGCAGAGAAGTGGCTGGCGAGTGACCAGTTTCAAAAGAACTCGTCGCCTGCATTGAACATCGCGGTCGCGCTGAGGACTGCGAAGAGCTGCGGCCAGAAGCACGGCCTCTTGCTGCGCGCGAAGAACGTCGGCGACAAGCGCTCGCTCCCCTACCTGCATCGCTTCGCCACGCCCACTGGGTGCGGGCGTGGGGGCCGCGGCGACTGCAATCCTTGCATGCGCAAGGACGACCGCCTCAAGCAGGCGATCGAGGCGATCGAGAAGCGCTCCGGAAGCTAGGTGTTCAGTTGGCGGCTTGGGGCTTGCGGCCTGCCTGCTTGTCCTTTTGCGCGCGCTTGATCGCCCTCTTGAACTTGCTGTAGGGCTGCGCGCCGGAGATGAAGTAGCCACCGACGACGAAACCAGGTGTTCCGTTGATGCCGAGCTGATCGGCCGCGGCCTTCTCCGCACGGATTGAGGTGAGGTGCGTGTGCTGGTCCAGGGCGTCGGTGAACTGCTGCATGTTCACGCCTTCCCTAGCCGCGAGCTGCTCCAACACATCCCGGCCGATGCCCGTCGCTTGAGCGTCGAAGACCGCATCGATGAAGTGCCAAAACGCCTTGGCACCCTTCTGTTTGAAGACTTCCATCGCAGCCTCTGCTGCTGGCTCCGCGTCCTTGTGAAAAGGCAGCGGCAGGTTGTGCCAGATGAACTGGACCTGGTTCTTGAAGTCCTTCTCCACCTGGGCGAGCGTGGGGTTTACCCGGCGACAGAAGGGGCACTGCAGGTCGCTGAAGATATGAATGCGAATGCCGGTCTTGGGCCCCTTCGTCGGGTTGGCGCTGGTGGGCGCTGCGACCTGTTTCACGATGAAGGGGTCGCCGTGCTTCGCGTCCTTCATCAGGTGGTCGTAGTACTTGCCTCGCGGAAGCGTGGGCCCAATCGCCGCCTTGGCTGTGGCGATCCGTTCATCGATCACCTTCTCGAAGCTCTCGAAGGGCTGCGCCCCAGAGACCCGTCGCCCATTCACGAAGAAGTGCGGAGTGCCTCGGGCGTGCACGTCATCCGCGAGGTCTTGGTCTGCTTCGATGCTCTTCTTGTGGAGGGACTTGGTGATCGCCTGCTTGGCTCGCACGGGATTTAGCCCAGCCTGCTTGGCGATGCCGAGGAGGTCGTCGTCAGCGAGCTGGGGCTGAGACTCGAACAGCAGATCATGCACCAGCCAGAACCCCTTGTTGCCCTTTTGCTTGTAGGCCTCGACCGCGAGGTTCGCAGCGGGCTCTGCCCGGGCGTGGAACGGCAGTGGGTGGTGCTTGAAGACCATTCGAACGTCGTCGCCGTACTGCTTTCGGATGCGATCCAGCGTTGGCTCTACGCGCTTGCAGAAGGGGCACTGAAAGTCGCTGAAGACGACGATGGTCACCAGGGCGTCCTTTGGACCAAGTGTCGGGGAGGTGCCAACGGGCACCTTCCAGACCGTCTTGTCCTCCGGTTCGGCGCGCTGAGGTCGTGGCTTGGGCGCTTCGTAGTTTGCGGTGACGCGCTTGGCGTAGACCTGGGTGTCGGCGACGCCCAGACCACGGGTCGCGATCAGTTCTGCATCAATAACCTCGCGGAAACGTTCGATAGATTGCGCGCCGCTAAGCGTGACACCGTTGATGCGGAACGCCGGAGTACCGCTGACACCAATCTTGTCGGCGAGAGCCATGTCGGCGTCCACCTGACGCTGAGGCTCCTCGCTCTCTAGCAGGCGCTTCAAGATGCGCGGGTCGAGCCCGGCTTCAGCCGCACGCATCACCAGGCTGTCGCTATCGAGCTGACGCTGTTCACGATACAGACGCGCCGCGAACTCGAAGAAGGCTGCATCGCCAAGCTGAGTCAGCACCGCCTGAGACACCAAGGCCGCAGGAAGCGCGTCTTTGTGGAAGGGCAGAGGCTTGTGCTTGTACACGACGCGCAGCTTCTTTGGGCCGTACTCATCCATGAGCTGGTGCAGCGTCGGTTGGACACGCGCGCAGAACGGGCACTGGAAGTCGCTGAACTCCACGATCGTCACCGGCGCGGTAGCGGAGCCCCAGACAGCGTCGTCCGTATCCACGGGGATTTCATCCGAGGTGGGCTGCGCGGGGCGCATCGCCGGGGCTGCGGCCACGGCCGTCGGTTCCCTCTCATAGGCGTCGCCCTCGGTGCTTGCGACGTCGATCTGCGTCGCCGCTTTCGGCTTTTCTTGACTGGCGGTCGGGCTGCAGCCGACCAGCAAGGCCGCAAGCAGCAGGGTGAGCTGCGTGATGCCATGCAGTGCACCACGGAGCTGTCCATCGGATCGATTCGTCATGTCTTCCAAGTTCCAATGCTGCTCGGCCCCGGGTTGGTCCCGCCGGGGCTCGCATGCCCTCACTCGTGGTTCAGCCTCGCACAAAAACGCGCGAGTGCACCCATCGGGTCTTGGAAAAAGCGGCGATCTTCGCGCGTGGTTGTCTGCGGGCACTGCTGAGCGCGTTGCGTGTTCGCGCCACACATGGGCACCCAGGGCGACTTGGAGTCGTTGCTCCGCGCGGATACGTTCGGCGGCACAAAAGAGAGAAGCCGCGAGGCTCGAGGCCCCGCGGCTCTTCTCCAGCGCGCATCGGGAGGACGCGCGCCCTGCTCGTATCGAGCTCTACTTGGCTTCCTTGAGGGCCAGTTCGATGGCCTTCTTGAACGCCGGGAACGGCTGCGCGCCGCTGATGAAGTAGCCATTGACGGTGAACCCGGGGGTGCCATTGATGCCCGCCGCGTTGGCTTCCTTCTTGTCGGCTTCGACCGCCGCGGCATGGGTGTGCTGATCGAGAGCAGCCTTGAACTTGGTCATGTCGAGACCTTGCTCTTGAGCGATGGACTCCAGGGTCTCGCGACCCAGACCCTTCTGCTGACTCTCGAAGAGCGCCTTGTGGTACTTCCAGAAGCCGGCGTCGCCCTTTTGAGCCTTCGCCTCACGAGCGGCTTCGGCAGCCAGCTGCGCATCCTTGTGGAAAGGCAGGGGCAGGTCGCGCCACACGATCTTGACCTTGCTTCCGAACTCCTTCTCGACCTGGTCGATGGTGGGCTCGACGCGGCTGCAGAAGGGGCACTGGTAGTCGCTGAACTGCTGGATCACGACCTTGGCGGTCTTGCTTCCCTTGAATGGCGCGCCTGGGGGAGGGGCTCCGATGTCCTTCTTCTCCGGCGGCGGCGGCTCCTTGCCGTTCTTCATGATCTCGTCGTAGACCTTCGCCTTCGGCGTGCCGCCAGCGACCAGCGCCTTGGCCTTGCCCAGCTCCTCGTCGATCACGCCCTTGAACTTCTCGAAGGGTTGCGCGCCGCTGAGGCGACGACCGTTGATGAAGAAGTGGGGGGTCCCGCGGGCGTTGGTGTCTTGAGCAAGGTCCATGTCAGCCTGAATGGCCTTCTCGTACTTACCCGACTCGATCGCCTTCTGAACTTCGCCCCACGGCACGCCGATCTTCTGAGCGATGGCTTCGAGATCTGCGTCCTCCAGCTTCGGCTGACTCTCGAACAGCGCCGCGTGCGCCTCCCAGTATCCCTTGTCGCCCTTCTTGTCGCGGGCCACGCGTGCGAGCACCGCGGCGGGCTTGGCGCGAGGGTGGAACGGAAGCGCGTTGTCCTTCCAGACAATGCGCACGTCGTTGGCGTAGGTCTTCTCGACCTGATTCATCGTCTCCTCGACGCGCTTGCAGAAGGGGCACTGGTAGTCGCTGAAGATCACGATCGTGACGAGGGCGTCCTTCGGTCCCTTGATCGGGTCATCGCTCTCGAGCGGCACCTTCCAGACAGTCTTGTCGTCTTCTTCAGGACGCTCTGCCTTCTTCGCCGCTTCGGGAGCGGTCGGGGCAGCCTTGGCGTTCTGCGCGACCATCTTCGGGTAGACGTCGGAGCGCTTCACACCGCTGGCCACGGCCTTCTTCGCCTCAGCAAGCTGGGCGTCGATGACTTCCTTGAACTTCTCGTAAGGCTGAGCGCCGGAGAGGGTCACGCCGTTGATGCGGAACGCGGGAGTGCCGTTGGCACCGGCGTTCTTCGCGTCTTCCATCTGCTTGTCGATTTCGGCCTTGTACTTCTTGGCGGCGTAGTCGGCCTTGAACTTGGCAACGTCGACGCCAGCTTCGCCGGCCCACGCTTCGTAGTTCGCGTCGTTGAGCGCCTGCTGGTTCGCGAAGGCCTTCTCGTGGAACTTCCAGAATGCGTCATTGCCACCCAGCTTGAACACGACCTGAGCTGCCTCCGCAGCCGGGCGGGCGTTCTGGTGGAAGGGCAGCGGCTGGTTCTTCCAGACGATGCGCACGTTCTCTTTGCCGTAGTCTTGCTTGATCTTGGTGATCGTCGGCTCGACACGGGTGCAGAATGGGCACTGGAAGTCGCTGAACTGCACGATGGTCACGAGCGCGTCGGGGTTACCCCACGACGGGTCGTCGGCAGTGACTGGAATGGTTGCGTTTGCGTGGGAGGGGATTGAGCCTCCCGTCGCTGCGAGGGCTCCTTCGCCCGCGATCTCTACGCCCTTACTCCTATCGTAGGAGTACATCAGCCCCATCCCTGCAAGGAAGCAGAGGAAGAAGCCGACGATGGCAGTTCCCTTGTTCATTTTGTTTCTCCTGATGTTCCTCTCGTATCCGTGAGGACACGAATCTCGTAGATCTCAGCGCCGTACCGAGCGCTTGCTCAGCGGGCAGGACAGAGATCCCTAAGTCGATTGGCTGACCGCGTTCGCCTCATTGCGAGCGGTCTTTTTGGGGGAGAGGTGCGCCTGCTAGTCGCTCTCTTGGCGTTCGGCGCACCCCTTCAAGGCGGCAATACCTTGCTTGCGGCTCGCTCGTTCGACACATAGTTCCGTGAGGAACTAGCTCCTGGCCCTGTGCAGCCTTCCCGCCGAGCGGAGGGAACAGTTGCCAAGCCACAAGATCGAACGAGGAGCCGCCGGGGGCGGTCTCAGCTTCGCGGCGGACGGTAGATCTGCGTGGGCTGCTCGACGGGACCAAGCTCTGGGGCTGGCGTCGGCGTGAGCAACACGGGCTGCGGTGCGACCTGAGCGGCACCGAGCAGGATCACGGCGTGGTCGACCTGCGCTTGGGCGCGCCAGAGGGCGTCCTTGCTGGGTTGGTCGCTTTTCGCGCCGACGAGGCGCATGAGATCTTCCGAGCAAGGCGCGCTCAGCTCGTCACCGCTCGCGCTGCGCAGTGGCGGCGGCGCCTCGACGGTGGTCCCGTCCGCCCCGCACATGGGCGCTGGCGGTGGCAGCTGGCTCATGTTCTCGGCGGCCAGCGCTGGCGCAGCGCCAAACAACACCCAGCTGGCGACGAACGCCGCCAACGCACGCGCGCAGCGAACCAACCACTGGCGGGTGGCCCAGCTGGAGCGGCCCAATGTTGGCCGGTCCGTGCGGTCTGGGTGTTGGTTCAGCCCCTTCAAGCAGTCGCCTCTGTTGCCGGGGAGCATACAGACACCCGGCGGGCGAGCAACCAGGAAGCCCGCCTGCCCATTCCCCACGGCGACCTTTTTCCGTCCATGCGCCTAGGTCCTGTGAAGGGTGCAGTGCTCACCGCGCGTCCGCTGGGTTGCTTTTCGTCCGCGCCTACCGCGCGTCCGCTGGGTTGCTTTTCGTCCGCGCCTACCGCGCGACCGCTGGGTTGCTTTTCGTCCGCGCCTACCGCGCGTCCGCTGGGTTGCTTTTCGTCCGCGCCTACCGCGCGTCCGCTGGGTTGCTTTTCGTCCGCGCCTACCGCGCGTCCGCTGGGTTGCTTTTCGTCCGCGCCTACCGCGCGTCCGAAATGCGCTCTGCTTTTTTGACCACTTTATCCTACATCGTGCAGGTTGGGCGCATGGCAGCCTCGAACCCGGCACCTAATGCTTCGAAATCACAAGCAAACTCCTCGCGTCGCGGCGGAACCCTTGGAGGAAGCAAGGCGGCAGACAGCAGCTTCGCGCAGGCGCTGGCTGCTCAAGGGCTGCCCCGTCGTTACGCTCACCTCACGCTTCTGCGTCAGATCGCTCGAGGCGGGATGGGTGAGGTGTTCCTCGCCACCGCGGGCGGCATCGAAGGTGCCGAGCGGCCTTGTGTGCTGAAGATCATTCGCCGGGACCACGCCGGGGATCGCTCCTTCCTCGCGCGCTTTCTCGATGAGGCGCGGATTCAGGCGCAGCTCCACCACCCCGGGGTGGCGCAGATCCTGGAAGCCGCGAAAGACGACGAGGGCAACCCCTACGTCGTCGTCGAACACGTCGAAGGCCGCAACTTGGGTGAAGTCCGCACTCGGGCGATCCAGCTGAAGCTCGACATTGGCTGGGCTGACGCGGTCGCCGTGGCGGTCACCCTCTCAGACGCTCTGGCTCACGTTCACGAGCGCACCGACGCCGACGGCAAGCCCCTCGGGATCGTACACCGCGACCTGAGCCCGCAGAACGTGATGGTTGGCTATGGCGGCGACGTCAAACTCATCGACTTCGGTACCGCTCGCGGCGAGAACCGACGTTGCCAGACCGTTGCAGGCATTGTCTTCGCCAAACCGGGCTACGTCGCGCCGGAGGTTGCGAATGAAACTCCCGGGGGGATCCCTGCGGATATCTACGCCGTTGGCGTCATCCTCTGGGAGCTCGTCGCTGGCCGGCGTTTCCTGCAAGGGGACGCGAGTGAGCACCTGGCGCAGGTTGCTCAGGGCAAGCGCAACCCGCCGCCTCTGGCTGCCGAGTTCGGCGCGCCGGCGGAGCTGGATGGAATCATCGCGCGCATGACTGCGCCCGACCTCGGGCATCGTTACGCCTCGGCGAAGGATGCCGTTACGGATCTGGTGCGCCTGTTGAAAAAGGCGCCGAGTATGGCGAACGGCGAGACCAGCGTGCGCGCCCGCATCGCGCACTTGATGGGACGCCTTTACCCTGCGGAACCAGCAAAGAGCCGCGCGGAGTTCGCCCGCCTGGTAGCAGTGATGCGCAAGGCGCAGAGCCTGCCTCGTGCACTGCCAGCGTCGCCGACTCCCGCACTGGCCAGCGCCGAGCAGGCGCCGAAGAGCGCCCCCGAGAGCGCCTCTCCCCCAAAAAAGACCGCTCAGGCAGCCCCGCCGAAACCCCAGAGCAAGCCCGTCGTTGCCCCGGAGCCAGTGCAAGATACCTCCCCCCAAGCTCACGCGGCCGCTCCGGAGCCTGCTGCGGCAGCCCCTGAAGAAGACAGCTCGCTCTTGCCTGGCACTCGCTACCGCCTGGTGCGCCGCATGGCGCAGAGTGAAATGGGAGAGGTGTTCGAGGCGGAGCACGTTGATCTCAAGCGCAGCGTGGCGCTCAAGGTGTTGCCCGCCTCCAAGGGCTCCGAGGCTCAGCTCAAGCGTTTCTCCGTGGAAGCGCGCAGCGTCGCCAACCTGCGCCACGAGAACCTCGTGACCCTGTACGACTACGGCACCACCACTGACGGGCGACCCTTCTACGCAATGGAGCTGCTCGACGGTGAGAACCTGAGCCAGCTGCTCGAGCGAGAGGGAACCATCGGTTGGCGTCAGGCCGTGCGCATTGGCATTCAAGCTTGCAACGCGCTGTCTTGCGCGCACTCCGCTGGGGTAGTTCACCGGGATATCAAGCCCGGGAATCTCTTCCTGTTGCGTGACGGCACAGTCAAGCTGCTCGACTTTGGCGTCGCCAAGTTGGGCGCCGAGCTGGTCGCCGACGGCGGTGCTCTGCACCTAGTCGGAACTCCTGAATACATGGCACCAGAGCAGGTGCGCGGCGACGTCGATGAACGCAGTGACGTCTACGCGCTCGGGGCCGTGCTGTATCAACTCGCGAGCGGTCGCCTGCCGCACGTCGCTTCAACCACTGTCGCTTTGCTCGACAAGAAGCTCCGGGGTCAACCGGAGAGCCTGCGTCGACGAGCTCCAACCCGAGGTTTCCCCGCCATGTTCGACAAGACCGTTCAGAAGTCACTCGCTACCGAACCCGAGCAACGCTACCAGTCCGCCGACCAGCTTCGCGAAGCGCTAGAAGACGCGCTGCAAGAGCCGGTAAAGCGTCAGCGTCGTCGCCGGACCATTGCCACGGGGATCTTGGCCGCGCTTGGCATAGCCGTCGCGGGAGGAGCCATCGCGGGAGCTCAAAACCCCGAGATGCGTGCCCGCGCCATGGCGATGATCGGCAAGAAGGCGCCCGCTGAGGAGACACCTACCGCGACCTTGGAGGAGGCACCGCTCGCCGAGGCTAACGCCGCCGAGGGAGCAGGAGACGACCAGGGTGAGGAAGTCGCCGCCGCCGACGAGGAAGGCAGCGAAATGGGCGACCAGGAAGACGGCGACCCCACCGCGGATGACAGCGCTGAAACCGAGACGGCGTCGGCGGACGGCAAGGCCTCTGACGAGGAAGCCGACACGAAGGACGCCAAGGACGAGGGCGGCGAAGCGGTCGCTAAGGCAGACGAGGATGCGGTCGAAGCGGATTCCCCTGCGGAAAAGTCTGACGACGCCACTGCTCAGCTCAAGGGAGATGCGGACCCCGTCGCGACGCCCACCGCCGTCGCTGCCGCTCCCGCGGCGATGAAGGCCAGCGAGCTCTCGAAGGACGCCGCCGTCAACGAGCAGATCTCCCAGGCTCAGGCGATGATGAACGCCGGGCAGCGCATCAAGGGTTTCAACATGCTGCGCAAGCTCGGCAAGAACAATCGCAAGAACACCGACGTGCTCAAGGCCTGGAGCGAAGCGGCGGCGAACATGAAGGCGTGGGGCGAGGCGCACCGCGTGGCAAGGCAGTGGGCTGAGGTCGATGACAGCGCCGAGGCTCGCATCCACCTCGCGCGTATGCAGCGTGCCGTTGGCAAGCGCGATGCGGCGATCAAGACCCTCGCCGAGCTCCTCAAGGACAAGCCCGATTCCACGGAGGCGAAGCAGCTGCTTCAGATGTACGGTGGTAAGCAAGCGATCGCGCTGCGCTGAGCCTCAACCGGGTGAGCCGGAGCCCGCGAGCGAGCGGACTCGAGCAGCCGATTCAATGGCTGCGGGTGCTCGCTGAAGTTTCCGCAGGCTTCTGTGGAAGTGACTGAAAACACAACACAACGAGCGGCCTTCCAAGACTGGGAGGCCGCTTTTTTCGCGCCGGACTTGCCGCCTGGGCAGGGTCCGCTCTAAAGCTCCAGCGACACGCACCATCAGCTCTGTGCGTCGCGCTTTTCGCAGCGCGTGTTTCACCCCACCCCTCATGTCTTCCAGCACGCCTGCTGCGCGCTCATCAGCGCCAACCGATTCCGGGCGCATCCCGACGGATGCGCCTGACGACAGCGCAGTCGGGGAGGCATCACAGCTCCCGGCCGTCGAGACGGCTCCGCGCGAGTTGGGAGCAGACGACTCGGTGTCGATTCCTCCCCCGAGCGCTCAGATCGCCTCGGAGCTGAAGATCGACACCAGCAAGAACGCGTACGCCCTCGTGCTGCGGATCGCGTTGCCAACGGTCCTAGCGATGCTCAGCCAGAGCGTCGTCAACGAGATCGACAACTTCTTCTTTGGCTACCTGGCAGAGCCGGAGCGCTCGAACGCTCAAGCCGCGCTGTTTCCGTCTCTCGTCTTGCTCTGGATGTTTGGTGGATCGCTGAGCGCGATCTCCGTTGGCACTCAAGCCATCGCGGCTCGGCGCTTCGCTGAGGGGCGCTACCGCAAGTCGGGTGAGGTCCTCGTCAACAGCTGGATGTTCTCGTTGGTCGCCAGCGTGATCACCACGGTGATCGCCTACGCGCTGACCCCCACCATCCTGAAGTTTGCGCTGCCCTCGGTTGAAGTCCGGGAGGCTGCGCAGAGCTTCTTGAACTGGCGCTTGCTCGGCATCGCGTCGATGGTCATCACGTTCAGCTTCAAGGCTTTCTTCGACGGCCTCGGCAAGACCCACGTGCACATGGTCAGCGCGCTGGTGATGAACGCGCTCAACATCTTCCTGTGCTGGGTGCTCATCTTCGGGAAGCTCGGTGTCCCCCACATGGGCATCGAAGGCGCCGGTCTCGCCGACGCCCTCTGCACCTGGGTGGGCCTGGCGATCATGGTCGCGTGGACTCTGAAGGCGAAGTACCGCGTACCCTTCAAGCCGTTCGCGATGAGCGCCCGCAGCAAGGCGCTGACCTGGGACATCCTCAAGCTCAGTATTCCGAGCGGAATTGCCACCATCGCGGTGATGCTCGGCTTTGGTCTCTTCAGTGTGATCGTCGGCCGCTTGGATGCCGCGAGTGCGGCTCAGGGGGGGAGTGCGAACCACAACCTGGCTGCCACGTCGGTCATCGTCTCCATCCTCAAGCTCACCTTCACCGCGTGTCTGGCCTTCGGCACCGCGACCGCCACACTGGTCAGCCAGTCCATGGGCGAAAAGAAGCCCGATCAAGCAGAGCGCTACGGTTGGGTTTCAGTTCGTCTCGGCTTGATGGTGTTCGGCGTCGTTGGCTTCCTGGAAGGCGTGGTCTTCCCTCATCAGGCCATCGCGTTCTTCAACGACAGCCCTGAGGTGATGAGCGCGGCCCTCGTTCCGATGCGCATGATGGGCATCATCACGCCGCTGATTGCTTGCGGCATGATCCTGACCCAGGCGCTGTTCGGAGCGGGTGAATCGGTGTTCGTGATGATCGTGGAGCTGGTGCTCCACTTCTTCTGCCTCGTGCCTCTCGCATGGGTGCTCGGTATCACGATGGGCTTCGGCCTAGTTGGCATCTGGTCCGCAGCCGTCGTCTACGTGCTGATGCTCACCATCATCATGGCCCTGCGTTTCCGCTCGGGTCGATGGAAGCTGCGAAAGATCTGAGCCCGGATTGATACGTCTCTCGCCGATCGGGAGGGGGCCCCAGCGAAGCTGGGGGAGGGGCTTCGGAAAAGCCCCTCGAGCAATACAGGGTTTCGGGACAGAGGGTTGGCAAGTGCTGACGAGCGAGCGCCCTCACCCGCTGGGGCGCGCGCTCGTCATTGCTAGTGTTGGTGCCGTGACTGTTCTGAGGGGGCTTGCCGAAGCCCCCTCCTCTGTTTTGCTCGCAGGCTCGCAAACAGAGTCTCCTCCCCGACGGTGTGCGTTGGGCGTTGCCGTAAGGATGCGGGGCGGCTCAGTCTTTGAGCGTCTGCGGTCTCGGTCGCTTTTCGGTGTTTGCCGATCGGGGTGGGGGCCCCGCTTGCGGGGGAGGGGGCGTCGGAAACGCCCCCTCGATCAACAGGGGAAACGGCACATACCTGGAGCCTCGAAGACGAGCGTGCGCCCTCACCTGCTGGGGCGCCCGCTCGGCAGGCTCCTGTCTGGTGACGGAGAGCGACGGACAGAGGGTTGGCAAGTGCTGACGAGCGAGCGCCCTCACCCGCTGGGGCGCGCGCTCGTCATTGCCAGTGTTGGTGCCGTGACTGTTCTGAGGGGGCTTGCCGAAGCCCCCTCCTCTGTTTTGCTCGCAGGCTCGCAAACAGAGTCTCCTCCCCGACGGTGTGCGTTGGGCGTTGCCGTAAGGATGCGGGGCGGCTCAGTCTTTGAGCGTCTGCGGTCTCGGTCGCTTTTCGGTGTTTGCCGATCGGGGTGGGGGCCCCGCTTGCGGGGGAGGGGGCGTCGGAAACGCCCCCTCGATCAACAGGGGAAACGGCACATACCTGGAGCCTCGAAGACGAGCGTGCGCCCTCACCTGCTGGGGCGCCCGCTCGGCAGGCTCCTGTCTGGTGACGGAGAGCGACGGACAGAGGGTTGGCAAGTGCTGACGAGCGAGCGCCCTCACCCGCTGGGGCGCGCGCTCGTCATTGCCAGTGTTGGTGCCGTGACTGTTCTGAGGGGGCTTGCCGAAGCCCCCTCCTCTGTTTCGCGCGCTTACGCGCGGAAACAGAGTCTCCTTCCCAACGGTGTGCGTTGGGCGTTGCCGTAAGGATGCGGGGCGGCTCAGTCTTTGAGCGTCTGCGGTCTCGGTCGCTTTTCGGTGTTGCCGATCGGGGTGGGGGCCCCGCTTGCGGGGGAGGGGGCGTGGGAAACGCCCCCTCGATCAACAGGGGAAACGGCACACACGTGGAGCCTCGAAGACGGGCGTGCGCCCTCACCTGCTGGGGCGCACGCTCGGCGGGCTCCATCTGGTGACGGAGAGCGAGGCACGGAGCGTTGGCAATTGCTGACGAGCGAGCGCCCTCACCCCGCTGGGGCGCACGCTCGTCTTGCCAGAGTTGGTGCCGTGACCGTGGCTTCGGCCATCTTCGCGATGCCTGCGTAGCCGCGTCCTTCGATCGGTGGATCAGCCAAGTCGCCCTCCGGGGACCACGCCTGAGCGAGTAGCTCTTTTCTCCGTGCGGAATCAGATTCGGCGTAGGCTTCTAGGTGCAAGTCGATCAGTTCGTTGAGTTCCATCGTTCACTCCTTGGGTCAGGGATGTGCAGAGCATGCGGAACTCAGCGCCGTCGCGCGATTACCTGAGAGGTAGGCGAGCGACGATGGCGTCATGTGATTGAGCGCCGTCAGGTTGCTGAGGATCCGTTCGACGACTCCGAATGCCCAAGCGAACCGTCACGGGCTTGAGCTGTGTGCCGCCACGCCGGGCAAGCTGGATTCGATCCCTGGGTCTTGGCGTTGGGGTCTGGTCTGGCAGATCAGACCGCCGCCGACTCGTTGGATGAGTTGGGGTTCATCTCAACTGAACTGTACGACGTGGACATTCCTGAACTTCACCGCGAGCGCTTCGTGAATGACGCTGGCCGCGTTGGGTTCTGGTTGGTTTTCGTGCAGAGCGGCGCACTGAAAGACTGCGGCGCACCGAGAGACTGCGGCGCACCGAGAGACTGCGGCGCACCGGGAGTTGGTGCGCGCCGCTGGTCTGAGTTCAGATGCTAGAGGTCGTCATCGTCGTCGTCGTCGTCATCGTCATCGTCGTCGTCGTCATCGTCGTCATCGTCGTCCGCGGGCTTGGCAGCGGCGTCTCCAGCGTTGGCTGCGCCAGCGTCTGACTCCGTCGGCGTTCCCTTGGAATCGTCGTCGTCGTCGTCATCATCATCGTCCGCGTCGTCGCCGTCGTCATCCCAGTCGTCGTCGCCGCTCTTGGCGCCGTCGCCTGAGTCGTCGTCGCCCCAGTCGTCGTCGTCGTCCCAGTCATCAGCTGGATTCCCGTCGCCCGTATCCGCCGGCTTGGGCGCGGCCCACTTCGCCTTGTCCTCTTCAGTGCATGGCTTCGGGTTGTTGCGATCCTCTTGGACGCACTCCATCAGCCAGGCTTCGCGTGGAGGTTCGTTGTACTTGGCGGACTCTGCCTTCGCCTTGTCGATGTCACCTTGAACGGCCACCGTCGACAGCTTGGGCGTGGTCATCAGGATCACCAGCCCAACCACCAAGATCAGAATGAACGGAACCGCGATGCGATAGAGCTGCACCATCGGCTTGTTGAAGCGGAAGCTCGCGACGAACAGGTTCTGCCCGAGCGGGGGGCTCAGGTACGCGATCTCCAGGTTCAGCAAGAACATCATTGCCAGGTGGAAAGGCGAGATGCCGAACTTGGCCGCGAACGGAATCAAGAGCGGCACCGCCACCAGGATGCTGCTGAAGCCGTCCATGAACATGCCTTGGATGTACAAGAACACGTTCAATGTGATGAGGAAGTGCCACGGCTTGGTGACACCCATCGAGGTAACCCAGGCAAAGAGCTTCGCCGGGATTTGCTCGCTGATGATGTAGTTCGTCAGCGCCATGGCCATCGCCATGATCAGCAGAATGGCTCCAGCGAGCGCCATCGAGTTCTTGGCGATGCGCGGGAAGTCCTTCAGCTTGAGGTCCTTGTAGACGTAGACCTCGATGACGAACACATAGAGCGCTGCGATGGCCGCGACCTCATCGATCGCAGTGACGCCCGTGAACAAGCCACCCAGGATGATCACGGGGATCAAGAGCTCCCACTTGATCTCCCAGAGGGACGCGCCCATCTCCTTCACATCTGGCTTGGAGCGCGGGATCTTCGCCTTGATACCCACGTACATCGCGTGGGCGCTCAACAGGGCAATGACCAAGAACCCGGGGATCAGCGTGGCCTTGAACGCCTTGGTGAAGTCGATGCCAGCGACCAGGGAGTAGACGAGGATCGGTAGGGAGGGGGGGAGGAGCAACCCAAGGCTTCCGCCCGTCATCACCAAACCGAGCGAGTACTTCTCCGGGTAACCTCGCTCGCGCAAGGCTGGGTACAGCAAGGCGCCGATCGCGACGATGGTAACGGCGGAGCCACCCGTGAGCGTCGTGAAGAAGGCGCTGGCGAAGATACACACGATGGCCAGCCCACCGGGTAGCCAACCAAAGAACGCGGTCGACGCACGCACCAGGCGATGCGGCGTCTTGCTCTCGGCCATCAAGTAGCCGACGAAGGTGAAGAGCGGCACCGTCACCAGAATCGGCGACCCTGCGAAGCGGTCGTCTAGAACGTCTGGTGCGAGGAAGCGCACGAAGCGCAGGTTCTCATTCGGGTGCAGCAGCCACGCGAGTTCGGTGGTGCCCGCCATAACGGCGAACACTGGTGCGCCGAGCAGCGCGAAGACCAAGACGAAGAGTAGAATAGGCATCAGGCGGCCTCCTGCTTGGAGGCGGATGCCTTCGCGTCGGACGTCTTTGCGTCGTCATCCTCGTCCGCGTTGTCATCCTCGGAGCCTTCGGAGTCGGCAGCTTCGCTAGCTTCCTCTTCGCTAGTCTCGTTGCTCTCCGAGTCGTCAGGGTCTGCCGCTGAAGGCTTCTCTTCGTCGTCCTCCGGCGCCTCATCTTTGGTTCCGGGGGGATCTGGATCTGGTGGAGGGTCACCCCCGCTGGGCTGGTCGGAGGCGAAGGTCGCGTCTTCTTCCGGCTCCGTTGTGCGATGCCCGCTCAGCACGAGCAGAGTGAGCAGGATGAACCTCAAGGAGATGATGAAGAGGCCGATCGGGAACACGAGGTTCGCCGTACTGATGAGCTCGCCACGAGGTTCCCCCTTGCCTGGGATGACGACGATCGGCGCGCGGGTTGCGTCATCAGGTACGCGAATGCCCGCGATCGCCTCCTCACCATAGTGCTCGGCCATGCCTGAGTCTTGAAGCCACTCGTTCCACTCCTTACCGGAGAGGTACCTCGAGTAGTTCTCGCCCTTGAGCACGTGGGGCAGCGTCTTGAAGTCGAGCCCAAGCTGCTTGCGGGCGATGAAGAAGTTCTCGCCGAGCGCCTCGAAGCTGGTGGAGATCTTCTTGCCGGCGGGGTCGTCGTTCTTCGCGCCGAATGACTCGATGGCGACGTGATCGAAGAAACCCCATGACGCCACGAAACAGATTGCCGCGGTGGCGACCCAGCCGACCAGCACCATCCATTTGCGTACGACGGGTTTGACCATGCGGGTAACCACGTCGATGGTGATGTGCTTGCCCGCTCCCGTCGCGAGGGAGCCGCCGAGCAGCGCCAGCAGTAGCGTCAAGCGTGTGCCAATGCCGCGTAGACCGCCAAGCAGCGTGAGGCTAGATGCCTGCTGGTACCAGTTCAGGAGGTTGGAGCTGTACTCGACTCCCCAGTTGGCCCACGCCTTCGCTCCAAACAGACCGATGGCGACGCCAGCGATGGCCACCAAGCGCCTGACCATCATCGGCTGCTTCTTCAGGGCCCAGTAGCCGAGGGACCCAAGGAACACCGCTCCGATTACCGCGCGGAAAACAATGCCGGCGTTCGAGCCTGAGTCGGCGCGGGCGCTCATGCCCTTCAAGACGACCCACAGCGACAGCGAGAAGACCTCCAGCGCGAGCACTAGGGCGCACAACCGCATCTCGAAGCGGGTCCAGAACTGGTCTAGGCGCATCAGCGGGCGCCCCCAAGCGGCAGGCTTGGGCTCCTCACCCCCACCATCTCCGGAACCGCCAGCGGACTTTGCGGGAGGCTGCGACTCGCTCGGTTCGTCCTCCGAGTCATCCTCGGATGTCGAGTCGTCCTCGGATCCCGAGTCGGACTGCGACTTCGAGGTGGTCTGCGACTTCGAGTCGGTCTCGGACTTCGAGTCTAGGGCGGCGTCAGGCGACTCGTCGTCGCTCTCGTCGGAGTCACCTTCCTCGTTCGCTTCGCCCGAAACTTCGTCACTCGTTTCCTCGGGGTCTGATTCCTTGCCGGATGTCACCTTCCCAGTCGCCTCCTTGGGGCCCTGGGCCTTGGTTTCATCACGACGACCGGAGGCTTTCTTTCGGGATTTTTTGGCCATGAGCGCAGCGACATCACGCTACGCGAAATCCGGCCGTCTCGTCACCCCCGCCGCGCCTTCGAGTGCACAAAACGAAACTGGGCCGGCACGAGGCCGACCCAGTTATGCATGTGACCGAGCGTTTGCTCAGGCCAAGTCCACGGATGGACTCAGCAGGCGCCGATCTGGCTGAGCACGTCGCCGGGGAGCGAGGTCTTCAGCTTCTGGCAGGCCTTCTTGAAGACGCCCTTCCACTGCTCCTTCTCGGCAGCCGTGGGATCGTGGGTCGTCATCTTCTTCTTGAGGCGGTTGAACGCCGCGTCGTCAGCCGCGCGGATGTTCTTCGTGAGACGCTTCGCGGCCTTCTTGCCGTAGCGCTTCATCACCTTCGCTTGGTCAGCGGGCATGTCCTTGAGGGTCTTCTCAGTGACCACGAGCGCGCCGATTGCATAAGCGGTCTCGGCGGAGTTCATGTGGTCGAGACGAGAGGCCCACTGGAGCTGCTCAGCAGCCAGCGCCGGGGTGTTCATCACGTTGATGGTCTTGTTCTGCAGCATGGGCAGGAAGTCCGTCACCGCGCCGGGCTTCGGCGTCACGCCGCCGATCACCTCGTAGATTGCGGGAGCAATGACGTCGTCCTTGATGGCCGCGGGGCTCTTGCCCTTGAGGTCTTCCGGAACCTTGACGGCAAAGCCAACGCTCATCACGCGCGCCTTACCCACGTCGCCCCAGCCAAGCACGTAGAAGTCTTCCTTCTTCATGTTCTTCTTGAACTTCTTGGCGAGCTTGCCGCGGGCCTTGTCCAGGTCACCCCAGCTCTTGAAAGTGCCGGGCACCTGAAGGGCCAACACCGACTTGTCGATCGAGGAAAGGCCGACGGCGGTAACCGCTGCACAGCCGATCTGACCCGACTTCATCTTGCCAACGACGGCATGCTCGGGGCCGGCAGTGCCGTTCCAGAGCCACTCCATCTCGACGCCACCGTCGGTCTTGCTCTTCACGATGTCAGACCACTTGAGGAAGACCTTTCCCCATGGGCTGGCTTTGGGCGCCAACGTGGCGCACTTGACGGTGGTCGCGGCTTGCGCGCTGCCTGCTGTGACAGCGATCAAACAAGCCACACCGAGCGCCAGTGCGACTAGCTTTCGGATCATCTGCGGGTACCTCCTGGTTGGCCGGTTCTAAGGGCCTCGATGAGACGGAGAGCATGCCAGATTCCGTCAAAAATTCGCGTCTGAGGCGCGAGAATTGGAAACATTTCCCGCTTGAGCGGGCTCGCGAGCGATTTCGCGGCCCTGCTCCGCACGCTGGCGGGGTCGGATGGGGTGTGACCCCTGAAAGAGTGTTTAGAGGGAGAAGCCGCAGGGCTCTTCCCAAATCTTGTTGCCCAGGTAGCGACGAGCACGCCGCTTGGCGATCACGTTTGGCAAGCGCGCTTCGGGGAGCGGGTCACCGGCAGCCAGCACCTCGTTCAGCAGCTTCGTGTAGTTCGCCTTGTCCCGCTTGAAGCAGTAGTAGCGCGTTGCGTAGTTGAGCTGCGTCGAGAGGAACTTGCCTTGATTGAGTTCCATCGCGCGATCGAAGTGCTTCTTCGATTCGTCCAGCTCCGCGAGGGCCGTCCGGGCGTGATAGGCACCCATGATGACGTGGCCCATTCCGTACTGGATGGTCTCGTCGAGCTCGATGGAGCGCCGAAGCATTTCTACGCCAACGTAGAGTTCGCCGACGATCGCCGGGATCTCCTTGGAGGCTGAGACGCGACCGATCCAGGCGTAGCCCACCCACAGTAGGTCTTCAGCCTGCTCCGGCTCGGTGAAGTTCTCAACCAGCCAGTTCCGCATGGTAACGGCGTTGCGCTTGGCGGAATCGAAGCCCTCCGCGGTGTGACCCAGGAGCTCGACGCCGTAGAAGACGGCGCGCTCGAACCCAGCCCGTGCTCGCGCTTGATGGTAGCGAGCCATCACGTCGTCGCCCTTTTCGTAGGCGACCTCGTAGTCGTCTTCAGTGAAGCCGAAGGACATACCTGCCCAGCTGCGCGTCAGGAGGAACAGCGCGTCCTCGTTCTCAGGAGCCAAGCGATGCATGCCTTCCATCTGGCCAACGCCCGCCTGAGCGATGGAACGAGCGACGTCCCAATCGTGGAGCGTGTTCACGGCCGCGGAACCATCGCGGGTGCCCTTGATCTGTCCGTTGAGCAGCGCCTTCTTGATGCAACCAGTGGCGCCGAGAGACAACGACGCCGCGAGTACCACCGATCCCAACCCTCGCAGAAAACTCATAACCCGCGGATCTACCGACGCTCAGCCTGAAACACAACGCCAAGCGCCTGCGTAGGCGAGTTTCCTGGCAGTCCACGCCACGCGTTGGCGCGCCGAGTCACCGCCGAATTGACCGCTGAGTCAGTGGTTGCCGAGTCGCCGACCGTGTTGGCCAGCGCCGCAAGTCACTCGCTCTGCAGTAAGATGGAGCAGGCTACTTGGGTGCGTACGCTGGGATTTTCGTCTGCCAGCGCGGTCGCCGCGGTCGAGTAGTCGGACAGGCTAGCCAGCGCGATGGCTGCCTGCTGGCGCACACTCGACGACTTTGCTTTCAGATCCTGCTTGAGCAGCGGTCCAGCCTCTGAAATCCCGGCTCGCGCCAACGCTAGGCGCGCTGGGAAGGCGGCATCCGTCTTTCCCTTGGCGAGCTTGAGAAGCTGCTTCTTGGCGTCGGCTCGCTGCTTCGTCTCGAGCAACCTCGCGAGCGCCGCCGCCTTGATTTGTGGATCCGGGTCCTTCGAGGCCTTTTCCACGGCCTTAAGTGCGTCGGCGTCGCTGAGGGGCAGCCAGTTCAACGCGAGGCCCCGTTCATCCGCTGCGCCTCCCGAAGCGACCCGTGTCAGCAGCGCTTCGCCGCTATCCGCCGTCTCGCGCTTGGCTCGGACGAGTGCTCCAGCGGCTGATACCGCAGGCATCGATTCGCCCGTCTCCACCACCCAAAGCAACTGCCGCTCGCCCCCGGACCTGAAGGCAGCGGGCATCGCCCAGGCTTCCACGATGGTCACACGGGTCGTCTCATCCGCGCGCTCCCAGAGATCTTTGAGCCCTAGCACCACCTGCTCACCGCCGATGTTCCCGACGGCACGCGCGGCCATCCCGCGGCTCAGCGGATCCGGATCCACACGAGTCGACTCGAGCAAGGGGCCGATATCACGCTTGTCGCGCGCATCCAGGCTCGCGGAAAGAGCGGCCCTGCGGACGCGTTCATCGCCATCCGAAAGCATCGACTGCCTCAGCCCGGCTTGCCCCAGCTGAGTGGTCATCCGCGCGGCAACGGCGCGCCAAGCGCCGCTTTCTGCGTGGCTATACTCACTCACGAGTCCAGGGTCGCGATCAATGCCAGCGTCCAACAGCGCGAGCTTCGCTTCCCCGCCGGCGTCATCCGCCTGGTCCGCGCGATCGCGCAGCACCGCTTTCAGGGAGCCTGCACAAGAGCGCACCTGATGAATCCGATCGACGGCGCGGTCTCTGGAAGTAGAGCGCACCTCGCGCCCGGCCACGGCTCGAGCCAGGGAGCGCACCTCACCTTTGTCGAGGGTGCCTGCCTTCTGAGCGTCGGCGATCTGTTGGCGAAGGGTGGCTAGGTCACCGTTCATCGCCGTGTTGACGACGCTGCTTTTCGCGCAGCCCGTCAGGCTGGAGATGCCAGCACAGAATCCCACCGCGACACACATGGCGCGCACAAGCGTGCCGCGACGCCGCGCCTGCTCGCCGTCCGAATGCTGCTCGCTACGACTCATTCTTCCCATCTGTCCCCTCATCCTGAGGTAACCCTGCTCACCCCCAAGTCGCCTTGGGCAGGCTCGGGACACTAGCACAGAGATGCAGGCGCTCATTCTCAATCCCAATGCGGCCCGGCTCCGCAAGGACCCCGCGCTGCAGCAGCGCCTGACGGAACTCGCCCATGGCCGGGCGCGGGTGTTCGTCACCGAGACCCTGGCTGAGCTTTCGAGGGTGGTTCAGACACTGAGCCGAGAGAACGTGGAGCGGCTCGTGCTTTGCGGCGGCGACGGCACGTTCATGGAGGGGGTGAGTGCGCTGGCACGCGCGGGCCGTCTGGCAGCTCCACGGGCGCGCCGACGGCTCGCGCTGGCGTTCCTCCCGGCAGGTACCGTGGCGACCGTCGCTCAGGCTTTCGATCAGCCGAGGGACCCAGTGCATGGGCTCGAGTTGGCCCTACGGACAGAGGCGCAGTTTGTCGCCCGCCCAAGTTTGTCGGTGACGAGCAGCAACCGGGGTGAGCTCGAAGAACGCGTGGGTTTCATCTTTGGGACCGGACTCGTCGCGCGGTTCTTCAAACGCTACTACCTGGAGGGCGGTCAAGGGCTCGCCGCTGCTGCGCGTATCGTTGCGCGTACCTTGGCGGGTTCTTTCCGGGAGGATACGTACGCCCGTAGTGTGCTCGATCCGCTACCCTGCCGCATCGCGGTGGACTCTGGCCCCCTCGAGGCGGATGCGTTCAGTTTGGTCCTGTGCTCGGTGATTCGTGACGTCGGACTCGGAATGCAGGTTTGCTACCGAGCTGGTGAGGATTGGGAGCGACCTCATGTGGTTGCGTCTTCTCTCGGACCGCGCAAGCTCGGGCCGCAGGTGCACCGAGTGTTGCGCGGGCGGCCGCTGAAAGGCCGAGGGGGCTTTGACGGGCTGACCAGTCAGCTCCTGCTGCAGTTCGCCGACGGTCCGGGGCCGTGGGTGCTCGACGGCGACCTCCTGGAGGCTGAGCGCGTCCAGGTGCAGGCAGGACCAAGCCTGTGGTTGCTGGCGCCGCCCAAGGCGTGACCGCGCTGCCAACCCCCGCCTCATCGATTCAAGCTCGACCAGCGCGCTGACTGACCGACGGACTTCGAGCCGACGCGGCCAGCGCGACTGAGCGCGGCGTTGGCCGCCGTCTGGCGGGTGCTGAACTCTTCCTGGCTCCTGCGTTGTGCATCCTCGATCAGCGAAGTGCGCACGGAAGGGGTTTCGAGAGGCGTTTCCGCGGGGCGTTGTCCGAGGATCACGTCGGTGGGCTCCATGGTCAGGGCACGGGGTGCGCTCGATGCGGGTGCGCGGGCGACCGTGTTGCCCCCTACCTGTGCCGTGCAGGCGGAGAGTGTTGCACCAAGAAAGCAGACGCTGAGGAGTGCGCTTAGCTTGGAGCTGAGGAACGAGCTGCGGGACGAAATGTTGCTAGTGGTCATGGTCTTCTCCGAGGTTTCTGGATGGAGGTCCGCGTCGTCGCGAAGCGATGGCTGCGCTAGTTTGCTGGACGTAGGTGCGGCGACGCCGCGCTCAGCTCAACCCTGGGCAGGCCGAGGGCAGGGACGTGAGCTTTCGTCGCTTTGTTTCTTTGCGGAAACTGCTGAGGTGCAGCGTCGTAAGGACGCCGAACCGCAGTCTCAGTGGTCAAACACTCGAAGGCGCCGGGCGTGACACAGAAAGTGAGATTTGCGCGCCGGGCCTCAAGGTCACGCATACCACTTGGCCCAAGGGCGCTGTTTATTTCGCCGCCGCGAACAAAAGCCAAACGGCCCGACGTCAGATGACATCGGGCCGTCAATCAGGCTGCTTTTAGGCCGTTCAGTTCAGACCAGCTTCGGGAGCATCCTTCGCGTCACTCTGTGCCGCTTTCTTGATTTCCTCACGCCGAGCAACCGCTGCGGCCACGAACTTCGAGAACAACGGATGGGGCGACATGGGGCGGCTCTTGAACTCAGGATGGAACTGACACCCAACGAAGTAGGGGTGATTCGGCAGCTCCACGAGCTCGACTAGGCGACCATCCGGCGACAATCCGCTCAGTACGAGTCCCTTGCCTTCGAGCGCCTCACGGTACTCGTTGTTGAACTCGTAGCGGTGACGGTGACGCTCGCTGATCTTCAGCTCGCCGTAGGCTTCCGCTGCCTTCGTCCCTGCCTTGATCTCACACGGATACGCGCCAAGGCGCATCGTGCCGCCCTTGTCGGTGACTCCGCGCTGATCCGGCATCAGGTCGATCACGGCATGCTTCGCGTCCTTCTCGAACTCGGAGCTGGTCGCGTTTTCGATACTCGCGACGTTGCGCGCAAACTCGATCACTGCGAGCTGCATGCCCAGGCAAATCCCGAAATAGGGCACGCCGTTCTCGCGGGCGAAGCGGATCGCCGAGATCTTACCCTCCACACCGCGGTCGCCGAAGCCACCTGGCACGAGGATCGCGTCGAGGCCGACCAGGATCGAGGCGGCGTTTGCCCCCTCAAGCTGCTCCGAGTCGATGTACTCGAACTGCACGCTCACGTCGTTCTCGAGGCCACCATGGACGATGGACTCGTGAAGCGACTTGTAGCTGTCCTTGAGGTGGACGTACTTGCCGACGATGCCGATCTTCACGCTGCCATTGCCAGGCTTCTTGAAGCGCTCCGCGACGCGTTTCCATGCGGCAAGGTCCGGAGACCGTGACCAGATGTTGAGGCGCTCAGCGATTTGATCGTCGAGTCCCTCCGCGTGCAGCACCAGCGGCAACTCGTAGATGCAGCCGACATCCACCGCGGAGATGACGCTGTCCACCTTCACGTTGGAGAAGAGCGCGATCTTCTCCTTCAACCCGCGCGCGATCGGACGATCGCAGCGACAGATCAGGATATCCGGCTGAATGCCGATCTCCCGCATCTCCCGCACGGAGTGTTGGGTGGGCTTCGTCTTCAGTTCGCCTGCCGTCGCGATATGGGGGACGAGCGTCACGTGAACGCTGACAGCGTTCTCGTTGCCTTCCTCCACCTTCAGCTGGCGAATGGCTTCCAGGAAAGGCAGCGACTCGATGTCGCCCACGGTACCGCCGATCTCGATGATGCAGATGTCCGCGTCCTTACTGGCGCGCTTGATACCTGCTTTGATTTCGTCGGTTATGTGGGGAATCACCTGGACGGTAGCGCCCAGGTACTCGCCGCGACGCTCCTTCGAGATCACCGCCTCGTAGATGCGTCCTGTGGTTAGGTTTGAGGCGCGCGAAAGGCGCGCCGACGTGTAGCGCTCGTAGTGACCTAGATCGAGATCGGTCTCTGCGCCGTCATCAGTTACGAAGACTTCTCCGTGCTGGTACGGCGACATCGTCCCGGGATCGACATTGATATAGGGGTCGAGCTTCATGTGGGTGACGCGCAAACCGCGCGCTTCCATCAAGGCTCCAATCGAAGCTGCTGCTAACCCTTTGCCGATCGACGAGACAACACCGCCGGTGACCAGGACGAACTTAGTTCGCCGACTCACCGTGTGTTCTCCATCACGGGCGTTCCAAGTAACACGGCTACCTCTCCTGTGCACACGTTAATCTGTCGCAGCGTGCAACGCTGCGAACGGTTGGGTGTTTTTCTCCCGCGTCGACCAGCACGCGGCGCGGTCTCGCGGACTTCGAGAAGGACGCTAGAAACTGCCGAACACGCCAAGGCCCATGGCGTCACCTGAGACCCACGGTGCTGCGCTGACCCCCGCCGCCTTCGGCTTGGGGCGGCGCTTGGGTGCGCCCGAGTCGGTGTGCAGGAACGCAGCTTCCGCCATGATGAGCAGGCCGCCGGCCTGACCCACGGCGTCGATCGTGGTGAGGATCGCCCGCAATACCACCGTGAATGTGCTGCACCCCGGATCGGTGTCCGCGCAGCCGGTGTCAGCCAGCGCCATCCAAGGTCCCGCAACGGGAATGCGCAGGTCGTTCGCGCCCGGTGCATCCGGCCACAGATAGGAGAAGCTGACCGCGGCTCCGTACCAGATCCCTGTGGTCAACGCGCCTGCGATGAACATGTTGGGCCGCGCGCCATCCGGCGGATAGACGTCCGGGTCGTGACGTTCGTCACGCACCGGCTCATCAGCGGACGCCGGAGCAGCGACGGCAAGACAGGCGAGCCCAGCGGCTAGCGCGGCGCCACGTGCGAGCGAACGACCGACACACGGCGTCCGAACGAGCGGAGCGGATGCTGACTTCCCGTCACTCATGACTCGCGGCCTTTTGACTGGATCTGCCTCGAAAAGCAAGCGCCCAGCAAGAATCTGTCAGTTGCCCGCAGGGGATGCGGGATCGGAGGCTCCGGCGAGCGCGCCCCAGCGGCCAACGGCGTCTAGTTCGAAGCCTTGCGCGCGCGTTGAAACCACCGCCACCTGGTCCTCATGCCAGAGTGGAAGCACCGGTAAATCGTCGGCCATTTGCCGAGCGATTTGCCGGTACAGCGCGCGCCGCTCGGCTCGCGCGTTGGATTTGCTCGCCGTGTCGAGCCAGGTGCCAACCGCGGGGTTGCGGTAGCGCGCGCGATTCTTGCCCTCGCCTCCTTCACCAGGGATTCCGCGCGGATTAAAGAACCAGTTGAGGATGTTGGGCTCCGTGAGCTCTGGCATCTGCAGCACTGCGAGCTGAAAATCACCGGCGTCCAGGCGTTTGAGCAGCACTCCGAGATCGAGAGCCACCACCCGCACCGTCGCGCCCGCATCGGTGAGCATTTGTGCGATGGCGCGCGCGATGGTCAAGCGCGCGCGATCCGTACTCGTCGTGAGAGTGAACGCCGGGGCCTGAGTCAACACGGAGCGTGCCCGCCCGACGTCGAAGCCGAGGGGCTTGGCTTCCGGGTCAGCCGCCCAGTGTCCTTGCGGAAACAGCCCGCTCGCAACTTGGGCCTTGCCTGCGAGCAAAGTCTCGACCAGCAGCTTGCGGTCGATCGCGTGACCGACTGCCTGCCTGAACCCCAGCTCGCGCGTCGGGGCACGATCGTTCTGGAACACCATATAGGTGACGTTCGCGCCAGGGCGTGACTTCACCTGGAGCTCCGGGCGCCGTTCCAGGGCTGGCAAGATCGTCGCGGAGACGGCGTTGGGCGCGATGTCCGCGCTGCCCGCCATCAGCCGCAGCGCCCGCGCGTTCTCATCCCTTACCGTGCGGATCATGACGTGCGCCGCTGGATCGGTACCTGCATTCGCTCCATCCGGGTTTGGGGGTGAGGAGCCCTGAACGTGGAGCCCGAGCTTCGCTGCTTGCCCCGGAACGACCTCCAGCTGCACCTCGGCCCAGTCGAAATGGCTGATCCGGTAGGGACCGAGCCCGTCCAGGTCTCCCGTCGCGCTCTGGGCGCTGGCCGCCTGATCGGCGCGTAGGATGGGCACCTCAAGGTCCGAGAGCAACGTGGCGCGAGGCTTGGCCAAAGTGAGCTCCAGGCGTCCCTCACCCAAATCCCGACAGGTACCGACCGACTCTGCGACGACGCGGTGAGGGCTGCCGAGGCGCTTGTCGGCCAAGGCCGTGAGTGTGGCGCACACGTCAGCGACCTCGAGTGATTTGCCACTGTGGAATTTTAGACCGGGGCGCAAGCTGACTTCGAGGTGACTGGCGTCGCGCCAGCGCCAACTCTTCGCCACCAAGGGCACTGGCTCCAGGCTGTTGCGGTCCAGGCCAGCGAGCCCCGCATGCACGAGCCGCGTGACCTTGATGTCCAGCGCGCGAGTGGTGAAACGCGGATCCAGCGAGCTGAATTCCGTCGGCACGACGATCTCCAAACCTGGCTGCGAACCTGCGTTTGGAGCGCTGGACGGCGCGCAAGCCGCAACCGCTACACAAGTGAGCGCGAGCGTCGACGAGACGAGACGACGGGTGATGTCTTTCTGCAGCGCTCCCCGCGTCACCCGAATGCCGTATCAGATGCTAGAACGCGGTGCATGCGGAAACTCAATGCCTGGGTCGCGGGCACCTCGCTGTGTGTGCTCTCAGCAGCTGGGGGACTTTGGCTGTCGCAAGAGCCGCCGAGCGTTACCCCGGAACCGTCCAAGCCGCTGGAGGCGGCGTCGGTCGACTCACGCATCGAAGAGCTGAACCGCTGGGTGAAGGAAGGCAAGGGACAGCTCAGTGTGCGCGTCCTGGACGTCGAGACCGGGCGACGCGTCGCCGGCGTTGATGATGAGCGCGCGTTGAACCCTGCCTCCAACATGAAGGTGGTCACGGCTGCCGCCGCGCTCGAACTCTTGGGTCCTGACTTCAACTTTCGCACGGGGGTCTACGGTGCGCTGAATGATACGCACTCCACTTCGCTCGTGCTCCGCGGCGATGGCGATCCTTCGTTTGGGATGGGGGAGATCTGGCGGCTGGCGTCTGCGCTGGTGCAGAGTGGCCTGCGCCAAGTGGATGGAGACATCTTGGTCGATCAGGGGCGTTTCGATGGTCAATACGTGCCTCCCGCTTTCGATCAGCAGCCGAATGAGTGGGCGTACTTTCGTGCGCCGGTGAGCGCCATTGCCCTCGAGGAGAACACCGTCACCCTGAACGTCGTGCCGACGACTGACGGCAGTCCCGCGCGCATCTGGTTCGACCCGCCTGGCTTCGTCAACGTCAGTGGCCAGGTGAAGACGGTGGAGAAGGGCAAGGGGCAAAATGTGCAGCTCCGTTTGGTACCCGACGGAAACAAGCTTCGGGCCGAGCTCGACGGCCGTGTCGCGGACTCCTTGCCGAGGCAGCGCTTCACCAAGCGGGTGGATGACCCGACGCTACTCGCCGGCTTCGCCTTGGCCCACGCTCTGACGAGCCTTGGCGTTGATATCAAGGGGAGCGTGAAGCCCGGCGGCTCCGGAGAGAAGCGGGAGCTAGTGCACGTGCCCTCACCGCCGCTCAACGTCCTGGTGCAGCGCTTGGGTAAGGACAGTGACAATTTCTACGCAGAAATGCTGTTCAAGGCAATCGCGGCCCACGCGAACCCCGGTGAACCTTCGACCTTCAAGCAAGCCGCGGTGCAGGTCTCTCAGTGGCTTGCGCAGGTGACGCCGGGGACATTCCCGGCTCCCACGCCAGCGGGAAGCAGCACATCAGGAGCCGGTGCGGCCCCGTCCGCTCCCCAGTCTGCGGATGTGATCCTCAACGGTTCGGGTTTGTTCGACGCAAACCGTCTCAGCGCGGCGACTCTGACGCGGGTCCTGAGCCACGCTTACCGGGACCCGCGGCTGTCTGCCGAGTTCGTGGCTCAACTCTCCGTTGGTGGAGTGGACGGCACCCTGCGGTCGCGTCTGCGCAAGCACCGCACTAGCCGCGCCGTGCGAGCCAAGACGGGGACCCTCGCGCGGGTCGTTGCGCTCAGCGGGTTCGTGCTGCGCGAGGGGAAGTCGCCTCTTGCGTTCAGCATTCTGGTCAATGGAATCACGGACCACGCGGGGGTCCGGCAACGCATGGATCGTGTGGTGGACGCTTTGGTCGAACTGACCGAGCAGCAGTAGCGCTCGGCTTTCCTGGGGATTTGCTCGGCTGGACTGAAACGCGCGCGATCTCGCATTGCGAGCCGGGCGTCATGACACTACGAACGCTGGGTTGTCCGCTTCATCCCCCACGCCGGAATCGGCCTCTGGCTCCGAGCCGACCGCGGCGCTTCAAGAGGTGACCGAACCCCCGAAGGCGGCCAAGCGCGATCTCACCCAGGGGCCGGTAGGACCAACGCTTACGCGGCTCGCCATTCCCATGGCGTTCGGCATCGGTGCGGTGATCCTCTTCGGTGTCGTCGACACCATCTACGTCGGGCAACTCGGACCCGAGCCGCTCGCGGCGATGAGCTTCACCTTTCCCATCGTGTTCACTGTGATGAGCTTATCCATGGGCATGGGGATCGGCGTGATGAGCGTCATCTCTCGCGCGATAGGCGAGGGGGACGATCAAAAGGTCACCCGGCTCGCGACCCATGGCTTGATGCTGGCGTTCTTGCTGGTGGTGATGCTTGCCGCGATCGGTCTCTTGACGCTGGATCCGTTGTTCGCGGCGCTCGGTGCGGGACCCGAGCTGATGCCAATGATCAAGGCGTATATGGTGCCTTGGTATCTTGGCGTCGGGCTGTTGGTGGTGCCGATGGTGGGCAACGCGTGTATCCGGGCGACCGGTGACACCAAGACGCCGGGGCTGATCATGATGCTCGCCGGCGGCGTGAACGTGGTCCTCGACCCGTTGATGATTTTCGGGATTGGTCCGTTTCCGCGCTGGGAGCTGATGGGGGCGGCGGTAGCGACGGTCATCTCCTGGATGATCACGTTCGTGGCGGCGTTCTGGATCCTCACGCGTCGTGAGAAGATGTTGTCGCTCAGCTACTTGCGACCGAGCGGCGTGCTCGAGTCTTGGAAGCACATTTTGACTGTCGGGTTGCCCGCAGCGGCCACGAATATGCTGGTTCCGATCGCTGCGGCCGTGCTGACTCGCATCGCCTCGCGTTTTGGCCACAGCGCGGTCGCCGCCTATGGCGTGGGTACGCGTGTGGAGTCGCTGTCGATGATCGGCATCATCGCGCTCAGCGCTTCTGCTACGCCGTTCGCCGGACAAAACTTCGGAGCGCGCAAGAGCGCTCGTATCCGCGAGGCACTGAAGTTCGGAGCCAAGGCCTGCGTGGTTTGGGGGTTAGGGGTGGCGCTGGTGCTCGGTGTAGCTGCCCCGCTGATTGCTGGGTGGTTCAGCTCCGAGGGGGATGTGATAACCCCCGCTGCCTGGTACATGCGCTTGGTCCCGATCAGCTACGGTGCCTACGGCGTGTCCGTCTTCGCGGTGAGCGTCTTCAACGGGATCAACCGACCGCTGAACGCCGGCATGGTGATTGTGATCCGCTTGTTCGTCCTGGCGGTGCCCCTCGCGCTGCTGGGCGCGATGATCGAGGGTCTGTACGGGATGTTCCTGGGCGTGACGATCGCCAACGTGATCATTGGGGGACTCGCCCTGGTGTTGGTGCGCGCCCAGGTGAAGAAGCTGGACGACCAGTTTGGCCTCTCCCCCCAAACCCCTGGCTAAGCTCTAGCAGGTGTTGAAAAACACCCTGCCAATCAACAACGACCGTGCCCGCGCACAACTCGACCAGACGGGGGCGGGCGAGTTTTGCAGCGAACTACGGAGACAGGACACTAGGGGCGCTTCGCCAGGAGACCAGCGAAGAAGAGCACTCCCGCGCCTAACAGCGTCAGCCACAAACCGAGAAATGTGGTGCGCCACAGGAGCAGCAGCACCTCCGCCAGCGACCACAGCAGGAATACGCCGCCGACCAACAGCGCCACCTTCGCGGCGCCGCGCTTGTTCGTGAGGGCGAGAGCGCCGGCGAATAGCGCGCCAAGGGGCAACAGGTAGATTGCGTAGTACTGCGCTCCGCGCTGGGAGGCGACCTTCGCTATTTGCCACCCGGAAATGGATACGGAAGCCGGCCCAAACGAAAAGCCGAACCAGGCCATGAAGAAGCCGACCAGGACCAATCCGGCCCCCAACAACACCCCACTCTTGGCCGCTGCGCTCTTCATCGTCACTCCAAATACGCTCGCTTGTCGGATGATGTGCCCTGGCTCGGTTATCCGTTCGGCAACCCTTCGGCATCGTTGATCAAATGCCGTCGCTCAACGCCTCGAGGGTAGCGAGCCGACGCGTGTGACTCGGGGTGCGTTGGAGGACCACAAAACACGAAGAGCCCGACAAGGTCGAGCTCTTCGTAGTGGGGCGCTTGGGCGGCTTACTGCGCCTTGGCGTCGTCGTACGCGTTGATGTCCCGTTGGTACTCGCCGCGGTCATTCACGGTTAGGCCCACGAACAGCGCCACGAAGAGGAACGAGCTGAGGAAGATCAGCACGTTGAAGCGCTTGTCCCACCACAGGTGCATGAAGAAGAGCATGACGAGGGCGGCCTTGACCGTCGCGATCACCATCGCGATCACGAGGTTCAGCGTGTAGCCCATGTCGAAGCGGGTGACGCTCACGGTCAGGACCGTCAGCACCATCAGCGCTGCCCAGACCCCGATCAGACCCTTGATGGGCATCGTGTGAGCGAGCCCGTGATCGTCGTGATCGTCGTGGGCGCCATGGCCATGATCGTCCTTGGCGCTCTTGGCCGGAGGATGATCCGAACCACGCTTCTTGGCGTCGGGGCCTTCGGCCTTCGTCACCTCATCGTCGTTCGACATGTCCTCGTCTTCTTCGTCCTCGTCGTCCGAATCCTCATCATCTGAGTCTTCGTCGTCCGAGTCCTCATCATCTGAGTCTTCGTCGTCCGAGTCCGCGTTCGAGGTCGCTTCGGGCGAGCTCTCCTCGTCTTCGTCTTCGTCAGCGGCGGCCTTGGCCTCTTCGGCTTCAGCGTTTGCCTTGTCGGCTTTCTCTTTTGCCATCGGTCAGGGTCCTGTTCTCAGTGAATCAGGTAAAGCAGCGGGAAGAGGTAGATCCAGATCAAGTCGACCAAGTGCCAGTACAAGGCGGCGTAGTCGATTGGACCAAAGTACTTCGGCCCGAACTGGCCCTTCAGGGCGCGGATCAGTAGCCAAACCCACACGATGATACCCGCGATGACGTGGATACCGTGGAGGCCGGTCATGAAGAAGTAGATGCCGAAGAAGATGTTGGAGTGGTTCGGACGCACGATGCCGTAGTCCTTGCCTCCGCCGGCCTTACGGGCGATCTCGGCGATCTGCGCGCGGCTCTTGCCTTCCTTTGCAGCCTCTTCCGCGGCCTGCGCGACCTCAGGGTGATGCGCTCGGAACTCGTGGAGCTCCCACACCTCTTCCTTCGGGTTGTGGCGCATCCAGGGAATTTCGGCGTCCGCGGGACCCCACACGAGACCGTCGTGGATCTTGTGCGAGTACTCCTTGTACTTGATGCCCAAGAATCCGAAAGCGCAGGCGATGGTGATCACGATGTTGATCACCAAACCTTGCTTGTTCGCGTTCTGAGCGCAGCGCACCGCCCACGCAGCCGTGAGACTGGAGACGATCAGCACGCCGGTGTTGATCGCGCCGAGCTGGGTGTCCAGGTAGTAGTGCGCCCAGATGAAGACCTCCGGGTGCATCGCGCGGTACGTGATGTAGGCCACGAACAACGCGCTGAAGAACAGGATCTCCTGCGCCAGGAACAGCCAGATACCGAGCTTTCCGGTGTCGAACTGCTGTTGGTAGCTGTCGAAGTGGTGCGCTAGGTGAGGTCCGTCACCGTGTCCGTGCTCGTGGCCGGCATGCGCATCCGCAGTGGTGTCAGTCATCGTTTTCGAGCTCGATTTTGGGGATTGGAGCAGAAGCGAAGAGAAGCAAACGGGGGAGTCGATAGTTCAGGTGGCTAGCGAATGGCTAGCCACCTGGCGTCCATTCAGGCCTTCAACTCCGCCTTGTGCACGTAGCCGCCTACCTTCTTGTCGTAGACGAGGTCGTCGTAGTCGTACGGGCCAAAGTCGACGACCGGGGGCGTGTGATAGTTGTAGTAGGGCGGCGGGGAGGTGGTCTCCCACTCCAGGGTGCGGGCGCCCCACGGGTTCTTGGGAGCGTCGGGCTTCTTCCGCAGGGAACGGATGAAGTTGATCGCCGTGAGCAAGAAGCCGAGGCCCATCAGGTACGCGCCAACCGTGGACAGCTGGTGGTAGATGGTGAACTCCTCGAGGTAGTTGTAGTAGCGGCGGGGCATGCCGTTCGAGCCCATGATGAACTGGGGGAAGAACGTCAGGTTCAGGCCCAAGAACACGATGACCGTGGAGATGCGGCCCATCTTCTCGTCGTACATCCGGCCGCTGAGCTTCGGCCACCAGTAGTGGAGACCGGCGAAGAACGCGGTGATGGCGCCGCCCATCATGACGTAGTGGAAGTGCGCCACGACGAAGTAGGTGTCGTGGAGGTGCACGTCCGTGCTCATCACGGAGAGGTACATGCCCGTGACGCCACCGATGGTGAACACCCAGAGGAACGCCAAGGCGTACAGCATCGGGGTGTCGAGGAAGATTCGACCTTTGTACATGGTCGCGAGCCAGTTGAAGATCTTGATCGCGGTCGGGATTGCGATCAGGAACGTGATGGCGCTGAAGATCGTGCCAGCTAGCGAAGACTGGCCGCTGACGAACATGTGGTGGCCCCACACGAGGAAGCCGAGGATCGCGATCGCGACCGAAGACAGCGCGATGAACTTGTAGCCGAAGATCGATTTGCGGCTGAACGCGGCGATAACCTCACTGATCACGCCGAAGGCCGGCACGATCATGATGTAGACCGCAGGATGTGAGTAGAACCAGAAGAAGTGCTCGTAGAGCACGGGGTCACCACCCAGCGCTGGGTCAAAGATGCCGACGTGGAACGCACGCTCGACGATCAGCATGAGCAGCGTGATGCCGAGCACTGGCGTCGCGAGCACCTGCATGATCGCCGTGGCGTAGATGGCCCAGCAAAACAGCGGCATACGGAACCAGGTCATGCCCGGCGGACGCAGCTTGTGGATCGTCACGATCATGTTCAGCCCGGTGAAGATCGAGCTGAAGCCGAGGATGAAAGCGCCGAACGTCGCGGGAATCACCGCGGTGGTCGTGGTGGTGCTGTACGGGGTGTAGAAGGTCCAGCCCGTGTCCGCCGCGCTGATGTACATGCTGAGCACCAGGAACAGCGCCCCGATGGTCCAGAGATGGAAGCTGAACAGGTTCAGTCTCGGGAACGCGACGTCCTTGGCGCCGAGCTGAATCGGCAGCACGAAGTTGCCGAGTGCCGCGGGGATACCCGGGATGATGACCAGGAAGACCATCACTGCCCCGTGCAGCGTGAACATCTGGTTGTAGGTGTCCGCATCCATGATGGTGCGGCCTGGAGTGAAGAGCTCCGTTCGCACCATCAAGGCGAAGAAGCCGCCGAGCGCGAACGAGAGAAGTACACCGATCAGGTACATCACGCCGATCCGCTTGTGGTCCAGCGTGAGGATCCACGAACGAAGACCTTTCTCGTTCGTGAGGTAACTCTCATCCGCGGACGGATGAGCGTTGCCGAATGCGTCGGGGGTTGTTGTCGTGCTGGCCATTTCAGTGACTCACTTCTGGCTCTTGATGAACTCGGTGATCGCGCGGATCTGGTTGTTCGACAGCTTGCCCTTGAAGGTGGGCATGCTCGCGGGGAAGCCCTTGACGATCTTCGCCTGGGGATCCTCGATCGACTCACGAACGTAGTTTTCGTCGACGGCGGCGCTGGTGCCGTCCGTGAAGCTCTCGGTCTTGCCGTAGAGCCCCTTGAAGGTGGGGCCGACCTTGATGGAGCCATCCGTCGAGTGGCAGGTTGCACAGCCGTTGCGGTTGTAGAGCGTCTCGCCGTAGGCAACTGGGTTCTTGAGGGCTTGCTCCTCTTCGTCCTTTGCTGCCTTCTCAAGCCAGGCGTCAAAGTCCGCCTGCTCCTGGACCACGACCTTGGTGATCATGTCCGAGTGGGAGGTGCCGCAGTACTCCGCGCAGAAGAGTGGAAACTCGCCAGTTTCAATCGCCTGGAACCAGGCGTAGGTGTAGCGCCCGGGAACCGCATCCATCTTTTGGCGGAATGCCGGCACGTAGAAGGAGTGGATCACGTCCTGACTCTCGAGGATGACCTTGACGGGGCGATCCTTCGGCACGTGGAGGGTGTCGCTGACGTATCCGCTCGGATACTGGAACAGCCACTTCCACTTCTGGGCCGTGGCGTGAATGTCGTACGTGTCCTTGGGCGGGGTGCGCAGGTCGATCCAGCCTTTGAAGCCGAAGACGAAGAACGCGATCACGAAGAACAGCGGAATCACCGACCAGGTGATCTCCAGGGTGTTGTCGTGGTCGACCGTACTGGTCGGCCGCTCGTTTTTGGAACGATCCGTCGCGCGGTACTTCACGCAGAAGTACACCATCGCGGCGACCACACCGAGGGTCACCACCGTGCTGGTCCAGGTGATGAACTGGAACAGCCAGTCCGTGTCCTTCGCGAAGGTGGACGACTCCGTGGGGGTCCAGAAGTTCGGGCTAACAGGGATTTTTGGCTTGTCGCCCGGCTGCAGTGCAGCAAGCAGCATGCTCGTTACGTTGGTCATGACTCTTGGTCCGAGTTGGTGGACTCGTCGTCCGCGGATTGCGGATCGTTCTTGTTCTTGTCTCGCTTGCGTCGCTTCCGGAACTCATTGGCCCAGAGCGAGGACAGCACACCGCCTAGGAGGAGGGCGGTAGCCCCACCCGCGACCTGCATGATGTTCATGGCCACGGGTGCGTATTTGCCTTCACCGGAATCGTAGTGAAAGCAGTACAGAATCAGCTTATCGACAGTGGAGCCGATCTTGCCTTCGGAGGACTCGACCAGACCCAAGCGTAGGGTCTTCGGGTGATACTCGATGCCGTAGAGGTAACGCGCGATCTTGCCATTTGGCGTGGCTAGGGTCAGCGCCGCAGGGTGCACGTACTCTTTGCGGACCTCGTTGTAGCCATAGCGAAAGCCGATCGCGTTGGCCAAAGCCTTGATGTTGTCTTCGCTCCCTGTGAGGAAGTGCCAGCCCGCTTGAGCATCGGGGCGTCCGTACTCCGTGACGTAGCGCTTCTTGGTCTCTGCGGAGCGCTCGGGCTTTTCCTTGGGGTTGAGGCTGACGGTTACCACGCGGAAATCTTTCCCGGCGGTCCAGTCCATCTGCTTCATGCCCTTCACCAGTCCGGTGAGCTGCAGGCTGCAGAGCATGGGGCAGTCTGAGTAGTTCAGCGTGATGATGACTGGGCGTTCGCCATCGAAGAAGTCACCAAGCTTGACCGGCTTGCCGTCGCTGTCGGTGAAGGCGAGATCCAGCGGGAGGTCCGTGTCGAGATGCTCGTCGACATCGATACCATTCAGGCGCTTGGGCTTTGATGGTGTGGCGTCGCCCAGCTCGGTTGCGAAAGCAGTTGTCGGGGCGGCGGTCAGGGCGAGCACGAGCAACAGCGCACAGAGAACTGCTCGCTCAGCTCGCTTCAGCCAACTGGAGACCACCGCCGCGGACATCACTCTGCGCCCTCGTCGGGGGGAGGTTGGGTGCCCGAAGGACCTTGGGTCTTCTGCGGCGCGGGCTTCTTCTTCTCTTTGGGCTTCTCGTCTTTGCCGTCGAGCTTCTGACCTTCGGTCGGAGCCGCAGCGTCGCCCTCGGCGGGTGCGCCCCCGTCAGTTGCCTCAGCACCTGCGTCACCCGCACCTGCATCGGCGTCCGCTGCGGGAGGGGGCTCGCTGCCGGGCGCCGTCGCGGCCTGTGGGTTGTCCTGGATGTCCTTCACCACAGCGGCCATTGCGCGATCCAGCGGGAGCGTGATGCGCTCCTTCTTCTCGTCGGCGTAGCTGGGAGCGGCCTTGAGCGTTTTCTCCTGCTCAGCGCGTAGCTCCGTCAGCGGCTTCAGATTGGCATCGGCGTTCTTCCGCTCGTCCTCGGAGTCCTGCTCGCTGCGAACGAGCGCCGTGAGGACCGCACAGATGGCGACCATCGCGATTGCACCCGCGATGGTCACGGTGCCGATCAGGCCGGAGTTTGGCTTGTCGTCTTCAGTTGCCATGGGAAGCGTCTCAGAAGTTCTCGAACGCCAGCGACTTGGCCAGTCGTGGGTCCTTGGTTGGGCGCAGGTTCATGCCAGAGGCAACCCGAGCGGCGTTTGCGATGAGGACACCTGCCACACCGATCACAGCGAGCAAGTCCATCGGGCTGAGCGGTGCTTTCTGCCCGTCGTAGGAGGGCATGATCAGCCAGTACAGGTCGATGTAGTGAACCACGAGGATGTAGATGGCCCAGAAAGCCAGCGCCTTGCGATTACGCTTCACGTGACGTGACACGAGACCGAAGAACGGAATCACGAAGTGGCCCACGAGCTGAACGATGCTCACCCACTGCCAACCCTCGACGAAGCGGGGCTTGAACCACACCGTTTCCTCGGGGATGTCCGCGTACCAGATCAGCATGAACTGGCTGAACGCGATGTACGCCCAGAACACGATGAAGGCGAACATCATCTTACCGATGTCGTGGAAGTGGTGAACGCTCACGCTCTTCGTCAGGCGACCGGTGCCTTGCAGCCAGAGCAGGCTGAGTGCGAGCACGCAGTGGAAGCTCAGCTGACAACCGGCGAAGACGTAGACGCCAAACATGGTGCTGAACCACTCCGGCTCGAGGCTCATGATCATGTCGATCGCGCCGAACGTCGTCGTGAGCGCGAACAGGAGCATTCCTGGGGCGCTCAGGGCGAAGCTCTTGCGGGTGAGCGCGGGGTCACCCGATGCGTCCTGGGCCACGCTGTTCTTCGCCAGCGTAGTCCCTAGACCGATCCACACCGCGAAGTAGAACACCCAGCGGATCAGGAAGAACGTCTTGTTCAGGTAGCCTTCCTTGTGCTGGAGCAAGTGGCTGCCCGCGACATGGTGAGGATCGTTCCAAGAGTAGAGCGCTGTGTTGCCGAGCATCACCGGGACGATCACCACCAGCGACAGCACGGCGAGTGCGGGCATGTTGCTGACGAAGATCTCCGCGACGCGGCGCACGACCGGGCTCCAGCGCGCCTTGGTCAGGTGCTGTACCAGGATGAAGAACAGCGACCCGAGGGTGATGGTTAGGCCCCACCAGAATGCGACCAGGTAGGAATGGAAGAAGTGGGCGAAGCCATCACCAGCGCTCGCACCGAGCGCCGCGGCGCCTCCCAAACCAACCACCGCCATGCCGCCGCCGACCTTGAGCAGCGTGCCGCTCAGGTCGCCCAAGCGAATGTTCTCGCCGGCCGGACCGTGGTCACCGCCATCCTTGCCACCGCCACCACCGCCGTGCCCGCCGTCGGACTTCTCGACCGACTTCGTCGCCGGCTTGGTGGCTGCAACCTTGGCCTCCTCCTTCTTGGGAGCAGGTTTCTCGGCTGCCTTCGGTGCCTCTTTCTTGGGCGCGACAGGCGGCTCAGACGCCGAGTCTTCCGTCTCGTCGTCGTCCTCGTCGTCGTCATCCTCGTCGTCGTCCTCTTCCGTGGCTACGGGTTCGGACTTCGGCGCTTCAGACTTCGAGCTCGTTTCTTCGGGCTCGGTCTTGCTGACGGTCTTGCGGGGCTTCGCCTTCTTGCTGGCCATGTCGATATCCGTAACTACTTGAGCGAGGCGATCTCGCTAGGAGACAGGTCTTTGGTGGTGGCGTTGCGGGTACGCTGAAGCGCACGCACGTAGAGGATGATCGCCCAGCGATCTTCGACGTCGATCTGAGGACCGTACGCCGGCATGTTGCGCACGCCGTGGGTGATGCTGTTGAAGAGCTGCCCCACGGGCTGCTTCATCAGGTTCGGGTCGGTGACGTCTGACGGTGGCACCCAGCCGTCCACACCAGCACCGATCAGCTCAGCGCGCTTGTTCACCATGCCGTCGCCGCGCCCTTGGAGGCCGTGGCAAGGAGCACAGAAGATGTCGAAGCGCTGTTCGCCACGCTTCATCGTGGCTTCGCTGACCTGCAGCTGATTCGGGAAGGTCGTGGCCCAAGTGTTACCCGACTTGCCGCGATAGAAGTGGTCATCCTCTTGGAGGTTGCCCTGGGCGACGGTGCCTTCGACGAACGGGCGATCCGCGCGGCGATCATCGAAGAACGTGTTGACCCGCTGGGCCTTGTACTTCGTCTGGAAATCCATGTCCGGGACGATGTGGATGCGCGGGCTGCGGTTGTGAGACTCACGGGCGTGAGCCGCCAACGCGAAGGGCACGATTGCGGCAGCGGTCAGGATCACCAGGCCATAGATGATTCCTCGCGGAAGCTCTGCTGGCGTCTGGTCGTCGTCCATCAACGGCTCGACGACGTCGGCGTGCTCAGCCAGCAGCGCAGTCACCTCGTCCGCGTCGTACTTGGGGTCGCTGGCCTCGATCAGCAGGAAGAACTTGTCGTCCGTGACCCGCTCGAAACGCTCCTTGAGATCCAAGGGGTGCGAGGGGTGAGGCAACTTGTTCAGCGCCAGCATGCCGCCCAAGGTCGTCAGCGCGCTCAGGAGCACGGTGAGCTCGAACATGATCGGCACGTTCGCGGGAATCGACCAGAACGGCTTACCGCTGACGATCCATGCGTAGTCGTGGGCGTTCGTCCACCACTGCAGCAGAATCGCAGTCGTCAGGCCGGTCAGACCCGCGCAGAGCACCAACCACGGCAGGATGGTGGGCTTGATGCCCATTGCCGGATCGATGCCGTGCACGGGGAACGGCGTGTAGGTGTCCCACTTCTTGAAACCAGCGTCGCGAACCTTCTTGCAGGCTTCGATCAAGACCGCTGGATCCGAGTACTCAGCCAAGATGCCGTAGACCGGCGTCTTCTTGGTGGTGCTCTTGTCCTTCTTCTCGCTCATGACTGTAGTCCTCGAAGGCCCGACTCAGTGGTGATGATGCATGTGGTGGTTGTAGTGAATCGCCTTCACCTCAGCCATCGCGACCATGGGCAGGTAGCGGCAGAACAGCAGGAAGAGGGTGAAGAACAGGCCGAAGCTTCCGATCAAGGTGATGAAGTCGACCTTGGTCGGGATGAAGTAACCCCAGTTGGAGGGGATGAAGTCGCGGCTGAGCGAAGTACACACGATGACGAAGCGCTCGAACCACATACCGACGTTCACGAAGACAGCGATGATGAACATCACCGGGATGCTGCGTCGGAAGCGTCGGAACCAGAACAGCTGGGGCGCAAGAACGTTGCAGCTGATCATCGTCCAGTAGGCCCATGCGTAGGGGCCAAAGGCGCGGTTGATGAACGTGAAGCTCTCCTCGGGGACGCCGCCGTACCAGGCGATGAAGAACTCCATGGCGTAGGCGTAACCAACGACGGTGCCCGTCACGAGCATGATGATGCACATGTTTTCCAGGTGCCTCATCGTGATGATGCGCTTGAGCCCGAAGAATTGCCGTGCGGGAACGGCGAGCACGACCACCATCGCGAAGCCACCGAAGATGGCGCCGGCGACGAAGTAAGGCGGGAAGATGGTGGTGTGCCAGCCAGGCAGCTGCGCCGTCGCGAAGTCGAAAGAAACGACCGAGTGCACCGAGAGCACCAGGGGCGTCGCGAGTGCCGCGAGGATTTGGTACGCCTTCTCGTAGCGGTGCCACTGGCGGCTGGAACCACGCCAGCCCATTGAGAAGATGCCGTACGCAAAGCGACGGACCGTGCTCTTCGAGCGGTCACGCAGCGTGGCCAGGTCGGGGATCATGCCCATGTACCAGAACAGGATCGACACGGTCGCGTAGGTGCTGACGGCGAACACGTCCCACTCGAGCGGGCTGCGGAACTGCGGCCACATGCTCATCTGGTTCGGGATGGGGAACATCCAGTAGGGCAGCCAAGGGCGGCCAATGTGGATGCCCGGGAAGATCGCCGCGCAGATAACCGCGAAGATCGTCATCGCTTCAGCGAAGCGGTTGATGCCGGTGCGCCAGTCCTGCCTGAAGAGGTACAGAACGGCGCTGATCAACGTGCCTGCGTGGCCGATACCGACCCAGAAGACGAAGTTGACGATGGGGAAGCCCCAGAACACCGGGCTCATATTTCCCCAGGCGCCGATACCTTCCCAGAACACGAACCCGATGCTGCTGAAGAACGCGAGCATCACGGTCGAGGAAATGGCGAAGGAGATGTACCAGGCCTTGGGCGGCTTCGGTGCCTCGGCCACGCGACACACGTTCTCCGTGATCTGCGCGAACGGGTTCTCCGCCTCGAGCTGGGTATTGTACTGTTTGACGTCAGCTGCAGTGGTCATCTGATCTCCACTCGAAGTTCAGGCCTCAGCCGTGGTGGCCGCCGTGTCCTTCGCCTTCCTGCTTCTGCTCGAGATCGGGGTGAGGGTTCGTGACCTTGGCCAAGTACAGAAGGCGGGGACGAACGTTTAGTTGCCCAAGCAGCGCATAGGCGCGCGCGCCGTTTTGGAGTTCTCGCACCTTGCTCCCAGGGTCGTTCAGATCGCCGAAGACGATCGCCTCGCTCGGACAAGCCTGCTGGCAAGCCGTCTTGATTTCGCCGTCCTCGATCTTGCGACGATGGTTCTTCGCGTCGATCTTGGTGTTCTGGATGCGCTGCACACAGAACGTGCACTTCTCCATAACCCCACGGAAACGCACAGTGACTTCGGGGTTGTAGACCATCCCCTTCACCTGGTTGGCGTCGTCCTTCATATCCATGTGGTAGTTGAAGTAGTTGAACCGCCGCACCTTGTAGGGGCAGTTGTTCGCGCAATAGCGGGTGCCGATGCAGCGGTTGTAGGTCATGTCGTTCAGACCTTCCGCCGAGTGCATGGTCGCGCCGACTGGGCAAACCTGCTCGCACGGCGCGTTCTCGCACTGGTGGCAGGTAAGGGGTTGCTGAGCCATGCCCGGGTTCTCCGGGTCGCCCTTGTAGTAGCGGTCGACGCGGATCCAGTGAAGCTCGCGGCCGAAGAGCACGCGCTCCTTGCCGACGGTGGGGATGTTGTTCTCGGCCTGACAGGCAACGGTGCAGGTTCCGCATCCGACGCACTTATTCAGGTCGATGGTCATGCCCCAGCGATGGCCCTCATAGGAGACCGGGGGCTTCCAGAGCGAGAGCAGCGGCGGGTGATGCACCTTGTGCTTCGCGAAGTCGGGCTCCTTCTTGTACTCCGCGAGCGTTGCCTCGCGGATCATGGTCGGGATGCGGACCTGGATTTCCCCCGCACCGAGGTCGTCGATCGAGTGCTTGTCCTGAGTGGTGGCTAGCTTCGTCCACTTGCCAGTCTTCTTGATGCTGGCGCCCGACCCGAAATCCCACAGCTTGGTGCTGCGGAGGGCGTAGGTGTTCACACCGACTGGAGCGACGCCGTGCGCCTTGGAGCCACCAATCTGACCCGCTGCGGTGCGGCCGTAGCCCAGCGCAACCTTGAGCGAACCCTTCGCTTGCCCCGGGGCTTGCAGCACCGGGATTTCAACAGATGCGCCACCTGCGGTTAGGGTCACCACGTCACCGTCCGTGACGCCCAAGGCCTTGGCGGTGGACGGTGCAATCAACACCGCGTTGTCCCAGGTCAGCTTGCCGATCAGATCGGGGACCTCTTGCAGCCAGCCGAGGTTGGCGTAGCGGCCGTCATACAGCCTGCTGTCCGCGGCGATGCTGAGTTCGAGGTCTTGCTCCGCCTCCACGCCACCGAGCTCGGGGCCCTGGAGGCTGACGGTGACGTCCTTCAGGGTGGGCGTGAGAGCCTTGCTCTCTGAACCCTGGATGTAGCCGTCGTGAATCGTACGGCGCCAGAGGGCGTCTCCCGAAATCCGCTCCTCGTGGGTGCGCTTGAGCATGCCCAGGGCGTCGAGCTTTTCTCCTAGCAACGCGCCGCAGAGCTCGATGGCAGAGCGTCCGCCGTAGAGGGGAGCGATCAGCGGCTGTGCGATGGACACCGTGCCGTCCCAGCCTACGGAATCACCCCAGGCCTCGAGCCAGTGGGCTAGCGGCACGTGCCACGAGCAAGCCTGGCTGGTCTCGTCTTCGTAGACCGCGGCGTGAATCGTCGTGCCGACCTTGGCCAGCGCTGCAGCGAACGCGACGTCCGCCGGTGCGTCGTAAGCGGGATTTCCGCCCACAATCAGCAGCGACTTGACCTGACCACCGTTCATCGCGGCTACCAGCTTGGTCAGCTGGGCGACGTAGCTCTCTCGCTCCGGGTCGGTCTCGGCGCTGTACAGCACCGTCTTGCCGACGTTTCCGAGGATTGAGTTCAGTCGATGCACCAGCGCGTGCACTTCGGCGGGCTGGTTTGCGCCCGCGACGACGACGCTGCGACCCTGATGCTCGACCAGGTCCTTGACGACGGTCTCGAGGAACTTCTTCGCGTGTTCATCGCTGAGGAACTTCGCTGCGGGAGCCGCCTGAGCGGCACCTGTGGCGGAGACCTGAGGGCTGATCGCGGAGTCGAGATAGGCCGCGACGGCCTTCAGCAAGCCGGAGCGCAGGGGGAGCCGATGGTCGGCGGCACCGCCGGTGGCGCTGAAGCTGCTCTCGATGCTGTAGAGCCGCGTCATGCTGCCGGCTTCGGGCGTGCGCCGCGAAGCGAACGCCTTCGAGTGCGCCAGGCCGTTCGGGTGTGAGCCGAACAGGTCAGCGTCCAACGTGACGATCACGTCGGTCTGGTCCAGCTTCAGCTGGGTGCGAACCACCTCGCCGAACGCCGCCTTGGCGCCATCGCGCTCATTGTCGCGATTGATGGGAGAGTAGTCGAACCACTGCACGCCCTTGGCGGTGAGACGACGCTTGAGGTCAGCGAGGGTTGGCGAGCTCGAGCCGTCACCAAGGATGGCGAGACCTGCGTCCGCGCCCTTCTTGAGGAAAGCCTCTTCGAATTCGCCCCAGGTCCCGCTCTCACGCTTCCCTGCGGAATAGCGTGCGACGCCCTTGCTGCGGTCGGGGTCGTACATCTCGAGCACCGCGGCTTGTTGCATCGAGGTGCTGCCACCTGCGCTACCAGCGTGCTCAGGGTTGCCCTCCAGCTTGATCGGGCGACCGTCGTAGCTGCGGGCGAGCAGGCCAACACCGACGCCACCGAGCTCCATGGTGGTGGCGAAGTAAACGGGCTTGCCGGGGATCAGCCCCTCAGGACGATTCGTCCGTGGGAGCAAGCGGTCTTCCTGCCAGCAACCGCTGAGGGCCAGAGACGCCCCCATGAGCTGGAGGAAACGCCGACGGCCAGGCACCGTGGGGCCTTCGTCAGCCTTCGCGAAGAACTCACGCTCCTTAACCGCGCGGAATTCTTCCGTGTTCTCACGCTCGGCGAGGCTTCGCCAGAACTTGGGCTTCTTCACCTGTGACATGTGGAGCAATCGGTTGGGGGATTGATGTTGTTCTCTTTGCGCAAGCGCATGCCGACAGCGAGCTGATCACCACCTTCGGGCTTGTAGCCCATGTTGGTGACCTCGGACGGCGGGCGCAGGTGCTGCTCGGGGGCGCGGTGGCAGTCCAGGCACCAGCCCATCGAGAGCGGCTCTTGCTGGAAGACTTCGGGCATCTTGTCGACGCGGCCGTGACAGGAAACGCAGCCGACGCCGCGAGTCACGTGGGCGCTGTGGTTGAAGTACACGTAGTCCGGAAGGTCGTGCACCTTGATCCACTCGACCGCATCACCCGTCTCTGCGCTCTGCCGAATCGGTTCGAGCTTGGCGCTGGTCTTGCGCACGCGAGCGTGACAATTCATGCACGTCGCGGTTGGGGGGATGGCTGCGTGAGCCGCCTGTTCCACCGTGTTGTGGCAATACCGACAGTCGATCCCTAGCTCACCCGCGTGTAGCGCGTGGCTGTAGGGCACCGGCTGCTTGGGCATGTACCCAGCGTCGATGGTCTTGGGGGAGAAGCCGTACCAGATGGCGCCGATCAGGTAGAGCGGTGCTCCGCCTAGAACGATGCCCGCGAGATCGCGGGTCTTGTTGGCCCATCGAGGAAAAACGAAGCGTGACATGGGTTGCTGCGCTCGGTTGTTGACGTGGGGGTACTTAGATGCCGCCGAATGACGGACCAGGTGGGACTGCGCAGCTGAGAGATACAGCGAAGCTGCGGGACTCACAGCGCAGGAGACTGATGTTTTGCTCGCGCGACTCGCGCGAGTTCCAACCGCGGCGCCTCGCTACCATGACGGGGCACTCCCTGGCGACCCTCGCGTGAGGGGGCAGGCGCACTTCGGTCGCAGGTCCTCCTAGAGAGGCGCCGGGCGGCTCGCAGGCTGCGGGAATAGGAGTCATGGAAGCTTCGTTCGCCGAGTGACAGGCGTTGGGGTCGGAGCGGGTTTGGCGAACCGATTGCGCCGAGCCGCGAATGCGGAGGGGGCGCGCACAGGACGCTGGAATCGCTTCTCCCGGGTTCGAAACTGGGGAGTGTGGAGAATCTTCTGCGCGCTTTCCGGAGGCCGGAGGGCGCTTGGGGGGCGTTATGTTCGGCCGCGTACAGAAAGTAAATGCGACCAATCGACACCCCCTGACCGCAGTCCTAGGCGCACGGGAAGTTCGAGGGTTACGCCATTGCGGTAAATCGTCGCAGCTCGAGGTTGGGGGGAGGAGCGCTGTCCGGCGGCGAGGATTTGCCCGGTGGGTTTCTGGGAGCGGACAAAACGAAACGAGGGCGACCCTGGTGGGTCACCCTCGCCTCTGTGTTGACCGGAACGTCCAGCGCTCCGATTTTGGCGACTTAGAAGTCGCGCATCTGCTTGCGGATCTTGCCGATCGCTTGCTCCTGCAGCTGGCGGATTCGCTCACGGCTCAGATTGTACTTGTCGCCAATCTCCTTGAGCGTGAGCTCCTCTTCGTTATCCAACCCGAAGCGCCAGCGGATGATGCGGCTCTCGATAGGAGTCAAGGTGCCGAGCAGTCGCCTTACCTCTTCCGCCCACTTGGCCGCAGCCAAGTCGTCGTAAGGGGAGTTGGCGTTCTCTTCCACGAGGAAATCGATGAACTTCCGGCCGTCCTCGTCACCCACAGGGCGATCGAGGGAGAACGGAGTCTCCGCGTAGAGGTCCTTGACCTTGTCGAGCTTCTCGCGCGGTACGCCGGTTTCCTTCTCGAGTTCCTCAATCGACGGCTCGCGCCCAGTGCGCGCGATGATCGTTTGCGTTGCACGAGACACCCGGTTGTACGTATCGAGCATGTGCACCGGGATACGGACCGCACGACCCTTGTCGGCGAGCGCGCGGCTGATCGCGTGGCGGATCCACCAGGAGGCGTAGGTCGAGAAGCGGTACCCACGAGTGTGGTCGAAGCGCTCGACCGCCTTCATCAGTCCGATGTTGCCTTCCTGGATCAGGTCGATCAGGGGCAGGCGACCACGGTTGTAGCGGCGGGCGATGCTGACCACGAGTCGGAGGTTCGCCTTGACGAAGCGGTTCTTCGCAGCGCGCTGACGACGGTCCGTCGACTTCACGCGGCTCATGAACTTCTTGTACGCAGCCGTCTCCGCGACCACGGGGATCACATCGGGATCGGCGTCGCTCTCGATCACCTCGCGCACACGCTTGTTGGCGTTGGCCAACCAAATGCGGTCGGAGTCGGGAAGGCGGATCTCACGCGCGACGGCCTCCGTGTGCTGCTGCCACTCGCGAGTCTGACCGGCGTGCAGCTTCGAGCGCTGCTTGCGGTAGGTCTCGAGTAGTTCACGCAGCTTCGGCATGTCAGCCAGGGAGGGCCGATCTGCCTCTTGGAGCGTGTCCGCGATGTCCTTCTCCAGTCCGTTGAGCACGTGCTCGGCGACTGGCAGGTACGAGAGGAGCTCGCACCAGTGTTCGATCTCCGCGTTCTCCACGTCTTGAGCTGCGTTGAGCTCCTCGTCGGGACCCATCACCTGGTGGGTCGCCATGTCGCGGAAGTAGCGCGAGAGCATCGAGTCGCCCGAAGCATCGGGGTCCTTCGCAGGACGCGTCGCGCCTTCCTTGATGGGAGCAGGGGACTCCGAGGCGCGGGCGGCGGCGGTCAACCGCACGCTGGTGCGCTCGTCAGAGTTATCGTCGTCGTAGAGCTGGCTTGCTGCCTGATTCTCGGTCATGGTTCTCTCGGTGCGGTGCGGGCCGGGGCCAGAAAGTTCGTGGGGAGAAGAAACGGAGCCTTCGGGGGGCAACGATTTTTGGGTTGCCCGCATTCCCTCGTAGTGATCCACGGGCAACTCGGCTCCCTTGTTCGCCGCGGGCGGGCGTTTCTCGGCTGAGCTTTGGGGTTGAGCAGCCGCTGGGGTGGAGCTCGAGGTGGTCTTGCCCTCGGGGGAGGTCTTAGCAAGCTTCGTGCCTCGGACTCCTTGGCCGGCGGCGCCTCTAACTCGAGGTGCACGCGCGGGGCGAGTTTTCGCCGCAGGAGATGAGCGCTTGCTGGTCATAGACGTTGGTTTGGGGGATGGAATTCGAGTGGTTTTGAGTCTCGGATTGAGCTAGGGGCGGTTCTTCGACGGGGCCGGACCCTGATCTTTCGATCGGACTCCTCCCCGAGTTCTGTAGGGTCGAGCCGACGGTTCAGCCAGTCACGGACCCCTGAGGGCAGTTGCAAGTTCGCGATTTGCAATTTCAGATTCGATGACGATCGGGGATTTGAGGCGCGCAAGTGCGCGAGATCTCGCTGAGCTCACCGCAGCAGATGTCCGAATCGAGGCAGCTGACCGATCTGGCCAGTCGGCGCCGATTTCGGTCACCTCTGCGAGGTTTTCCGTCCCTTCCAGCTTGTACGGCTGCGCCCTCGATGAGTTGCGAAGGCCTGGTCTTTTTGGCTTCAGAACCGTGGCTTCAGCGCTCGGTGTGGGGATTGGCCACGCAGGGTTGGCGCTTTCAGCGGGGTGGGTGGCGCGGTCGCTGGTGAATCCCGTGACACCCTATGAGTTGGGGCTCTCCACTGTGTGTCTCATCGGACTACTGGCAAGTCTGCTAAAGGCGATCGCTCAGGCGGGGCTGGCTGGGGCGCAGGTTCAGCTGAGCGCTGCAGTGGGAAATCGCGTGAGGCTGGAAGTCGCCCGGGGTCTCTTGGCACAGGGCGGCTCAGCCACCGCGCAGGAGCTACTCGCCCGCATCGCCGTGCGGATTCGCGAAGTGGAGCACGGGACCGAGGGCTGGCTGGTGCTGCATCGCGCCGTTGCGCAGCTGCTCCCGTTGGTCGCCGCTCTGATCCTGCTGTCACCCTCCATGGCAATTGCTGCTGTGGGTGTTCTCGCACCCTTCGGCGTATGGGTGGCTCGCGCCCGTAAGCGATGGAAACGCAGCGCCCACGAGGCGCAGATCCACAGCGAGCGCCTCCACGCCAACGTGGACGAACTGGTTGGCAACTTGGACCTGTTTCGCACTTTCGGTGCAGGGGATCAGGTGCTCCAGGCCATGGAGCGAGCAGGGGTTCGCGCTGGCGCGGAAGCTGCTCGCGTCGAGGCCGTTCGAGCGGGGTTGTCTGGGGCGAACGAGGTGCTGGGCGCTCTTGCGGTGCTGGGCGCCGTGATGCTCGCACAGCGATTCGGCTTAGGTCTTGGGGACGGCGCGCTGCTGGCGTTTGCGGCGGTGTTCTTCATGGCCTACCGGCCCCTTCGCGACCTTGGCGATGGGCGTGGTGCGCTGCTCAAGGGACAGGCGGCGCTCGAGTCGCTGGGCGGGCTGGTTGGACCAGGCGTGCTTTCCGGAGCTGCGTTTTCGTGGGGAAACGAGGAGCTGGTGTGCCGGGGATTCGGCCACGCGGAGCGTGGGCCGCGGATCGGACTCCGCTTGGGCTATGGGGAGCTCTGCTGGCTACGTGGAGAGAACGGCAGCGGAAAGACCACCTTGCTCCGCTGCTTGTTGGGGCTCGAGCCTGCGGCTGGGGAGATCGCGTATGGCGGTCGTCCGTTGGCGGAGGCTCTAGTCGGGCCCGGGAGCCGACCTTTCGCTTGGGTGCCCCAGGACGCTCCGATGGTTACGGGATCGCTGCTCGACAATGTGCGGTTGATGGGGGCCGGCGTTGCGCAGGCGAACGGCGCGCTCGAGCTCCTCGGAGCGGAGTGGTTGGTGCAGCGCTTGGGGGACGCCAAGCTGGGGCCCGGGGGACGCAACGTTTCCGGGGGGGAACGCCGTCTGATCGCTCTGGCGCGTGCGGTAGCGACGGATCAGCCGGTGCTGCTCTTGGACGAGCCGCTGGTTGGTGTGGATGCTGAGGGGCGGGAACGAATAACGTCTGCGCTGGCGCGCGTACGGGGCGCGCGGAGCCTGATCGTGGTCAGCCACGAGGCGCTGCCAGCGGACCTCGTTGACCACGAGATGCACCTCTCCCCCCAATCCCCAAAGAGCGGCGGCGACCAAGACGAGACCTACGGCGGGCGCGACTCACGCGCCGAGAGCTAAAACTGCGCGAGGAAGCGCGGGTCGTTCTCGAACAACACGCGGATGTCAGGGATGCCGTAGCGCAGCATCGCGACGCGCTCCACGCCGAGACCAAAGGCAAAACCGGTGAAGCGCTCGGAGTCGATGTTGCAGTGCTCGAGCACGGCAGGGTGCACCATCCCGCAGCCCAGCACCTCGAGCCAACGCGTGCCTTTGCACACACGGCAGTCGCCCTTGGTCGTTTCCGTGCAGAAAACGCACTCGACATCCAGCTCAGCGCCGGGCTCGACGAAGGGGAAGTAACTCGGGCGGAAACGCACCAGCACGTGTTCGCCGTACATGCGCTGAGCAAAGGCCGTGAGCACGCCCTTGAGGTGCGCGAAGCTCACGTTCTCGTCCACCAGGAAGCCTTCGATTTGGTGGAACATCGGCGAGTGGGTGACGTCGTCGTCGCGCCGGAACACCGCGCCGCCGCTCACCACCGCCATCGGCGGCTCGTGGCGGCTCATCTCGCGCACCTGCACGTTCGAGGTGTGAGTGCGCAGCAGCACCCGCGCGTCGGCGGGAGCGCCGTCGACCTTCACCCAGAAGCTGTCCTGCATGTCCGTCGCCGGGTGATCCGGCGGGAAGGCGAGCTTCGTGAAGTTGTTGCTCTCGAGCTCGACTTGCGGCCCCCAAGCGACGCTGAACCCCAGGTCGCGGAAGGTGTCGAGGATCTCGTCGCGAACCTGCGTCAGCGGGTGCAAGTGGCCGCGAGGCGCCGGCGAGCGGCCGGGCATGCTGAGGTCGAAGGGCGTCGCTTCTAGATCTGCCTTGCGGGCGGCAGCGGCGAGCTCGGTCAGCCGTGCTTCGAAGCTCTGCTCGACCTCTTGCTTGGTCGCGTTGACGGCCTCGCCGATCTCGCGACGCTTGTCTGCCGGCACTTTCCCCATCAGCTTCAAGAGCTGGGTGAGCCGGCCATTTTTGCCCAGTAGCTGCGCACGCGCGGCGCGCAGATCTTGTTCTGACTGGGCGGCAGCAAATTGCGCGCGGAAATCTTCACCGAACGCGCTGAGGCCGCTCTCGATCTCAGCTGTCGGATCCATTCGCCGCGCGCTTCGGAGCTTCAGTTGGCCTGAGCAGCGAGCTCGGTCAGAGCCTTGAATGCGGTGGGATCGTTGACCGCCATGTCGGCGAGCACCTTACGATCCAGCTCCACACCGGCCTTCTTCAGCGCGCCCATCAGACGGGAGTAGCTGGTGCCGTGCTCATGGCACGCGGCGTTGATGCGGACGATCCAAAGCCGACGGAAATCGCGCTTACGCAGCTTGCGGCCGACGTAGGCGTACTGCCAGCTCTTCCACAGCACGCGGAGCGCCTGACGGAAGCGATTCTTGCGACCTCCCCAAAAGCCCTTGGTTTGCTTCAGCACGCGCTTGTGCCGACGACGGGGGCTGGGGCCTCTCTTTACGCGGGGCATTCTCTGACTCCTCTACGATCAGCCGTAGGGCAAAAGCAGTTTGACGCGCTTCTCCATGGCCGGCGCGACCATGTCGTTGTCACGCAGGCGGCGCTTCCGCTTGCGGGACTTGCCAATCATGTTGTGCTGCAGGCCCATCTTCGGGCGGCGGACGCGGCCGGAGCCGGTGAGCTTGAAGCGCTTGGCTGCAGCGCGGTTGGTCTTCATCTTGGGCATGGTCGACTCCAGCGGGGCGCGCTCTAGCGCGCTTACCGCGCACCCACCAGGAAAGATTGCTTTCTGGAGGGCTGCGAAACTCAGGCTCACGCGAAGGGCGTGAGACACAACACAAGGCGAGGCCTCGTGGGGCCGGGCGTTATGACGGATGCTGCGAGGCTAGTCAAGCTGCGTGATGCAGGGCCAGCGGGGTGGCTGTTACTTCCATCGCAGCGGCGTTGAACCTCCCCCCCAAAACCACTGAACTACTGAGCATCGGGGTAACACATCAAGTAGCGCTCGACGCGCAGGGCGGCCCCGCCCGAGCGGCGTTGAATCCAGGCGACGGCGACTTTGTCTTCACCGCTGACGGCGATCTTGGCGCTGTCCGGCGGACCCTCTTCGTCAACGATGGGGATGTTGGTCGACGCGAGCACCTCTGGGTTTGGCTTGCCCGCATCGATGCGCAAGCGGCTGAGAGTGAGGTCGAGCTCCGCTGGGGAGGTGCTGAGGTTAGGAATCGCGCCCAAGATGTTGAGCACGCTCGGCTCGATCTCCCGCTGAATCACCGCGAAGTCCGGGTTGCGAACGCCAGGGCTGCCGGAGCGACCGTCACTGCCGCAGGTCGAGGCTAGGCAGCCACCAGCCCCGCAGGCGAGGGTCGTGATGTCCGAGACGGCGTTGTTGCCCTGCGCTCGGCTCCACCACGTGTACCAGTAGTTACCGAGTACCCGCACGGAACCGGCGCCAGTCACTGGGAGCGACTTGTCGGTGATGCACGACGGAACGATGACGGGCGTGCCGTCTTCAATTTGGGTGCGGACTTCGTTGTCGGTGACGACGAGCATGCCCGGGTGGCCGTTGCCGTCGTCGAGGGGAGCCAGACGCTGACCCGTCGCCGCTGCCATCGAGTAGGAGCGCATGCTGTCGTCGAGCGGGAAAAACAGCGCGGTCAACCGCGTGAGCCAGCCGACGTTCACCGTGTTCCCCGTCTGCCACAAGATCGGGTTGCGAGTTAGATCCGGGACGGCGAACTTGCTGAGCGTGGTGCTCAGCTGCCCGGCGCCGTCGGTGATCAGCTCAAGGTTCTCGTCGAGAGCCAAGATCCACACGTCGGCGTCTTGGTTGGCCTGCTGGCGGGCGGCGAGGGTGATGTAGATGTTGGTGGTCAGGTTCTCCACCAGCGCGAGCAACCCGGCGCCGCTGGCAGGTTCGAAGCCTGCTAGCGGTGTGCCCTGTCGCAGCGTGCTGAAACGTGCGCCTTCCTGGAATGTCGTCGCGTCGCCACTGCGGCCAAAGGTCCATAGCGTGAGGTCGTCTTTTCCACCCTCCCGTGCGAAGCGAGACAGGTAGAACTTACCACCCGCGCTCACCAGGTTGATGTTGTGCACCTCGTCGAGCGGCTGGGTAACGCTCATTCCGTCCGGAACCATCTCCTGGGGTTCAAAGACGCAAGTGGGCGCTTCACCGCTGGTGTCGCAGCTGTCTTTGGTGCACGGGTTCTTGTCGTCACATACGCCGCAGGCGGTACCGCCGCCTACGCCCGCAGTGCCGCCACTTCCGCCGCTCGAAGTGCCACCACTCCCACCGGCAGCTTGCTCGTTGCCGTCTTGCAGCCCGTCGAAGTCCAGGACGAAGGAGCAGGCGCCGAGCGCGAGCGCTGAGACCAGCAAGGCAAGCTGTGAAGTACGTCGGCCGAGCATCAAAACCTCCAGCGCGCGTCGAAGGCGCCGCCCGCGGTGCTCGCGCCGACGAATACCTGCGGAAACGCCGAAGGCTTTGCCGGGACACGCGACGCGGATTGCGGGCTTGAGGAAGAGGTGAACAGCAGCGTGAGGCCGACGCCGATCCCCACCACGGCGACGCCGGTCAGGATGGTACTGGTCAGCGCCATGTTGCGACCTGTGGAGAGCTGGTCGTCGGTGCAGGTTGGGCTGCAGTCGGACTTCGCCGTGTCGTACTCGCTCTGTGCGAGCAGCCCAGTTACCACCGCGCCACCAGCTGAGAGTCCTCCTAGGCCAATCAGGATCCATGCGGGCACGTTCGGCCCCGCGTCTGTGGTTCCGTCGTCTTGGACCGGAACCTTGGAAGTCTTGGGTTCAGGCTTTGGCGCTGGCGGTGGGGGCTTCGCGGCAGCTTTCGGCTCACGCTCTGGCTGCGGCTTGGGTGCTGGCTCCACGCCTTCGCCCGCATCCACGCGTTTTTGCAGGTTCGCTTTGCGCAGCTCGACGGTCTCTCGCAGCTCTCCCTCGGGTGCGAGCTCGAGGTAGCGATCCAACGCACCAATCGCTTGCTTCAAGCGCCCCATGCGTTCGTAGACCGTCGCGATATTGATCTGAATCTCCGGACGTTTCGACAGCTCGTACGCTTTGTCGAACGCCTCCAGCGCGTTCTCGTAGTCGCTCTCTTCCAAGTAAGCCGCGCCGCTCTCGAAGTGTCGTCGTGCTAGCTCGTCGGGAGACGCTTGGCCGAAGGCGGGCACGCTGACCGCGAGGAGGGCGCTACACACCAATGTCGTGAGCCAGCGTTCGCGCCGCCCCCGGGACACACCTCTCATCCCACGATCTATATCACGCCTATTCGCGTTCTTCGTTGCGCCATCCAGAGCGCGCCAAAGCCCCAGCAGAGCGCTGTTTTCGCGGCTCGGTTCCGAGCGGGTTGGGGCCGGGGAGGGTGTTGAAGAGCTGAGGTTCTGGCTACGCGTCCGCTGGTCCACTGCCCGGCTGTGACGCAAGGGTCGTGCCGTAACCAAGTCCTGGAAGCGCTATTGGCGAAGCGGGTGGGGCGAGTGTGCGACGGCGTGTGCCTTTCGGGTCCTGAACACGGCCATTTCGGCGCTGCCTGGTTTGGGGGGGAGGTCCGCCAGCGCAGACGCCCAAACAATCTTGGGACGACGCGTTACCGAAGGGCTCGTCTGTGGTAGTCGACCCACCCGACATGCCTCGCCGCGAAGACATTCGGAAGATCCTCCTGATCGGGTCCGGCCCGATCGTCATCGGCCAAGCCTGCGAGTTCGACTACTCGGGGACCCAAGGCGCCAAGGCGCTGAAGGAGATTGGCTACGACGTCGTGTTGGTGAACTCCAACCCAGCGACGATCATGACCGACCCGGAGCTGGTGCGTCGAACGTACATCGAGCCGCTCACGGTGGATGCGCTGACGGCCATCATCAAGCGCGAGCGACCGGATGCGTTGCTCCCGACGCTGGGTGGACAAACCGCGCTGAATCTCGCGTTGGACCTGAACGAGGCGGGGGTCTTATCGAAGTACGGCGTCAAACTCATCGGCGCCAACGTGGACGCCATTCGCAAGGCCGAGGACCGCATGCTCTTCAAGGAGTGCATGGCGGCGGCCGGGCTAGAGTGTGCCCGCAGCGGCTACGCGCGTTCCCTCGCGGAAGCAAAAGAGATCTCCAAAGAGATCGGCTTCCCGATCATCCTTCGCCCGAGCTTCACCATGGGCGGAGCAGGCGGTGCGGTGGTCGAGGACCCTGCGGAGTTCGACCAGAAGGTCAGCTGGGCTCTTGAGCAGTCGCCCACCCACGAGGTGCTGGTCGAAGAGAGCATCCTCGGTTGGAAGGAGTACGAGCTGGAGGTCATTCGTGACCGCGCAGACAACTTCATCGTCGTGTGCTCCATCGAGAATATCGACCCCATGGGCGTGCACACCGGTGACTCCGTCACCGTAGCGCCAGCGATGACGTTGACGGATCGCGAGTACCAGCGCCTACGCGACCAAGCGCGCGCGGTGATGCACGAGATCGGGGTCGAAACCGGAGGCTCCAACGTTCAGTTCGCGATCAACCCCGCCGATGGGCGCGTGATCGTGATCGAGATGAACCCCCGTGTCTCGCGCTCGAGCGCGCTGGCCTCCAAGGCCACTGGCTACCCAATCGCGAAGATCGCCGCCAAACTCGCGGTGGGATTCACCCTGGACGAGCTGGAGAACGACATCACCGGCACCAGCGCCGCCTTCGAGCCCACCATCGACTACGTGGTGGTCAAGTGGCCGCGCTTCGACTTCAAGAAGTTCCCCGGTACCGACACGCGTCTAGGCACGCAAATGAAGAGCGTCGGCGAGGCGATGAGCATCGGGCGTACCTTCGCCGAGGCGGTGCAGAAGGCCGCGCGTTCGCTGGAGACGGGGCGCTCCGGTCTGGTCAGCTTGACCGACGCGGTGGATTACCGCCTGGAAAAGCCTGCACCGCATAAGGGCCGCGACTTGAAGCACGAGGCGCCGCCAGAGGTGAAGCCGCGTCCGACGTTGCCACCTCCGTCTCAAGACGAGCTGCGGCGTTCTGTGAGTGAGCTGATTCGCGTGCCCACCGCCGACCGTCTGTTCCACGTGGTCGATGCGATGCGCCTCGGGATGACCGCCGAAGAGGTCAACGAAGCCTGCGCCATCGACCCTTGGTTTTTGCGCCAGTTCGAGCGCATCGTGGAGCAGGAGCGTCGCATCAAGGAGGCGCCCGAGCTCACGCGCGAGCTGCTTTTTGACAGCAAGCGCCTCGGCTTCAGTGACGCTCAGATCGCCGAGCAACGCGAAATGAGTGAGAGCGACGTGCGGGCTGCGCGCGAGCGCTTCGACGTGTTCGCTACCTACGGGCGTGTAGACACCTGCGCTGCTGAGTTCGTCGCTCGCACGCCGTACCTCTACTCGACCTATGAGACCGAGTCGGAGGCTGAGGTCACGACCCGACAGAAGGTGATCATTCTTGGAGGCGGTCCGAACCGCATCGGACAAGGCATCGAGTTCGACTACTGCTGTTGCCACGCGGTCTTTGCGCTGCGTGAGCTCGGCTACGAGACGGTGATGGTCAACTGTAACCCAGAGACCGTCAGCACCGACTACGACACGTCAGATCGCCTGTACTTCGAGCCCCTGACTCTGGAAGACGTGTTGGCCATTTGCCGCGAGGAAGCGTCCTCCGGTGAGCTGCTCGGAGTCATCGTGCAGTTCGGCGGACAGACCCCGCTGAAGCTCTCGGTGCCCCTCGAGGCGAACGGTATCCGCCTGCTGGGCACCAGCGCGGATGCGATCGATCGCGCTGAAGACCGTGAGCGCTTCGACGAGCTCTTGAACAAGCTTGGGCTGAAGCGCCCAGAGGCAGGTATCGCCAAGAGCGTCGATGAGGCGGTCGAGGTGGCGAAGCGTATCGGGTTCCCGGTGTTGGTGCGCCCGAGCTACGTGCTTGGCGGCCGGGCGATGATGATCTGTTGGTCTGAAGAGGACCTGCTGCCCTACGCGGAGCTCGCGATGGAGGCCGCGCGCGAAGCCGGCACTCAGACGTTGCTGATTGACAAGTTCTTGAAGAACGCCATCGAGGTGGACGTCGACACCGTTGCCGACGGGAAACGCGCGGTGGTCGGTGGTGTCATGCAGCACATCGAAGAAGCCGGCGTGCATAGCGGCGACTCTTCATGCGTGCTCCCGCCGCACACTCTCCCCCCCAAAATCGTAGAGCGCATCGAACAGCAAGCCAAGGCGCTGGCCCTGGAGCTCGGCGTGGTGGGGCTGATGAACACGCAGTTCGCGGTCAAAGACGGTGACATCTACGTGATCGAGGTCAACCCACGCGCGTCTCGTACGATTCCCTTCGTGTCCAAGGCGACAGGGCGCCCCCTCGCGAAGATCGCTGCAAAGCTGATGGTGGGACGCACGCTGGATGAACTTGGGATCGACGACGCATTCCTACCCACGCATATGTCGGTGAAGGAGTCGGTGTTCCCCTTCCACAAGTTCCCCGGTGTCGACACGGTGCTCGGGCCTGAGATGCGGTCCACTGGCGAAGTGATGGGGATTGCCACCAACACGGCCTTGGCGTTCGGTAAGTCGCTGGTCGCCTCCGGCTTCAAGATGCCCTCCACCGGGCGCGCGTTCATCAGCGTTCAGGACGAAGACAAGGACGACGCGGTGGGCGTAGCGCGGCGGCTGAGGAACCTCGGGTTCCGCTTGGTTGCCACGCGCGGCACCGCGGAGGCGCTGCTCGCAGCGCATATCCCCTGCGAGGTCGTGAACAAGGTGCAGATGGGGTCGCCTCATGTGGTGGACGCCATCGCTGAGGGCACCATTCAGCTCGTGGTCAACACCACTCAAGGCCTGAAGTCGATCCGCGACAGCTACGCGATTCGCCGCAACGCGCTGCTCGCCAACATCCCGTACTTCACGACGATGGCGGCAGCGGTGGGAGCCACCGCGGCGCTCGAGGCACACGAGCTGAACAAGGGCCAAACGGTTCAGGTTCGCAGCCTCCAAGAGTGGCACCGTCGAAGCCTGGACTCGGTACAGCTTTAAGTCGCACGTTCGCGACCCTTCAGGCCGACTGGCCAATTGATGTTGAACTCTGGCTCCCAGCGAACCGCCGGTTGCTGTGTGTGCCGCTCACACATCGTCATTCCGTAAGGATATTATTCGGTTTCGCTTGGCGAGGGCGAGCGACGTGGCCCTGTGTGCCGCGCGAGGCGTGAAATGACCACAGCATCGCCGGGTTTCAGCCGTGCCTACGCGCCGAGGCCGGTGCATATGCTTCAGGCTTAAAGCTTTCTCGGGTGGTGATTTCGAGAAGTCCTAACGAAGCGCACACCCGCGGGGATCTGAACCAATTCGCGCCCGGGAGGCGCGAACAAGTAACAGTTGGATCGCTGCCACCAAACAGTAGTTAGGCAGACGAATGGCCCAATAAAGCCCTTGCGAAAGCGAAGTTCTAGCCGTTGAAGGAAAGCAAGTACGGCCCTTATCCCGAGCGGGGATCTCGACCGTAGGCCACTCCAGCCTTGTTGGGTTCCGAAGCAGCAGCGGCCGTGATGAGCATCGATCAACTTGTGGATATCAGGCTCGATACCGAGCTGGCCGCTCTCGCCGCTAGCAGGATAATCGACATCTAGGCAGACCAGTTTCATCGACGGTGACGAGGGTGTCGCGTAGGCTATGAGTAGGGTGTCCCACAAGCTGGCGAGCATCGAGCTGGAACGGGCCGAGGGGAGTTCGCGCTACGCGTACTACCTGCGGTCCAAGAACCAGGAGTTCCGACTTCAACTCGGGGAGTGCTTCATTGGGCGCAACCCGGCTTGTCAGATCGTGCTCGTGGATCCTCGCGCGTCTCGTAACCACGCGGTGCTGCGAATCACCGAGCGCGCGGTGGTGCTCCAGGATCTCGATAGCGCGAACGGTGTCTACCTGAACGAAGAACGCGTTGAGAGACCGGAGAAGCTGCGTCACGGCGACCGCATCGTGATCGGAACTCAAGAGTTCATCTTCGCGGTCGAGGACACATCACCGGACTCCGCGTCTATTTCCGTGGAGGAAATCAGCGGCATCGTTACACCGCCCGAAGCGCCGGCGATGTCGTCGACGGTGGATGGCGATCCACTCGACTACCTCGGCCGGCTAGCGGACAAGATGCTCGCGCTGGGGCGCGTCGAAGCTGCCGAACGAGTGCTTGGCGCCCACCTGCGAGAAATCGAGAGCCTGGCTCGCAGCGGGGCGCCGGTGGTCAACACGGACTTGTTGCTCGCAGCGAAGTACGCGCTCCGCCTGTCTGGGGCAGCGTGTGCGCCCGAGTGGGCGAACTACACCATCCGGCTCTACGCCCTCGCACGTCGTCCCATGCCGGCACAAGTCAGTGGGGAGCTAGCGGCGCTTCTGCGTCGTGTTCCCAACATCGATCGGCAATTGATGGTGCGTTATCAGGAGTTTCTGGCGGCTCACATCCACCAGATGGCTCCAGCGGACCGGGAATTGTGCCATCAGGTGTTGGCATTGCCCCAGCCGCTGTAAGCTTGAAGCGTGAGCGCACTGCCGCGCAGTAGTTCGACTTTGGACCGGCTCTCGCCTGGTACTCGGCTCGGTCGCTACCTCCTGGGGGAGCGGCTCGGCGTGGGGGGAGCCGCGACCGTCTATCTTGCGCGCCTACAGGGGCCGCTCTCGTGGCAGCGCATGCTCGCGCTCAAGGTCATTCATCCCCATCTCCTCGGGGATCCACGGTTCGTGGACATGTTCGTCGACGAAGCGAACCTCGCGGTGCGCTTGAACCATCCGAACATCGTGCACACCTACGAGCTGGAGCGGGTGGACTCTCAGCTCTTGATGGCGATGGAGTACTTGCACGGGCAACCCTTGTCGGAGGTGCTGTATCGAGCGAGTCAGCGCGGGTGCAAGCTCGACTGGGACATGGTGGCATGGGTGGGAGCGAAGGTCGCTGATGCCCTGGGCTACGCCCATGACTTGCGTGACGACGACGGCAAGGCGCTCTCCATCGTTCACCGCGACGTCAGTCCCCACAACATCTTCGTCACCTACGATGGGCACATCAAGCTGATCGACTTTGGCGTCGCTCGTGCGATTGGGCGCCTCGCGGAAACGGGCCACGGTCGCTTGAAGGGTAAGTTCCGCTACATGGCCCCGGAGCAGGTCACCTCCAGGGACTTCGATCATCGGGTGGACTTGTTCGCGCTCGGCGCCAGCCTGTATGAGAGCCTGGCCGGGGAAGCGATGCTGCGGGGCGACGACGAAGTCGAGGTGCTGAACCAGCTGATCTTTGGAGAAGCGCCGGACCTCGCCAGTGTGTTCCCTGAGCTGCCGGATCGCGCCCGCGAGGTATTCGGCAAGATGCTTTCGCGAGAAGCGGAGACACGCTACCAGACGGGGCACGAGCTCTCGAAGGCGTTACGCGAGCTGCTGCCAGCGGAGACCGAGGTGTACACCGCGCGTTGGACCGAGCTGCTGGCCCACTTATTCCCTGGGGAAATTGTTGCGCGGAGCGAAGCGCTGCGTGATCTGAAGGAAGACATCTGGCCGGCAAGCCTGGTTCCGCCAGCTTTGGTTCCCGGGCTCGACGTGACTGCTCACGAGGTTGACGCCCCTCGCGGGAGCCCGCTGCCGTCCGTTGCCGAGACGAGCGGCTTCGGTGCCAGCTCGGCGAGCGGACGCTGGGGGCTGATTGCTGGGATCGTTGCGGGTGTCGCTCTGCTCGTGGCGGGCGTGTGGTGGAGCCGCAGTCAGGCCGAGCCAGTGCCCGCCGGTGCGAGCGTCCCCAGCGAGATCACTCTCGACCTCTCCGTCCAGCCTCCGGTCAAAGCCGAGATCCGGGTGGACGGCAGGCTCATCGAGAACCGACCGCCGCGGGTCCAGCTCCCGCGCAGTGAAGCAAAGGTGAAGGTCCGGGTGAAGGCGCCGGGTTTCCGCGACGCGGAGCTCGAAGTGATCCCCGACCGCGACGTGTTCTTGGTGGTGCCATTGGTGGCAGCACCCTCAGCGGACGCACCACCGGAACCAGGGCCCGACTTGAGCGGTTCAAGCGCGGCGAGCGCAGAGGTACCGTCGTCGAAGCCGCAAAACGCCCGGCCGAAGGACACCCACAAGCCCAATCCAAAGCCGACCGCCGCTCCCGCCCACGACCCCCTGGTGACGGACAATCCGTTCTAGCCGCGAGTAGAACTCGCGGAGGGCTCCCTCAGCTTGCTCGGATTCCGGCGCAAGGCACCGGGCGAAAACTCCACGCAGTCGGCAGCGGACCGGTGCTTGTGGCATTGTAGGCTGGTGCGATGCTCGACACGCGCGGAGGAAAGATGACTGGGCTGCCCCGGCTTGCCCGACGGAGCCTGCTGCTCGGCAGCTTGCTGCTCCCTTGCGTTGCCTCGAGTGCCCTGGCGCAGACCGAGGCTTGTTCCACCGCGGCGTGTGGCAAGGAGCGCTTCAAGGCGGGAGTCGAAGCGTACCAGGCTCAGGACTACGCGAGTGCGATCAATCATTTCCGTGCGGCACTTGCGGTGAAGCGTCACCCTTCGATTCTGCTGAACCTTGGGCTGGCAGAGATCCGTGACGGACAGTTGCTGACGGGGATCTCACACCTCAAGGAAGTAGAGGCCGATGGCGAGGCCAGCAGCGAGATGCGGCGAAGCGCGCGGGACGAGCGGCTGAAAGCGGAGACCCGCACGGCTTGGCTCCAGCTTGACGCAGGGGATGGAGTCAGCCTGGAGATTGACGGCCAGCCCGCGCAGTCGGGGGAGCGGGGCACGCAGCTCGACCCAGGGAAGCATCAGCTCAAGCTCACGCGCGGCGGCGTGGTGCTCGAGCGCCAGGTCGACCTCTCCCCAGGTGAGACACTACGCGTGAGCTTGGATCGGGCTCGGGAGCTCGTCTTGGTGATGCCTGGTGAGCGGGACAAGCCGCCCGATCCCCAAGCGGAGGAACCCGAGGCGCCGCCCGCGAAGCCGCTCTCCCCGATTTGGTTCTATGCGGGGCTCGGCGCCACCCTGGTGGTGGGTGGCTTCGCGACCTGGAGTGCGCTGGACACTCAGAGCTCTCACGATGCGTACGAGAAAGACTTGCCTACGCTTACCCAAGGGCAGATCAATCAACGCGTCGAGGATGGTCATGGACTCGAACGGCGCACCAACTGGTTGCTGGCTGGCACTGCGGTGCTCGGCGTGGCGACGGGTGTGCTCGCCGGGTTCTTCGTGGACTGGCAGCAAGGGGATCGCACATCACCCCACGCAAGCATTTCCGGGGGGATCACAGAAGATGGTGCGCTTCTGGGGGTGAGGGGCGCGTTTTAATGCTTTGCCGCTGACGCTTTAGCACGGTGTGCAGTTGCAGGAGTCGCCGCAGGTGACCGTCGGCTGTGAACTCGAGCTGCACTTGGCCTGGCAGGCTCTGGAGCCACACTCGAGCTGCGCGCCATCGCACACCTTGGTGCCGCTGTTGCAGTCGAGCTCGCAGCGACCACCAGCACAGCCCAGCGTGATGCCGCTGCACGCTTGGTTGCCGCTGCAGATGACCTGACAATCGTAATCCTCGTTGCAGCGGAGCGTCGAGTTCTCGCAGATCTTGTTGCCGTTGCAGTTGACCAGGCAGGCAAACCCAGCCGGACACTCCAGACTGTTGTTGGCGCAGTTGGCGCCGCACTCAATGATACACACCCCATTGTTGCAGCTGCTGCACACATTCGGGCAGGTGCCTCCGGGTGAGGCCACACCCGTGTTGCAGTTCGATATCCCCGCGGAACCACCGCTCGCGCCGCTGCTGCCTCCGACGCTCGCGGTGCCGCCGGTAGCACCCGTGCCACCCGCTGCTGTTCCGCCGCTGCCGGCGGCCCCAGCCCCAGCCCCGGTGCCTCCGCTGTTCGTGCCGCCCTGTCCGCCCGCAGCAGTCCCGCCTTGACCGGCGGTACCCGCCAGGTTGCCGGTGCCGCCTTGCGTGGCGCCCGCGTCGCCCGCGCTACCGCTCGAGCCACCCGCGCCCTGAGCTTCTGGGGGCGTTTCGGGATACAGGCTGCAGCCGAGCGCAAGCGCACTCGCCGCCAACCAACAAGCTCTCAAGCGACTCAACGCGCTTAGTGTGACACGCGGGGGCCCGGCGAATTAGCGCAAGTTCTTGAATCTAAGATCGTTTCTCTGTGGTTCCGACGGCCGTCGGGCCTGAGCCAGGACCAACGCGCCGCCAGGCTGCTTGCCCCGCCTCGGCGCCCGCGTTGCACACACTCCCGAAACCTGTTAGTAACTCAGGCGCGAGTTACTAGATGCCGTCCGGTAACTCACACCGTCTTCCAGCGGCGCGGGGGCACGTCCGCCGGTGCTGACCAAGGAGTTCGTCATGCATCAGACGATGAGGTTTGTGAGGCTGCTCGGGGTGGTCGCTCTGGGGGTGACCGTGTCCGGATGCGCGCTCAGCGAGGAGTCGCCGAACGACGACGTGGGAGTTGGCGGGAGCTACCCGGATCGCGATGGGGGGCCGAAGCCGGAGTACCCGGATTGCAACGGCTCCGTCGGTAGCGGAGTGAGCGGCAGCGCCGCGAGCGGCAGCGGTGCCAGTGGCAACGTGAACTGCGCTGATGGCGGTGTGGGCGCAAACGGAGGTGCAGGCGGTTCCGCGGGGGAAGACGCCGGACCTCCCCCCCCGCCCTGCTATGAGCACACCTTCAGCTACACCGACGCGAGCGCGACCGAGGTCCTGGTTACAGGGTCCTTCAGCAACTGGGCGCCGACGGTCGCAGGCGGAGCGCTCGCGCTGACGAACGATGGTGCAGGCAACTTCAGTCTGACGACCCAGGCGGTGCCGCCTGGCACTCATCAATACAAGTTCATCGTGGATGGGAACTGGATCACCGATCCGAGTAACCCCACTCAGGTCGACGATGGCTTCGGCGGAACCAACTCCCAGATCAGCCTGTGCACCACCGAGTGCGGTGACACGGCGGCGTTCGACTGGCGAGACAGCGTGATGTACTTCGCGATGGTCGATCGCTTCAACGACTCCGACGGTCAGGCTCAACCGGTGAGCGGCGTGACGGGTGGAGACGCAGCGAACGGGCCCAGCGGACAGTACGAGGGTGGCGACCTCAAGGGTGTCACGAACAAGCTCGGCTACCTCTCGGATCTGGGTGTGACCGCGCTCTGGCTGTCCGCACCCTACGAGAACCGCAATTCCGCGGGGAATGCGATTGACCCGGGCTCCGACAATCACACCTACTCCGGCTATCATGGCTACTGGCCGAGTCCGGCGAACGTCGACTACTCGAATCCGAGCGCGCCGTCGCCGACGCCTCAGGTGGAGTCGCGCATCGGCACCAGCCAGGACCTGAAGTCGCTGGTCGACACGGCCCATGGCACCACCGGAGCGAACGGGCAGGGGATGAAGGTGCTGTTCGACTACGTGATGAATCACGTGGACAGCGCCTCGGGGCTCTATCAGGCGCACAACGATTGGTTCGCGCGCAAAGGTGACGGCAGCATCGCGCTGTGCGGGCCAGAGAACCTCTGGGATGACCCCTACTGGGGCACCCGCTGCGCGTTCACGGACTATTTACCACCGTTCGACTTTGATAACGCTGCCGCGAGGAAATGGTCCGTTGACGACGCCATGTGGTGGGCGAAAGAGTACGGCATCGACGGTTACCGCCTGGACGCGATCAAGCACGTGCCGCTCAACTGGCTCACGGATCTGCGCAGTCGCCTGAACAGCGACATTCAGAACCCGGCGGGTGACCGCTTCTACCTGGTGGGCGAGACGTTCGCCTACGATGACCCAGGCTTGCTGAAGAAGTACGTCGACCCGCAGACCATGCTCGATGGTCAGTTCGACTTTCCGTTCAAGGCGCGGTTGTGTGAGGCGGTGTTCACGAACGAAGGCTCGCTTGATGGCTTTGCAGACTGGATGGCGGGCAACGACGGCTACTACGGCAGCAACGCGATCATGACGACGTGGATCGGTAACCACGACGTGCCTCGCGCCATTCACTTCGCCAGTCGTCAGATCGGCAACTGCCGTGAAGGTTCGAGCCCCGGCAACGGTTGGGCCGCTCAGAGCTTCATGCAGCCAAGCGACGCGGCGCCCTACGAGCGCTTGGGTGTCGCCTTCGCCATCATGCTCACGAACCCAGGCATCCCTCTGATCTACTACGGCGACGAGGTGGGCTTGGCTGGGGGAGGGGACCCGGACAACCGGCGCATGATGCCCTGGAGCGGACTCAACACGCACCAGCTCGCGTTGCGAGATCAAGTGACGGCGCTTGCTCAGCTCAGAGGCTCACACCCAGTGCTGGGACGCGGCGTGCGCACCAACCTCTCGAAGAGCAAGGATACCTGGGTGTACCGGCGCAGCGGCTGCGAGGAGCAGGACATCATCGTTGCCATCAACCGCGCGGACGGCGCTCAGTCCGTGGACATTCCGGCGGGCAACTACACTGATTTGCTCGCTGGCGGCACGCAGGCGGGCGGCAGTGTGAGTCTGCCAGCGCGCTCCTTCCTGGTGCTCGAAGCCCAGTAGTCGTTGCAACGTGACACGCCGCCTGCCATGCCTTTCGCATGCAGCGGCGTGTCAGTGACCAGAGCGGGTCAGCCACCACGCTGCTGCTGGCGTCGCTGCTGACGGCTTGCGGTGCTGACTCCTCGGCGCCCTCAGATCCGGCGCTTTTCGAAGACTGGCGCGACGCCATCGTCTATCAGCTGCTGGTCGATCGCTTCGACAACGGCGACACCGCGAACGACGTCCAGGCTGGCATCGCTCCGGTGCCGGGTGATCTCGCACGCTTCCAAGGTGGCGACTGGCGAGGTGTCGAGCAGCGCTTGCCCTATCTCGAGCAACTGGGCGTCAACACCTTGTGGATCAGCCCGGTGGTGCGCAACGTAGACCGCACGGAAACACAAGACGGCTACCACGGTTACTGGGCGCTGGACTTCGACGCGCCCAATCCGCGCTTTGGTAGCCTGGAGGACCTGCGGGCGTTGGTAGAAGCGGCTCACGCCCGCAACATGCGCCTGATCATCGACGTGGTGACGAACCACACGGGGCGTGTCTTCAACTACGACCTGAACCAAGACGGGGCCATCAGCGAAGACGAGGTGGAGCCCACCTATGCTTCGGCTGCCCCAATTGAGGCCCCGCTGATCTGGCGTGCCTGCGTCGACGGCGGCGAAGCGTGCTCGACGCTCACCCCCCACTGGACCGTCAACGGCGAGTCGACGGCGCTCGCCCAGGACGACTTCCATCGCCGAGGAGCCGGAGGCTTCGGTGACGACTCGCAGCTGTACGGTGACTTCCCAACGGGCCTCCGCGATCTCGACACCTCCCAAGACTCGGTGATTGACGCGCTGGTGGAGACGTACCTCGGCTGGGTCGCACAGACCGACGTGGACGGCTTTCGTGTGGATGCGGTGCCGCACATCGAGCAGCCGTTCTGGGCGAAGTTCGGCTCGCGGCTGCGTGAAGGCATCGCGGCGCTTGGCAAGCGAGACTTCCTGCTGCTGGGCGAAGTCTTCAACCGTGACCCGGCGGTGCTCGCGAGCTACACCGATAGGGACGAGCTCGACACCGTCTTCGACTTCTCCTTCAAGTTTGATTTGGTGGACCGCGTACTACTGGGCGGCGACAAGCCAAGCATCGCCCGTCAGGTGCTAGAAGGCAACCGGAGCTATTTCCGCGAGGAGCCGCAGCCGCTCGGTGCCGGACTCGACCCCTGGCAGCTGCGTTTGGTGTTCGGCGACAACCACGACGTTTGGCGCATTCGCGGGCAAATCGACGACCCCTACGCGACCGATCTGGTGATGACGGCCGTGTTCGGTGCAGACGGGATCCCTGCGGTGTACTACGGCACCGAACAGGACTTCAAAGGTCAGGGCGGCCACGAGTCCCGCGAGGTGATGTGGACCACGGGTTTCCCCACGGATGGAACTTCGTTCAAGGTGGTCCAGGCGCTATGTGCGCTGAGGAAGCGTGAACCGGCGCTCCGCTATGGTAGCCTGCGCGTGCTCTACGCAGCAGATTACGGCGGGCTCGACACCGAGAGCGACGCGGGCATGCTGGTCTGGCAACGGGAGCATGACGGGCGCCGTCTCCTCGTGGCGCTGAACGGTCACGCGCTTCAGAGTTCGCGCGCGTCGTTCCGCACTGACTACCCGGAGGGCACGCCGCTGTTTGACGCGCTGCGCGGCAACCAAGTGACCACGGTGCAAGCCGTGGGACAAGTGAGCCTCGAGTTGCCACCACGCGGTGCGTTGATCTTGGCTCCGCGTTGATTGTTGAAGGGTAGCCGCGCGAGTTGCTGCGACGGAACCTGCAAGGTGTAGGCTCCGCCGGTGGCCATCAGCGTCTTCGAGCTGTTCAGCATTGGGATCGGTCCTTCGAGCTCTCACACCGTGGGTCCGATGCGCGCCGCGCGTCGCTTCACCAAGGGGCTCGAGCGGGATGGCTTGCTCTCCCAAGTGACGCGGGTGAAGACCGAGCTCTTCGGTTCCCTCGGGCACACCGGAAAGGGACACGGCTCCGACTCAGCGGTGGTGATGGGGCTGCTCGGTGAGCGACCGGAGACCCTCGAACCCGATGCCGTGCCGCGCGCTCTTGCGGCGATTCAAGCGTCGGGCGAGCTAGCGCTGCTTGGTAGCCATGCTGTCAAGTTTCGCGCGGAAACGGACCTCGTGTTCCACCGTCGGGAGCGGCTGCCAGTGCATCCGAACGGCATGCGCTTCTGCGTGTTCGACGCGGCTGGAGCGGAGCTCAGGCGCCGCGAGTTCTACTCCGTAGGCGGTGGTTTCGTGGTCGGCGCTGATGTGGATGAAGACACCCCGCTGGTCGAGGTGGAAGACGGCGCCTTGCCTCATGCCTTCACCTCGGGGGATCAGCTCCTCGAGCTGTGCAAGGAGACCGGTTTCTCGATCAGCACGCTGATGCTCGAGAACGAGAAGGTGTGGCACAGCGAGGAACAGATCCGAGAAGGCTTGCTCCAGCGCTGGGCGGTGATGCAGGCGTGCGTGAAGCGAGGGTGTGAGCGCGAAGGGATCTTGCCTGGTGGCCTCAAGGTGCGTCGCCGTGCGGCAACGATCTTTCGCCGCCTGAAGCAGGACGCGCGCAGCGATCGTGATCCGCTCCTGGTGATGGACTGGGTGAATCTCTTTGCCCTCGCGGTGAATGAGGAGAACGCGGCCGGCGGACGCGTCGTCACAGCGCCGACCAATGGCGCTGCGGGCATCGTGCCTGCGGTGCTCCACTACTACACTCGCTTCTGCCCCAACGCCGACGAAGACGGCGTCGTGCGCTTCCTGCTCGCGGCAGGCGCGATCGGGATGTTGTACAAGCTCAACGCCAGCATCAGCGGCGCCGAAGTGGGCTGTCAGGGTGAGGTCGGCGTGGCGTGTTCCATGGCTGCTGGAGGTCTGACGGAAGCGCTCGGTGGTACGCCACTTCAAGTGGAGAACGCCGCCGAGATCGGCATGGAGCACAACCTCGGCCTCACGTGTGATCCAGTGGGTGGCTTGGTGCAGGTACCGTGCATCGAGCGCAATGCCATGGGCGCGATCAAGGCGATCAACGCCTCACGACTCGCCTTGCAGGGCGATGGCCAGCACAGCATTTCCCTGGACAAAGTGATCGCGACGATGCGTGCCACCGGCGCTGACATGAAGACCAAGTACAAGGAAACCGCGCGTGGCGGTTTGGCGGTCAACATCATCGAGTGCTGATTCAAGCTTGAAGCGAGCACCTCAGCGCTCCCTCTCCCCCACAAAAAAACTGCCGCTTCTGATCGGCAGCTGCAAATGTGTGCAGTGATTTCGATAAATAAGCGAAATTGAGCTAGGTTCAGCCCGTGGTCAAGCGCTACTCCCTGGAAGCTCTCAAGCGCCTGCGCGAGCAGCGGGTGGAGGAACAGGCTGAGCGTGTCGCAGAGCAGCTGCGGCAGGTCGCTCAGGCGGAGCGCCAGGCCCTTGAAGCCACGGCGCAGCGCAAGCAGCTCGAAAAACAGCTCGCTGACGAACGTAGCGCTGAAGCCGAGCGGCTCGCTCGCGGTGAAGCCACCGTGCAAGACCTCGCGCTGCAAGCGGCTTGGGAGAGTCAGGCGGCTGGGCGCATCGAGAACGCACGCCTCAAAGAGCGCAAGCTAGCGGAGCAATTGGTTGCCGCGCGGAAAGAGGAGGCGCGGCGGCGTGAGGAGCTCGCATTGCGAGAAGGCGAGGCCAAGGCCGTCGAGCGCCACAAGGAGAACTGGCAGGCGGAGATTTCCCGCGCCGAGGAGCTCGCGCTGGAGGAGCAAGCCCAAGAGGTTTGGAGCGCGCGGCAGCGAGGGCGCGCCTGATGCTTCAGCGATCGCGTTGGCGAGCTTGGGGGTTAGGGTCCCTAGGGCTGCCCGTGCTACCGCTGGTCGCGCTCATGGCCTGCAGCGGGCCCACCGCGCCCCCCGCGGGGCACGGCGTACAGACTCCCATCGGGATGGATGCAGGTGCATCCCCCGAGGCTTCCGCCTCGGAGCCCCCCAAATCCACCGCAGATCGCTTCGACCTCGAGCAGTTCACTCCGCTCTTGGCTTTGCCCAGCTTGAAGAAGGCGAGGGAAGCGGTCGAGCGCGCTCAGCCTGGCGTCGCTGTGAAGCTCGTAGAGAAAGTTTTCTCTGCGGAAAAAGAGAAGCTGCCGCTCGATGAGCGGTCGAGCTGGGAGTACTTGATCGGGCGCCTCCACGAGCAGGCCGGCGGCGCAAAGGCAGCTGGCGAGGCGTACACCCGTGCCGCAGAGGGCGCCGATTGGGCGCTGAGCAACTACGCCAAGCTTGGCGTTGCGCGTGCGCTGACCACGCAGCGCAAGTACGACGACGCGCTGCTCTGGCTCGAGAAGGTCAAGCCCGAGGCCCCAATCGAAGACGACCTGGACTTGCTCATCGCCGAGGCAGCGAAGGGCGCGGGGAAGCTAGACAGTGCGATCCGGCACTGGACCGCTCATCTGGAGTCCCGGGAGCGACCAGCGGACCGCCTGAACGTTGCGCTGCGCCTATCTTCGGCATTGCTCGAGCGCGCAGACAAGCAGCCAGAGAAAGCGGTAGAAGACCGACTCGAGGCGCTGCGTTGGGCTCGCCGCGTGCGAATCGAGAATCCTCGCGGAGACGCGCGCCGCCGCATGGCAGAGCAGCTCGAGGCGAAGGCGCTTGGCGCATTGCCCGACGACAAGAAGAAGCAGAATCAAGCTCTGAGCCTCGACCTGGAGCTTGTGCGTGTGCGCTCGCTGCTCGACGCGGGGTTCGACAAGGCGGCGGACGAGGCCGCAGAGGCGGTGCTCAGCGAGCAGCCCCAAGCCGTGCGCTACGCGGAGATTGGCTGCGAGATTCAGCTCATTCGCGCCAAGGCGCTTGCTTCCAAGCGGAAACACGGAGAGGCTGCGGATGCGCTGGCTGAGCCGATTCGGCGTTGCAAAGGCGACGACTTGCGTGCCCGGCTGCTGTACCTAGCCGGCGTGTACGCCGCGAAGGACGGTCGCCACACCCAGGCGGTGCAGCGCTTCAACCAGCTGGAGAAGGAAGCTCCCAGCCATCGCCTCGCTGACGATGCGAGGATGAAGGCCGCGTACAGCTACTTCGAACTCGGCGTCGAGAAGAAGTTCACCGACCTCCTGAGCACCATGGATCGCGACTACCCCGAGGGCGACATGGTGCTCGACGGAGTGTTCCGTTTGGCGATGCGCCGGATCGAAAAGGGGGATTGGCCAGGCGCTGCCCAGGTACTCGAGCGCGCAGCGAAGCTCGGCAAGCTGCGTGATGGCGCGCGGGGGCGGGAGTACGCGGGACGTGAACGCTACTTCTGGGCGCGGTCCTTGATGCAGCTTGGCGAGACGGAGCGCGGAAAGGCCGAGTACGAAGCCATCGTGCGGGACCTACCGCTGTCCTACTACATGTTGCTCGCTTACTCGCGCCTTCATGGTCTGGATGCCCAGCGTGCAACGCAGGTGCGCGACGAAGCGATGGACAGTTCCGCGCGGCAGCCATTTAGCTTTGAGCAGCGGCCGGAGTTCAAGGAGCCTGGGTTCTTGCGCGCGCTGGAGCTCTCCCGGGTTGGAGATCTCGCGAACGCCAGGCGAGAGATCAGCGCGATGGGGATCGCGAAGCGTGGGGCTGCGCCGGGGGTGCTTTGGGGGATTGCGCTCCTGTATGCGCGCGCCGGCTCCGCGAACCTGAGCCATGGCGTCGCGCGCGGCTTGCTGACGGATTGGCCGCAGCGTTGGCCAGCAGGCGACTGGATCCAGACATGGGAAATTGCGTTTCCGCGTCCCTACCTACCCACGGTGCAGAAGAACGCCACCAAGGTGGGGATCAGCGAGACGCTCGTCTACGCGATCATGCGTGAAGAGTCGGCGTTCGATGAGGACGCCGAGAGCTCCGCGAGCGCACATGGGCTCATGCAGCTGATCGTCCCGACCGCCAAGCTGTTCGCCAAGGGACTGCCGTACGATGCTCGCGCGCTCAAGCGGCCGAGCATCAACATCACTCTTGGCTGTCGGGCTTTAGCCAAGCTGTCTGAGACCTTCGACACCAACCCGCTGCTGGCCATTCCTGGCTACAACGCCGGTCCCGGCCGGCCGCGTCGTTGGCTGCGGGAGCGTCCAAACCTGGATTTCGACCTCTGGGTCGAGGCCATCCCGTACTCCGAGACACGCCGCTACACACAGCGCGTGCTCGCCAGCCGAGCCGCGTACACCGTGCTCTATGACGCAGCGAACGCCGAGCAGAACCTGCTCTTGCCGTTGCGGATCAAGAACTAGCAAGCTCGGGCGCGCGCGGCGAAACCCGGCGGAAAACAGCTAGGCTGTCGATTACTGGTTGGCGTGACCGATGTGTCACTCGCTTCTGCTATGCTAGCCACGCGTGGCTGACCCTCCATCGGTTCGGTTTCGAGCAGCCCACTCGTTTGGAGTGGTGAGCGATCGTGATGCGGTGCGGTCGGCGCTCTCAGGTCTTTGCGCTGAGTTGTCGGAGCGCACGGGACTGATTTTCTTCGGTCACGTGGTGCGCTCCTATTCGGCGCTACTGGCGGACGTGAAGCAGAAGCGAATCGACTTCGCCTGGGCGCCGCCGTTGGTCGCCGCGGAGCTCATTCAGCAAGGTGTTGCGGAGGCGTTGGTCACCTCGAGACGCGAGGCCAGCAGTCTCTTCCACTCCGCGCTGTTCGTGCATCGGGACTCGGGACTGATCGATGTCAGTGACCTCGAGGGCAAGCACGTCGGCTGGGTGGACACCGCGAGCGCGGCTGGCTACGCCGTGCCGCGCCGCTGGTTGCGTGATCGAGGCTGCGATCTCGACTCCTTCTTTGCGCGGGAGAGCTATCTCGGCACTCACGCTGCGGTGGCGCGAGCGGTCTTCGAGCGACGTGTGGATGTCGGTGCGACGTACGCGATCCTCGACACCGGTTCGCGCAAGACTCGGGATGGCGGCTGGAACGAGGTCGCGATCCCCGACGCGGGTATCCACATCGTGTCGCTCGCTGGGACCGTCCCAGCTGACTGCGTGATCGGCGCCACGGAACTACCCCCATCGAGTCGCGCCAAGGTGCGCTCCGCGTTAGTGGAGTTGGGCACGGGCGCCTCGCCGCTGGTCCAGAAGGTGTTCCGAACGTCGGGCTTCGAGGTCGCGAATCCTGGCTACACAGGGGCGTTGGCGCGTCTCAGCGTGGTCTGAGCCTCGCGAGTCTTCGAGCGCTGATCCGAGTTCTGACGTATCGTCAGCGCTGATACTTCGACTTCCACTCCGCGTAGGGCATCCCGTAGATGCGCTCGCGCGCGGCATCTTGGTCGAGTTCCACTCCGCGCTCCGCGGCAGCCGCCTGGTACCACTTGGCCAGGCAATTTCGGCAGAATCCGGCGAGGTTCATCACGTCGATGTTCTGCACATCGGTGCGCTCGCGGAAGTGCTCCACGAGGCGACGAAACGCAGCGGCTTCGAGTTCGGTGCGCATCTGAGAGTCGTCCATGGGGCGGAGCATAGGTGCTTGGCAACGCTTCGCCAACCCTGGCAAGCGGTATGCCACTCGGCGCCCGCGGAGCTCCCAGTGGTGGCGCTGAACCGCGCGAGCGATCGCCGATTCCCTTCCCACCCATGATTGCGCGGGGAACTCATCACCACCATCTACGCGCCGAGCGTGATCCCGTGCGGGGGGCGAACGGGAAGTCATGACAGGCAGTGACGACAGGCAGCAGCGATCGACACGCAGCAGCGATCGACACGCAGCAGCGACGATCAACCCAGAGCGAGTTGCTCACGGCGCTTGCCGCTTGGCTTTTTTCGGTGTGATGGGTGAGAATTCGAGCAGACTCCGCCCAATGTCTTGAAGTTTTCGCGTGGAAACAGATGCAACTGTCTGCCCGCTGCTACGCGAATTGCGCGGGCGCGGGTGGCATTCGATGTGACGAGTCATGAATCGAGTTGACGACGACGCGGTATCCCAAAAAGCGAGACCTAGCGCTTCCCTCGACGGTTCATCCGGGGAACCCTTTGAGGTTCTATCGCCGAAGCGCCTACGAGTGGGCGATTCACCTGCGAGTCAGCATGAGCTATCCCCAAATTCCGTAAAGAATTGTGGGGAGGAGCGCACCGACGTTGGACAAGCAATCGATCGGGCCTCTAAGCTCTTCAAGGTGGACTTGGAGGCCGAAAACGCGAAGCTGCGCGCCCAAGTCGCGGCGCTGGAGCTCCGTCTAGACCAGACGTTTGAGCAGAGCACCGCAGTGAAGCTGGTGATCGATCCAGCGGACGGCTCGATTCTCGAAGCCAACCCGGCGGCCATCAGCTTCTACGGCTACTCGGCAGAGGAGTTCTCAGCGCTGCGCATCACGGACCTAAACCAGCTTCCCCCCGAGCTGGTGGCCGAAGAGTTGGCCGCGGCGCGTGAACAGAAGCGCTCCTACTTCGAGTTCAAGCACCGCCTCAAGAGCGGAGCGGTGCGTGACGTTCAGGTCTACTCAGGACCCGTCCGAATGTACGATCGAGACTGCCTGTACTCGATCATTTGCGACATCACCGATCGCACTCAGCTCGCCGATCAGCTCGCGCACGCTCAGCGTATGGACGCCCTGGGGCGCCTGGCAGGCGGAGTGGCTCACGACATCAATAACCTGCTCACCGCACTCGACATGCTCGCTAGCTTGATCCGCAGCGACGTCGAGCATGCGCGACCAGTAGAGACTCACCTCCGCGAAGTGGAGCAACTCACCCAACGCGGTGCATCGCTCACTGGGCAGCTCCTCGCCTTCTGTCGGCGACAGATGCTCGAGCCGCGCTTGCTCGATCTGGGCGCGGTGATGACCGGAGTGGAGACCCTGCTTCGACGCTTGCTCAACAATCGTGTTTCGCTGACCGTTGATATCCCCAAGGAATCGATCCAGGTCGTCGCGGACCTCACGCGGCTCGAGCAGGTGTTGCTGAATCTCGTGTTGAACGCCCGGGACGCGATGCCTGAGGGCGGTCAGATCGGCTTGAACCTGGAGCGGATCTCGACCACACCGGACTTGCGAGAGGAGCTGGAGATAGAGTGGCCAACCGCAGCCAAGGTCACGATCACGGATCAAGGCGTTGGGATGGATGAGGACACTCTCCGTCACGCCTTCGAGCCGTTCTTCACCACCAAACCCTCAGGGCAGGGGACGGGGCTCGGCCTCTCGACGGTCTACGGCATCGTTCAGCAGTCGGGCGGGCGCATCCGGGTCCTGAGCCAGCTGAATCGCGGCTCGAGGTTCGAGCTCTTCTTCCCCGAGGCGGTGGAGCCTGAATTGCTACCAGAGCCGGCACCGCCCGTGGAGAGCATTGCTGGCGGCAGCGAGACCTTGCTGCTGGTGGACGATGACGGCGCGGTGCGCACGACGCTCGCTGCGGTGCTCAGGGAGGCGGGGTATCAGGTGCTTGAGGCGTGCGACGGAGAAGAAGCCTTGGCGATGCTCTGCGAGCAGCGGTTCGCCGTAGATCTCGTGGTGAGTGATGTCGTGATGCCGAAGCTAAACGGGCCAGAGTTCGTCGCGCGCGCTCGCGCGAGATTCGCAGGCCTGCGGGTGCTCTACATGTCCGGCTTCCTAGACCTCCCCAGTGTTGGCAGCGGCCTGAAGGGCGTTGGTGGGGATCCCCTGTTGACCAAGCCCTTCCCTGCGTCGCGCTTGGTGGGCAAGGTGCGGGACCTCCTGGACTCGGCCCCCCAGCGCCGTACGCTTGATAAGTCTTGATTGCTGCGCGCACCACGTCTCTCGGTTTCGACGAACTGTTGACCTACCTGGTCGAGGCGCAGGTCATCTCGAGTAGTACCGCGCGGACATTGCTCGACCAGGAGCCGAAGCAGCGCCTGATCGCGGTGCGGATGCGCACGCCAAACGCACCGCCAAGCTTGGACGAGCAGCGGCGTCTCGCACCAGGAGTATCGGCGTTCGAGCTCTTGATGTCCTTCAATGCCAAAGGCCCGGAGGGGGAGTATATCCGAGAGGATACGGTTGTTGAGGTATTTGCCGAGCGAGTCGGGGTGCCTTTCGTGAAACTCGACCCGCTCAAGCTCGACGCAGCCATTGTAACGTCGGTCTTTTCAAAGCCTTTTGCCCGCAAGCACGGCATGTTGGTGATTGATGCGGATGAATCTCGGGTGTTGGTTGCAACCAGCGATCCGTTCAACCCTCTGGCTCTCGAGGCCGTGCAGGACGTAGCGCGCAAGCGCGTCGAGCTGGTGGTCACGCCCCCAAGCGACATCCAGCGCCTGATCACCGAGTTTTTCGGTTTCCAGCGTTCGGTGGAGCGTGCCGAACAGGACCTGACTGAGTCGTTCAATCTCGGCAACCTCGAGCAGTTCGTGCGCATGCAGTCGGAGCGCGAGATCGAAGCCTCGGATCAGCACGTGGTGAACGCGGTTGAATACCTCTTCTCTTACGCCTTTCAGCAGCGTGCGAGTGACATCCACATCGAACCGAAACGGAACGAGAGCCTCGTGAGGTTTCGCATCGACGGAGCGCTCCACCAGGTGAATAGGCTTCCCGCGGTCGTGCATCGCGCCGTCATCAACCGCATCAAGACCCTCGCGCGTCTAGACATCGGAGAGAAGCGACGACCTCAAGATGGGCGCATCAAGACGGAGTTCCAGAACAAGGCCGTCGAGTTTCGCGTATCAACCTTGCCGGTCGCCTTCGGCGAGAAGGCCGTGCTGCGTATCTTCGATCCGGAAATCGTGCACGACGACATTCGCCAACTTGGCTTCTTCGAGCGCGAAGAACAGCTCTTTGAACGGCTGATTACGCGTCCCCACGGAATCGTTTTGGTCACCGGCCCTACTGGCTCCGGGAAGACGACGACTCTCTACACCGCGCTGCGTCGGCTCGCGAACGACGACGTCAACATCACCACGATCGAAGATCCGATCGAGATGGTGTTCGAACGCATCAACCAAACGGCCGTGCAGTCCGCTATCGGGATCAGCTTTGCTTCGGCACTACGTACGATCCTGCGCCAAGACCCGGACATCATCATGGTCGGTGAGATCCGCGACCTCGAAACCGCGCGTAACGCGATCCAGGCGTCCTTGACGGGACACCTGGTGTTCTCGACGCTGCACACGAACGACGCCCCGAGCGCCGTCGCCCGCCTGATCGACCTCGGGATCGAGAACTTCTTGTTGGCTTCAACGTTGAGCGGCCTGATCGCGCAGCGCCTGGTCCGCCGAGTTTGCGCCAGCTGCGCGGAGGAGCGCTCCCTGACGGAGTCCGAGTTGGGCCAGCTTGGTGGGCTCGTGGATGTTACCGGGGGGGCGCTACCTTTGGTCCGAGAAGGCGCCGGCTGTGTCGACTGCCGGCATACAGGCTTCAAGGGGCGCCAAGGCATCTTCGAGATGTTTGAAGTCAACGAGGCAATTCGCGAGCTAATCATGCAGAAGGGCAGCGTGGACGCAATACGCGCTCAAGCCCGAGGCGATGGCATGTTGAGTCTGCGTGAGGCCGCAGTGCAAAAGATGTTAGCGGGAGAGACCAGCTTTGGAGAGGTCCTGAAAGTCACTGCAGTCGACTAGCGGTTCGCGTCAGGTGTTCCGCTCGAGCCCGCACCGCTCGAGTTACCACGAGGAAACCAACTAGTTTGCCGGTTGACGGTCGACACCCAGGAGCCTATGCCTCCGCGGCGCAGTCACGCGCTCGCCCGCTCGCACTGTCCTATTCGGTGCGGCTGCACGCGACACCTGGGGCCGTTTCTTCGTTGTTACATCGCGCGATATCGGCACACGGTGGCGTATGCACGCCGCTTGCAAATCGAGCCAAGTCGCGCGCCAACCCCCATTACAGCGGGGTTCTTTCCGCGCAAAAACCGCAATGCTCAGGCTCCGGTGCGGTTGTCGAGCCGAGCGTGGAGAGCTTTGATAGTCTCCGTGTGTTTCGGGCGCGGCCTCGTCGGCTGACTCGCTAGGAAGATATCACCGTGGAACTGTACGCAGGCTATCGACGCGGGGTGGAGCTGGTGGCACCCCACTGCGACATCGAGACCAGGTTGGCGGACGTTCCTCCGTCAGCCAAGGTCCGAGGCCCGCTGTTCCGCTCGGTGTATCAAGCGCTCGAAGCAGCCGGGCATCTCAAGGCCTTCCAAGACTTGGTGCCGATCCGCAAGCGCTCGTCCTTCGGTGAGTTTCCCTTGGGCGAGTACCTCATTGAACTGGCTGTCGCCGGTGCGCTGATGGCCACCCCTGAGTCACTCGAACAGGGCATGTTCGACATCTCACGCAACAACGCCCGGGTCTTCGCGTCAACATTGATGGGGAGAGCGCTCCTTCGCCTCCTCGCTCGGGATCCCGTCAGGCTCACGGAGCAGGCGGTCGCGGCGCGCCGCCAGATGGCGAACTACGGGGACTGGCGGATGGTGCGTCATGGCCCTCACGACATCGAGATGGTTTATCGCGACGAGTACACGTGGCTCGAGAGCGCGATCGCGGGGGCCGCTGTCGGTTCTTTCGAGGCCTGCGATGTCGAGCCGCGCGTCGAGACGCTGCTGAAGGATCGCTACAACGGCTCTACCCGGATTCGTTGGGAATGAACCCAACGGCGCGCTCGATTTGAGAGAGCAAGCGCGCCCGCGTGATGGGCTTTTGCAATACGGGAACGCGGATCTCCCGCAGGTAGGCTTGGTATTCGGGGGGAGGGTCCGTCGTGACGAAGATGGTCCTCAACGCAAGCTCCGGTCGGTTTGCCTCCAGCCACTCGAGCAGCGCACGGCCATCGACGGAAGCCATGGCGAGATCGGTGACGACTACGTCTGCTGCCGAGCCTGACAGCAAGAGCTCAATCGCCTCCTGACCATCGGCCGCCAGGAGCACATCACAGTGCTCTCGAAGCGAACTCGCGTAGGCCTTCAGCATGCGCTCGTCTTCATCCACAGCCAAAACGGCGATTCGCTGCGCTCGCCGTGCGGGGGTTTGACGAAAGCGCGCTGCGTTCTGCATAGCCTTGAGAAGATCGACGCGGCTTGGGCGCTGGATCAAGGCGACGAAGGTCGCACCGACGCCGTGGACGGACTCAACCAACAGGTCCCCCCCCAGACCGCGCATGATCGAGCGTGAGATGGAAAGGCCGAGACCCGTGCCGAAGTCTTCACGCTTCGTCGTGAAGAACGGGTCGAAGATGTGCTCGATCGTATCGTGAGGGATACCGGGTCCCGTGTCTGAGATCGACACCGCGACCGCATCGTCATCCGCGCGGATAGAGACCCGAATGCGGTGAACCGAACGCTGTACCTCACGTACCGCGTGCGCCGCGTTGATAAGCACGTTGGTAAACACCTGGGTCAGCCGGGTGCGAGACGCCACGACCGGCGGGACGTCAGGAGCGTAGTCGCGCTCCAAGGCAGCGAACGGAGTGATCTCCCGTCCGACGATGCGCACTACTTGATCCATCAGCTCCGGGAGGTGGACGACTTGCGGTTCCTCCGTGTCATCCGGGCGCGCGAACACCTTCAGGTCGCGGACGACGCTCGCGATGGTCTCCGAAGCCGACAGCACCTCATCCACGAGCTCGTTCGCCTCATGAGAAGGCACCCCGCTGCGCATGCTCTGAGCAAGCTCTGTCAGTTCGTCCAAGCTCGCGCCGCGTTCGCGCTCCACGAGACCACGCACCCGATTGCGGGCATCAAAGAGCGGTCCGAGCTGTACCCGGATGGCCTCCACCGTCAGCATGAGTGCCGCGAGGGGGTTGTTCACCTCGTGAGCGACGCCCGCGACCACAGTACCCAGCGCCGCGAGTTTCTCGGATTGGACGGCTGACGCCTGCAAGCGTTCCTGGTGACGGCGCAAACGCGCGCGCAGATGCACCCGATCGAGGAACGCGAGCACGGCTTGCTGACTCGGTAGACCGCTACCGAGCACCAACGAATCATCCGCCCCCGCATCGATCGCAGCGAGGACGCCTGACTCGTCAGGAGAGTACACACCTAGCGGCTTGCCGCCGTGGCTCAGACGAGCCTGGCGGACCGCGTCCGACACAGGGAGCTCAGCTGTTTCAACTTGGCAATTGGGAGTTGCGGGCAGGCCTTCGAGCATCTGCCGGAGGCTCGTGGCGAGCTTCCCGTCGAACAGCAGGAGCAGCGTGTGCGGAGCATCGGCAGGAAAGTGCGAGTCCACCGGCGGAGTCTACTTCAATGCCCCCCCGGCATGTCGCGACTTTCTACCAGTCGACGAGTATCGCTGCGCGCGTGAGGCCCGCGCCCTGCGCAAACAGCACACTCTTCGAACCTTCCGCGAGATGTCCGTTGGCGCGGGCATCGAGTAGATTGCTGACCACGCCGCAAGCGCCCAGGTGGGCATATTCGTCGAAGGTGACCGGCACGTGCGCCGCGGCCAGGCCTGCAGCTTCGGCGATCGCCCCGGGAACCCAACGGCGCGGCTGGACGCTCGCAAACACGTTGATCTCGTTCCCGCGAACGTGCGCGCGCACCAGGAGTTCACTGACCGTGGACATGCCGATGTGAACAGTTTGCGCGATCAGCGAGCGCGCGAGCTCGGGAGCTAGACTACCCGGGTAGTAATCCGGACCTGCCTTCCACCACGGCGGATCTTCCTCCTTCCCGCGGCACCAGGTCACCGCGGGGTAGTACTCCCCATGGGTGACGGCGTGGAGCGTGCCGATCCCGCGCCGCTCGGCGGCGCACACGACCATCGCGGTGGCGGCATCTCCAACGTTCGGCGATGCCGGATGCATAAGCGGAAACGCCCTGGTCATCATGTGGCTCTGGGTGAGCAGCACGCAGCGTGCGCGACCAGACTCGATCAACGCCGCCGCCAGACCGAGCTGGGCCACCGAAGTTGCACAGCTTGCCTCGAGTCCGAGAGCCATTGCACGACGGATCCCCAGTAGGTCCGCCACGCGTGGGGCACTTGGAGGAACCACGCGATCAGGCACCGCTGCCCAGGACATGACGACGTCGACCTCGTCAGGCGACACTCCCGCGTCGAGCAATGCTGCTGCGCCTGCTTTGCTTTCCGCGAGGCAAGAGTTGACGTCCGCCGGCGCAACTCGCCGCTTCCGAGCCCCAAGGAACGGGTCATCCGCTTCTGCCGCCAAGTAGCGTTTGCCGAGTGCCTCGCGCGGGTCATCCTCCACCCGTACGTCCACGAGCTCACGCCGGTTGCTCGAGCGGCCCCGTTCCGCGAACTCCTGGGGCCAATCCGCATTCGTTCGGACTTGCTCTGGGTACCAGGCGCCGAGTCCAGTGATGCGCGCTCTCATGCGACCCCCTTGTTCGACAGCATACTCATGTGTTGCAGCGCTTCATTTCGGCCGCCGCCGGCGAGTCGTACGTCGCGGTCGATTCGGATGTCCAAGACGGCTGGGCCACCTAGCTCGAGCAAGCGATCAAACAATTCCTCCCGGATTTCCCCGGGGTGGTTCACTCGTACGCCAGTCACGCCCATCGAGCGAGCCCAGGCGGCGAAGTCCACGAAGTCTGTGGACCACTGCGCTTCACGACCGAATACTTGCTTGTAGCCGTGGTAGACCATGTTGTAGCGCGCGTCGTTGAACACGGCGAAGATCACCGGTAGGCGCTCCTTCGCCGCGACCAACAGCTCCATCCCAGCCATCTGCATGCTTCCATCGCCACAGATGCACACCACCGGACGCGCTCGATTCCCGATAGCAGCGCCGATCGCGCCGCTGACCCCGGAACCCATGCTTCCGAGGCCCAGCTGGATTTGAAAGCCTTTGGGATCCTTCGCCGTGAGGTAGTGAAGGGCGAAGAGCATATGCTCGCCGATGTCGGTGACGAACGTGGCGTTTGCACCCGCGGCGCGCTCCAGCTCGACGACGGCGCGCTGGGGGGTGATCAACGGCTGATCCTCACCCCCAAAAGTTGCGTCGTCGAACGGTGAGCGAGCCCGAAGCTCACGCAGCTTCCCGCGACAACGCGTGTTGCGCAGGCCTTCCTCGAGCACGACGTCGTACATCTTTTCGGCGAACGCGCCCACGTCACTCACCACGCCGAGCTCCGTCGGCAAGTTGCGATTGAACACGGTCGCGTCGCGGTCTACGTGGACCAGACGCCCTCCAGGGGCGACGTAAGGCGTCGGACCGACGGAGCAATCATCCAGATCCGTTCCAAGCACGACCGCGACGTCCACCCCGAGCTTCGTGTAGTCACGCGCCCAGATAGAGGCCGCCAGCCCGCCATGGCGCAAGGAGCGAGGATGCTCCTCGCTGACGATGCCCTTCGCCTTGGGCGTGGTGACGAACGGAACGTCCAGCGCATCGACGAGCCGGCGCAACACCTTCGAGTAAGGCCTCGCTCCCGAGCCGAACACCAGAAGTGGGTGCTCCGCTTGGGCGAGCAAGCGACACACTTCGAGAACGACGCTACGGTCTGGCTCACTCAGGCGGCGAGTTACCGTGCGGGAAACTCGGAAACCGTCCGTCTTGGCGGCTCCGCGGTCGATTGGCACGACCAACAGCGCTGGGCCAGGGTTTGCGGGGTCCGTTGCTGCCTCCAGCACCGCCGTCGCTTGGGAGCTGGCCGCGGACGGACTCGTTACGCGCACCGCGCGCCGGGTCATCTTGTCGAACAAGGACTCGACGTCGATCCCCTCGGGCCCAGAGTTCTGCAGTAGCCGACCGCCATTGGCCGCCCATGCGACGTCGCCGATGACCAGTACTAGCGGCACTCCTTCGTTGTGGGCCGAACACACGCCGGTGACCGCATTCGTTGCGCCTGGCCCCGCGGTGACGACCACCGCCGGTACCTTCCCGCTCGCGCGGTAATACGCCGTGGCGGCGAACGCCGCCGCGCTTTCGTGCCTCGACTCCACCAACGTGGCGCCTGGGTGACGCAAGATGGAGTCGAACACTGGAGAGACCGGACCACCGGGAATACCGAAGAAGGTGTCTACCCCTTCCTTGACCAACGCATCGATGATGCCGTCAGCTGCGGTCTGGACCTCAAACGCAGGAATTTCCGTGCGAGAAGTTGGTGCCGGGGGCGCTTCGAAGGAAACGTTCGGAGACTTCTCCGTGAATGGCGTGAGCTCGCGGATGCACGAGCGAGGCGATGACTCAGGCACGACTTCGCGTTCAGAATCGATGGAGAGATCGGATCGCATGAGATCCTCCCGGGTGCGTTGTTGTTGTTGCTCGGCGTGGACCGATATCGCTTGCTCGGCACCACGCAGATCCGAGCACGTACTTTTCAGAGTCCCCGGGCAGTTCTTTGACGCAGCTCCGCAGTGCCCAGCGCATCGTCAAGAAACGACACTGGGCGCAGAATTTCCGCGCATAAATATGAACACCTGGCGGATGCCAAGGCGCCCGAAGAAAGGCCCTGGTTTTCTAGGCTCGTGACGAGCACGAGCGATCCTCACGCCGAAGGTTGCATGAGGTTTTTGTTTGATACGGACGCGCTACGCGCCGCCCGGACATCGTGGCTCAGGAGGGGTATCTGAGCGCGAGGCCTTCTGGCCTAATTTACGCGATACGTCAATAGAGAAACCACACAGGAACACCAATCGGTACACACGAGGGGTGGTGATGGCGGGCAGTGTCAGCGACTAGCCGCCGCGGTGTGTTCGTTGTGTTTCTGCTCCACAATCGTGTGTGCTTTTTCGACACAGAAACGATTGTTGCGCGAGCTTCTACGACCACCCGGAGCGCGAATTAAGGGTTGGCGCTCCAATGCTGTTCCAATCGGCGCTGCGCAACGAGTTTTGCTCAGATGGCTATGGGCTACGCATTTCTAGCCTGATGGCGTGCCGACCCTGCGGAACGTCAGGTTCAGGCGTGGAGCGCTGATTCCAGGCTGCTTTGGGACGCCGTGGACGTAGTGGTGTTGGGTCGTCCCGGCCATTATCAAAAGTGAGTTATGAGGCAGGTCGAGTGCGTGGCTCGCTCCTCGCTCGCGCGGCTTGATGCGAAATCGACGAGTCGCGCCGAATGATACCGAGGCGACTTGGGGAGTGGGCCCGAGCTCCGGTTCGTTGTCGGAGTGAAAGCCCATGCTGTCGCTCCCGCTCCGATACAAGTTGGCGAGCAGGTGGTTGAAGTGGCACTGCGAGCTTTGCTCAACGAGCATGCGTATGCGCGCTGCCGCTGGAGTCCACTCTCGCGGCTCGAGTGTCTGTCCCGAGTAGCGATAGGGGACTTCGCCACACCACGCCACGAGCCGGGGCTGCAGCACCGAGCGCCCAAATAGCTGGATAGCTCGCTGCTCCCAGCTGAGCTGAGCCTCGAGTTCGGCGTGGAGCGTGGCGGCGACGTCGCTTGGCAACCAGGACTCGTGGAGCTCCAGAAACGCCCCGTGCTCCAACTCAATCCGCACTCTCGTCCTTGGTTGATGGGGTCAGCAAATCGCCGATCCACCTCACGTTAGGAAGCCTATCCCAACGCCCATGGGATGAGTGGGGGAGAGCTGCAGCGGGCGTCCGCTGTACCGATCTGAAGCACTTGTTACAAAACAACAGCTGCCCGCGACCGAATACGGTCGCGGGCAGGTTGCTCCTGTTGGAGTCGTTTCAGTTCACGCGTTCGAGAACCGCGGCGGCTCCGAGGCCGCCTGCCGCGCAGATGCCGAGCAGGGCCATGGAGCGCTCTCCGAGGGCGAGCTCATTGGCGACGGTCGTGACCATGCGAGCGCCGGTCGCGCCGAAGGGGTGACCAATCGCCAGCGAGCCGCCGTGGAGGTTGATCGCCTCCGGGTTCACCTCGCCGACGGCTTGCTCCCGCCCCAGGCGCTCCTTGGCGAAGGCGTCGCTCCCGAGCATCTTCAGCACGCTGAGTACCTGAGCAGCGAACGCCTCGTGCATGTCGATGAGGTCGATGTCGCTCAGGGACAAGCCCGCGCGCTCGAGTGCCTTGGGCATCGCCAGTGCCGGCCCCATCAGGAGCTGATCCGCCGGATCCACTCCCACGTAGGCCCACGACTTGATGGCTGCGAGCGGGGTGTAGCCAAGCGCCCGCGCCTTCTCCTCGCTCATCAGCACCACCGCAGCAGCGCCATCGGTGAGCGGACTCGCGTTCCCTGCGGTAACGCTACCGTCCTTCGAGAACACCGGCCGTAGCTTGCTGAGCTTCTCCACAGAGGTGTCTGCGCGGACGAGACCATCGGCGTGCACCCACTTGCCACCAGGCGTCTCCACCGCGACTACTTCCTCTGCGAAGCGACCCGACTCGATGGCGTGGGCCGCGCGATGGTGGGAGCGCGCCGCAAGCTCGTCCTGTGCCTCGCGACTGATCGCGTTGCGCTTCGCCATGCGCTCCGCCGACTCGCCCATCACCTCGCCCGTGCTGCGCTCGGCGATCTTGGGTTGGCGCGGGAGGATCTCGGTGATTGGAGTCAGCTGGGACAGCGCCGCGAGGTAGTCTGCGGGCGACGGCTTGCCTAGCGCGAGGGGTGCGAGGCTATGGGTCACCTTGGAGGGCAGGGTGATGGGTGCGTTGCTGGTCGAGTCAGACCCGCCAGCGATGATCACGTCGGCTTCCCCGCGCTCGATGGCTGCGGCCGCCAGGGTGATGGCTTGGAGCCCTGAGGCACATGCGCGGGTGACGGTCATGCCCTCGACGCTCGCGGGCAACTGAAGGTCCAGGGCGATTTCGCGAGCGACGTTAGGGGCGGTCGTCGGGAGGATGACCCCGCCCCAAACGATGCCGTCAATTTCCTTGCGGGAAAGTTCCAGCTTGTTCAGCAGACCACGAGTGGCCGCGACCCCGAGCGCGATGGTGTCGAGCTGGGTGAAGCTCGTAAAAGCTTTGACGAAGGGCGTACGCATGCCCCCGACAACCACTGCGCGCCGGGCGCTGTGCCCGTTGCCGTTTGCGCTGCCACCGTTGGTTTTGCTGCGTGTACCGGTGTTCGTGCGGCGTTTCGCTGCCATGGTTTCCTCCAATCAGGCGCCGATTAGGGCGCCTCCGCAGACACGGATGATGTTGCCTGTGACGCCAGCGGCGGCAGGCGTGCACAAGAAGTTGATGGCTTGGCCGACGTCCTCTGGTTGTCCGCCCTGACCCAAGGCGCTCATGCGGCGACCGGCTTCACGGATTACGACCGGAATCGCCGCGGTGAGGCGCGTCTCGATAAAGCCAGGAGCGATCGCGTTCACCGTGATGCCGCGGTCCGCGACTTCGCGAGCCAGGTGCTTGGTGAGGCCAACGATGCCGCTCTTCGACGCCGCGTAGTTGGTCTGGCCTACGTTACCGGCGATGCCCGCGATAGATGATAGGTTCACGATGCGCCCGCCGTCGTTCAGCGTGCCCTTCAGGAGCTCGCTTGTGATGCGCTCGACGGCGCTCAAGTTGATGTCGATCGCCTGGTCCCACAGCGCTTGCTTCATCCGCGCGAGCGTCTTGTCGCGCGTCACGCCTGCGTTGTGAACGACGATGTCGACGCCGCCGTGCTGCTCCTTCAATGCGCGGGCGATGCTCCCCGGCGCTTCGGGATCGGAGACATCTGCTAGCAGCACCGAGCCGCCGATCTTGCGTGCGACCTGGCTCACCGGACCGTCGTCATCGGGGCGATCGAGGCACACGACGTGGGCGCCCTCTGCCGCCATGATCTCCGCCGTAGCGGCACCGATTCCGCGGGCCGCGCCGGTGATCAGCGCGACCTTTCCTGCGAGCGGGCGCACCCACGAGACCTCGCCATCGAACTTTGCGCTGGCGCTGACGCTGATGGGCTGGGCAGTGACGAAGGTGCAAGCGGGGCTGAGCAAGAAGCGCAGCACGCCAGCGACGCGGTCGTCCGCGCCCTCTTCCACGCGGATCAAGTTGGCGTTCACGCCCTTCTTGCCTAGCTCCTTGGCGAGGCTGCGGGTGAAGCCTTCCAGCGCGCTGCGCGCCGCCGCGGCAGCTGCGCTGGTTGCTGTCTCGTGGGGCCTGCCGAGCACCACGATGCGCGCGTTCTTGCGCAGCTCGGGCAACCAGGGATGGAAGAACGAGTAGACGGCGTCCAGATCTGCTGGGCTCTGGATGCCCGTCGCATCGAAGACCATCGAGCCGATACTCGGCTTCTTGTTTTCGCCGAGCTCGGGCTCGCTCACGAGCTTCGGCAGGCGACCGTACGCTTCACCAAGCTCCTTGAACGGGCCTTCCAGCTCAGGAGCGGCGAGCCAGGGATTCCCACCGGCGATGATCAGGGTGCGAGCGATCACGGGCGTGAGTTCGCCGATGCCACCGACCAACACCGACTGATCCATCAGGGGGCGCTCCACGGACGGCCCGCGTTGACGTAGCAGCTGCGCGGGCATCGGGATGGGCAGGCCGGCGCTTTGAATCAGCTTACGGGCGCGAGGGTTCTGAGCCAGGTCGAGCAGGATGTCGCTCATGGTTGTTCTCCGTGTTCGTTGTTGAAGCTACCGACGAGATACGCAGGGCCACCCGGGGCGTCACCGACGAACACCGAGTTATCGAGGACGTACAGCCCGACCCTTGCTGGCAAGACCAACGGTCGCGTGAAGCGCACGTCGAGCTCGTGGAGTGCCTTGATGCTTCCGGCGAAGAGGCCCCGATTCAAGCCCTCGGCGGTGCGCGCCATCGTGGAAAATCCGTGCAGAATTACGTTCCGGAAGCCTGAAGCCTTCGCGTAGCCGGGGATCCAGTGAATCGGGTTGAAGTCACCGGTCAACTTGGCGAAGTCCAGACCAGCGTTCGCTGGCAACTTCCAGTAGCCAATCTCGCGGGCGTTGCTCGGCACGCGCGGCTTGTCCTTCTTGGCTTGCCCGTTCTTTGGAGACTGCCCGTTTGCCTGGTCTTGCTTCTTCGGCAGCGGGACGATCGCGAAGAAGTCAGCGACCACGGCCTCTGGTTGCTCCTTCGTGCCGGTCACCACGTGTTGCTGCAGCACGACTCGGCGACCATCGTCGTCGATGCTCTCGAGACGCGCGGTAACCTGGAGCTTCTTGCCCAGCGGGAGCTGGGAGTTGACTCGCATGCGGCAGCCGCCGTTCATCACCTTGAGCAGCGGGTAGGGCAGCCCCTCGAGCGTGCGGGTGGCTAGGGGAAAGCCCCACTGGGGGAAGAGGTGCGCCGGGACGATGCCACGGTAAGCGCTGGGGTCACCTCCCACGTGTCGAATGTAGTCCTTGACCAGCGCCGTGGGGAGCGGGTCAATCTCCGTGCGGAACTCGGGCCCAGGAGTGACCGGAGTGGCGCCAGCGCCAGGCTTCTGGCGCAAGGCTGCAAACGCGGTGCGCCCAAGGGCGCCGATGACGGGTGCTTGGGTCAGGATGTGTCGATTCGATACGCCCATGAACTACCTCGTGAGCCCGGCGACTGCGGGCGGTCGTATCGCAGGCGTCTCCCTGCGATGCCGCACGCTGTCTACCACCCGGTAGAGGAGCAGCAAGGGATTTTCTGCAACGCGTCATTCTGCCTGAATTTTCGCTCAGGTGCGCTTCGACTCAACCCTTGGGAGTGTTCCGGTGTCCCTCCTACGGCAGATTGGCATGGTTTCTGGAGAGAGCGGGTTTTGACGTCTTGCAGCATTCCCGCAACACAAGACAGCGTCGCTTGCTCCGCTCTCTACCAGGCGGTAGAGACGGGGCGTGGACACTCAGCGCGCTTCGAGTGCGGAACTGATCTGCGAGGCGGCGACGCGGTTATTCGCCCGTCAGGGCTTCGACGGCACCTCACTGCAGGCCATCGCAGCACAGGTTGGGATCACCAAGCCGACGCTGCTCTATCACTACCCCTCCAAGGACGCTCTGCGCGCTGCGGTGCTCGAGAACTTGTTCGCCCACTGGCGAAGCACCGTACCGCAGCTCTTGGAGGCCGTTACCAGCGGACACGCTCGCTTCGAAGCGCTGACGAATGAGCTCATTCGATTTTTCCGTGAGGATCCAGATCGCGCGCTGCTGCTGATGCGTGAGCTGATGGACCGCCCAGCGCACATGCGAGAGCAGGTGATAGACAACCTCCGGCCCTGGCTGCGGGTCGTCGCCGAGTACATCCGCACGGGCAAGCGCATCGGGCAGATCCGCGAGGATGTGGATGAAGAATCGTATCTGCTCCATGTCGTCACGCTGACGATCGCCACATTGAGCAACGCCGCCCTCGTGCACGCAGCGTTGGCGCCTGAACAAGCGTCGCCGGAGGTTGAAGAGCGTCACCTCAAGGAGCTGCGAAGGTTGGCCAAGGTGTCACTGTTTCGCGAGTGAGCGCGGCTCCCCGCTGATCGGTGGGCCACATTCGCGCGCGAATGTTCCGAACGGAGCGAGACGGACGCTGTCGGCGGGTCGAGCGGCCTGGTAGAATTCAAACATGCGTTTGCCCCCACACACGCGTTCTTCGAGCTGCGTTTCGCTCTCGAAGCGCACGACTTCGACCCTCGTCTTGCTGCTGAGCATCGCCGCGGCCGGCGTTTTCGCCGCCTGCGGTAGCGACAGCGGCGCCAGTGTCAATGGTGGCAACACGCTCACCGGTGGCAGCGGGGGTCAGACAGATGGCGGCCCTGGAGGCAGCGCGGGTGACGGTGGCACCGCTGGCGGACTGAACCTCGACTCGAGCTCACCGCTGACCCTATCCATCGAGCCCCAGAACCCGGTCTTGAACGTCAGCGGTAGCCCGGCCACTCAGGGGTTCGCTGCGAAGCTCAGCGACGGAACGACGGCGACCGCCAACTGGCTGCTCGATGACGTGGTGCTGGGCACAATCGACAGCGCCGGGACCTTCACTTCCGGTGGATTCATCGCGGGATCCGTCGGCGTAACCGCCCGCGTAGGCGATCTCGAGGCATCGACGACGCTCAAGGTGGTCGTCGACATCACCGACAATGCCGCAGGCGTTCCAGACGCTGACCGTGGCTTGTTGGACGCTGGCGGCGCCTCCGACGCTGCGTTCAAGTGGCTGTACCCGTACGACAAGACGATATTTCCGCGAGGACTCAGTGGTCCCGAAATGCAGTTCGGCGGCAGCGCCGCGGACGCCATGCGCGTCGAAGTGAGCTTTCCAGACTTCAGCTATGTTGGCTACTTCGGAGCCTCGAACCCCAGCCGCGTGACCCTGCCGCCGAATGTGTGGGAAGCGATCACCAAGAGCGCCGGCGCCGGCGTGGATGTCCAGGTCAAAGCCAGCAAGCTGAGCGGCGGCACGGCGACTGGACCGGTGAGTGAAAGCTGGCGCATCGCCCAAGGGTCCCTGAAAGGCATCATCTACTACAACACGTACCGCTCGGCTTCGACCAACACCGGCGCGGTGATGCGCGTGCGCCCCGGCGGGGCCGCGGAGGTGATGATCGGCCAGTGCACCGTGTGTCACTCGGTCAGCTCTCAAGGCAATGTGCTGGTTGGAGGCTTGAACTGGGGCAACGGCAATCCGCTTGAATCCGGGAGCTTCGATCTGACTCCCGACGGAAACGCGACGCCGCGCTACACCGACGGCGACGGGCGGAAGATGTCATTCGGCGGGCTGACTCCAGACGGAGCGCTGATGCTCTCGAATGGCGTGCCAACGAGCGGTCCGGCGATTCGCGGACTCTCGGGCGACTACCCGTCGCGCCTCTACGACACGGCTACCGGCGCCCAGGTCTCGGCGCCTACGTTCGAGAGTCAGGTTCAGTACGCCATGACTCCGACCTTCGCGCCAAATGCGACGAAGGTGGCGTTCAGCTGGCAAGAGCACAACTCTGGCAAGACGCTGGCGGTCATGGACTTTGACGGCACCACAACGCCGCCGACTTTCGGCGTCCCGAATCCGGTGGTGGCAAGCAGCCAAGTCGTCGGCTGGCCGAGCTTCACTCCGGACTCTCAATCCGTGCTGTTTCACGAGGGTGATGCCTACGACACGGGCAACGCCAACACCCACGCGTTCGCCGAAATCCGCTTGGTCGACCTGCAGAGCCAAGCGGTCAGCTCGCTCTCGGCGCTCAACGGCTACGAGGCGAGCGGCGCTTCTTACCTGCCGTACGGCGAGACCGAGGAGGGGCGCTTGAACTACGAGCCCACCGTGCTTCCGGTGCCCGTCGGAGGTTACTACTGGGTGGTATTCACCAGCCGTCGCGCCTACGGCAACGTCGTAGCGCCAGGAGGCACCGAGCCTGGCGGTGACAACAAGTGGGGCACGAACGACGCCAACGGCGAGATGCCTTCCCCTCGAAAGAAGCTGTGGGTCGCCGCGGTGGACATCGACTACCAGGGCAAGCTCGACCCGAGCCACCCTGCCTTCTATCTCCCGGGACAAGAGCTTGCCGCGGGGAATATGCGCGCGTTCACGGCGCTCGAGCCGTGCAAGGCTCAAGGCGCTTCCTGCGAGTCCGGTGCCGAGTGCTGCGACGGCTTCTGTCGTCAGACGGGCAGCGACGACGCGGGTGCTCCGGTGTTCGAGTGCGTGCCGCCGCCCACCGGTTGCTCCAACGAAGACGAGAGTTGCACGACCGCAGCTGATTGCTGTGGCGCGTCTTCCGGTTACCTTTGCATCAACGGACGTTGCGCGCGCCCAACGCCGCACTGACGCCCAACGCCGCACTGACGCCCAACGCCGCATTGCGCAGCAGCGCGCGGCGGCTCGAAGAGCTACCGCGCGGCAATGCGCGTGACCATCAAAGCGATCTCAAGCCGCCTTGCGCGCTCGAAGTTGACCGGCGATCCAGCGCAAGAGCTCTGCGGACTCCTCCCAGCCGATGCAGCCGTCGGTGATGGAGAGGCCGTACTCGAGCTTGGCTTTGTCGCCGGTCCACTTCTGGTTGCCGGCGCGGAGGTTCGATTCGATCAAGAGTCCCAAGATCGCTCGTTGTCCAAGGGCGAACTGACGCACCACGTCTTTGCACACGCGGCCCTGGCGGCGGTAGTCCTTGCTCGAGTTGCCGTGAGAGCTGTCCACCATCACCGCGCGCGTGAGCTCTGGGGCGACTTCAGCGACGAGGGCCTGCGCCTCCTCGATGTCTTCGGTGTGGTAATTCGGGCGCGGTCCGCCTCGCAGCACCACGTGGCGGTCGGGGTTGCCGCGGGTCTTCACCACGCTGGTCAAGCCGTCGTCGTTGATACCCAAGAAGGCGTGAGAGTGCCCCGCGGAGATCAGCGCGTTCACGGCGGGAGTCAGGCTGCCATCGGTGCCGTTCTTGAAGCCGACGGGCATCGATAGCCCGCTGGCCATCTCGCGATGGGTCTGGCTCTCCGTCGTGCGCGCACCGATGCTTGCCCAGCTAAGGAGATCCGCGAGGTAATGCGGGGTGATGGGATCGAGCGCCTCGCTAGCGCAAGGTACGCCGAGCTCGTTGATCGCTAGCACCGTCTGGCGCGCCCTGAGCAGGCCGCTGCCGATGTCGCAGCTGCCGTCTAGATCCGGGTCGTTGATCAGGCCCTTCCAGCCGATGGTGGTGCGCGGCTTCTCGAAGTACGTGCGCATCACGATCACGGCCACGTCTGTGAGCTCTTCACGAAGCTCCGCCAAGCGACTCGCGTACTCGTAGGCTGCCTTTTGGTCGTGGATCGAACACGGACCGACGATCAACAGCATGCGGTCCTTGTCTTCCCCACGGAGCAGCGCCTTGATCTCGCTCCGGGTGCGCAGCACGAGCTCTTCAGCTGGCGCACTCAAAGGGCAGCTTTGCTTTGCGCTCAGCGGTGTGAGGAGAGGCTCGAAGCCTTGCAGGTTGCTGTTTTCGACTCGATTGCTCATGGCGTCCTCTTGCTTGGCTTCGGGCCCTGGGTCGCTCGCACAAAGCCGAACGGCCCCAGGGTTTCCCGGGGCCGTGGTGCTCATCTCAGTATCGACTCAAGACGGAGAGCGGCGCGCCCCGGGATGGCTCCCGAAGTAAAAAAAGCGCCAGAAATAGACTCGCCCGTTCATCAGTGGCTGCACTTTACTGCGCTCCGAGTCCAAGGTCAAACAGCAGGGCAAAACACCACCTTGGCGACAGCTGGGTTGCCGCGAAACGTTGCGCCTCCCCCCCAAGAAATCCAGAAGTGCGGATCCCAGAGCAGGATCGGGGGGTGAGGATCGCCGGGAGAGCGCCCGTGCTCAGGCTCTAGACCTCGCACAAAGGCAAAACGCCGAGCGCTTTCGCCCGGCGTTGATTACCTTGTGGAAATTTAATCTAGCTCAGCCCCAGACACCGGGCGTTCAGCCCCAGACGGGAGTCAGCCAGCTCTTCCGGCTCTCGACCCGGCCCCGGCACACGTCGAGGAAGTGCTTTTGCAGCTTCTTCGTGATTTCGCCCACACCGCCACCGCCGATCTTGCGCTTGTCCACGGAGTTGACGGGAGTGACCTGAGCGCCGGTGCCACACAGGAACATCTCGTCGGCGAAGTAGAGCTCCGAGCGACCCAGGGGGCGCTCGTGGAACTTCAGGCCGAGATCTTCAGTGGCGAGGGTGATCAGGCTGCGACGCGTGATGCCGTCCAGGTTGTTCTCCGTGCTCGGCGGGCTGAAGAGCGTTCCGTCGCGCACGATGAAGATGTGCTCCGCGCTGCCTTCGCTGACGAAGCCAGTTTCCGTGAGGAATATGGCTTCGTCGTAGCCGTTGTCCTTCGCCTCACGCCGAGCCAGCGCGCTGTTGAGATACGCGCCGGTGGACTTGAGCCGAGAAGGGATCGCGTTGTCCTGCACGCGGCGCCACGACGAGATGCAGACGTCGATGGCGTCTTTGTCGATGTAGCGGTTCAGCGGCAAGCAGTAGACGATGAAGCTCGTGTCGTCCTCGAGCAACACCGGTGTCAGCTGGGTCGAGTTGTGAATCAGCAGTGGGCGGAGGTAGATGTCTTGGTGGATTTCGTTGCGGCGCAGGACCTCCAGCAGGATTTCTCCCGTGGCTTGGTCATCGCCGGGCAACTGCAGATACAGGACGTTCGCGGCGTCGCGGAGGCGCTTGATGTGCGCATCCAGACGGAACACGAAGACCTGCTTCTCATCGTCACCGAGATAGCCCCGCACACCGCCGAAACAGCCCAAGCCGTAGTTCAAGGCTTTGGAACGAACGCTGACGGTTGCTTCAGCGTCGTCCACATACTTTCCGTCGATGTAGGTGATCATGGCGCGGCGAGCTTGCCAGATCCCCCTGGGCATTCAACGCGAAAGCCGCTGACTTGGCTAACTCCCGCGGCGTCCACCCAGGCAACGCGTGTATCCTGCCATGCAATGGTGAAGGGAACGCAGCGCGTCGCTTGGGCTTTGGGTCTGCTCGGGCTTGGCTTGGTCAGCGGATGCGGTGGTGCGGCACCAGCGCCGGGAGAGCCACCCACCAGCGATCTGCAGGAACTCGAGCGTCGTCTGGATGAGCATCAGTCCGAACTCGAGGGTCGCTTTGGCGCGCTGGACCTCCGCGACAAAGGGACCGAAGCGCCCGAGGCGCCGGTTGGCGACGTGACCGGCGGCGAGGCCGCGGAAGAACCCGCCGCCGAGGCACCACCTCCACCTGCGGCCCCCGCACCGGCCCCGGAGTCAGCTGACTTGGACGATGAGGACTCAGGCGGCGATCGCCGCGAGCTCAGCGCCTGCGACGTCGGCTGCCAGGCTCTGGAGGGAATGCGTCGGGCCGCCGCACGCATCTGTGAGGTTGCCGGGACCACCAGCGATCCCTGCACCCGAGCCCGCACTCGGGTGGGGCGCGCGGAGGAGCGAGTCACGGGGTCCGGGTGCAGCTGCTAATAGCTGGCCGGCGTGTTCCGCGTGGATGTGCTTGCACCCGATGTCTCCAAGTTGTCACTCGCGGGAGCCCGCCCAATCGCGTAGGGCTCGCGGGCGTTGGTAGAACCGTTGTTCGTTAGCGCCTTCCGGGCGCGCGTTGTTCCTTGTTCGCGCCACCCGGGCGCGCGTTGTTCCTTGTTCGCGCCACCCGGGCGCGCGTTGTTCCTTGTTCGCGCCACCCGGGCGCGAATTGCACATGGCAATGAGCGGAAGCGGCGCTGAGCGTGCGCCGGCGAAGCCTGGTCAGCGCGCTCTCTCGGTTAGCTGGCCGATTGGCGCGACGCGCTCGCTTCGGCTATGCGGGGCAGACCGCGAGGATCGTTGGCGGAAACTCGAGAAACGCTCCGAAATACCAAGCAGACCGCGAGCGTCCATTCACCCACCTCCCTCGCCACCTGTAGGACAATCCTGCGCCCGCTCGCGGGCGTTTGTTGCTCGATGTAGTAGCCTGCTGCCCTGCATGCTTCGCCCCTCACATTCCCGTACTGCAATGCTCTCTTCCAATCGCATGTCTTCTCGTCGCTTGTTTGGTTCCGCGCTGGTGCTGGGCGCGCTGAGTTTGGTCTCTGTCAGCGGTAGCGCGCAGACCCCTGCGGAAATCCAGCAGGCGCGCACGCTCTACAGTCAGGGCCTCACCCAGGAAGCTGCGAGCGACTGGGCTGGTGCTCTCGCGTCCTTCGAGAAGGTGGCTCGCATTCGCATGACCCCGCAGGTGCGCTTCCACATCGCGCGCTGCAAGGAGAAGCTTGGTCGGCTCAATGAAGCGCTCGGCGGCTATCGCCTCGCCGAGCACGAAGCAGGCACGACCGACGGCGTACCGGAAAGCGTGTTGGTTGAGGTGCGGACTGCACGGGAGGAGCTGGAGAAGCGTGTCCCGCGCCTGATCATCGAGCGTGGTGAAGGGGCTGAATCCGCGAAGATCGCCCTAGACGGCGTCGAGCTCGGTCAGGCGCAGATCGGGCGCGAAGTGAACGTCGACCCGGGGCCGCACCTGATCAAGGTGACGCTGCCCGATGGTCGTCGCTTTGAGCGCACCGTGCAGGTGAAGGAAGGCGAACAAGATCAGGTGATGTTGGATGTGCCGCCCGACTTGCAGCCCGTCGCCACGGACGACGATGAGCCGAAGCCGGACGACGACAGCCAAGTGGCCGCCTTCGACTCCAAGGATGGTTTGCCCCCGTCGAGCGGCAGCCCGATGCCGTGGATCATCGGCGGCTTGGGCGTCGCGAGTCTCGCTGCCAGCGGCGTGTTCTACATCCTGCGCGGCCAGGCGAACTCCGACCTGGACTCCGAGTGCATCAACGACGTCTGTCCGGACACCCTCGAGGACACACAAAGCCGCGGGGAAAGCTACTCGATGCTCACCGGCGTCACGCTGGGGATTGGCATTGTGGGCGTCAGCGTCGCCGCGATCTGGCTCTTGACCGGCTCGTCCGGCAGCGAGCCCAAGGCGGCGAGTAACAAGCACCTGCGTTTCGATGTCGGCTTTGACCCTCGGCAGCCGTCTGTCGGCCTAGCTGGTCACTTCTAAGCGATGCGCTTTCAGGGCAAACGCGCCATTGTTACGGGGGCGGCGAGTGGCATTGGGCAGGCCTGCGTCGAGCAGCTGATCGCAGAGGGCGCCCGCGTGATGGCGCTAGACCGCGCGGAATTTACGAGCGACGCAGAACTCTCCGGCGCCTGCGATATCAGTGACCCCGAGGGGGTCAAGGCGAGCTTTCAGCGCGCCGTCGACGCGTTCGGTGGGTTGGACGTGTGCATCGCGAACGCGGGTGTTCTGGGGAGCCTGGCGCTGCTCGAAGACTTGAGCGCCCAGGACTGGCTCGACGTGCTGCGCGTCAACGTGGTCGGCACCTTCAACTGCGTTCAGCAGGCATCCATTGCCATGCGGAATCAAGGAGGCGGCGCCATCGTGTGTACAGCGAGCGTCGCTGGTCTGCGCTCCGGTGCTGGGCCGATTCCGTACAGCGCGAGCAAAGCGGCAGTGATCAACTTGGTGCAAACGACTGCCCAGCAGCTCGCTGGGAGCGGAGTGCGCGTCAACGCGGTGTGCCCCGGGCTGGTCGAGACGGGCATGACGCGCATGGTCTTCGAGGTCGCGCGCGCCCGGGGCAGCGAGGGCAAGATCGGACAGCTCAATCCGTTGCGTCGCCCGGGGCAACCTGCAGAAATCGCGCAGGCCGCGCTTTTTTTAGCCTCGGACGCGAGCAGCTACCTCAATGGTCAGGCCATCGCCGTCGACGGTGGACTCAGTTCCAGCCTCCCAGTCGTGCCTGGGCGCTTCATGTGAACTAGACTCCTTGCGACCCAGCCACGCCGCATACGCCGGTTTGTCTGCGTCAGGGAGTGTGAGTCTTGGGGCGCTGGCAAGATTGCGTGAGGGCAGTCGGGCGATGGGTGTTGGCCTGTGGAGCTTTGTCGATCGCCGGCTGCGCGGCGCCCGTGCTGAGTCAGGACGGTCAGCTCGTGTTCGCCGAAGGCGGACAGCGCGGTGCGACCGTGCTCACCGCCAACGGCGTGCAGTTCATCGACCGCAGTGATCCGCCGCAGCCCGTGCGTCGCACGAGTGCGTTTGAACCGTGGGAGCCACCGACTGGCTTTCTGCTCCCCGCGAACGGTGTCCTCACGCGGCGCTCCAAGCCCATCAGCGTGGCGGGGCGCGGGGTGAGCTTCGTCGTGCGAACCAGCGACGTCTACGCGCCGACGTGGGGCGGTGAGCTCTTGTTGCGCGTCGATGTGGTGGTGCCGGCTCAGGCGTTCCCCAAGCTAAGACCTGAGCTACGGTCCCCCGCGGAAATGATTTTGGTGGTAGACTTCAGCAATCCCGAGGCGCTAGATCTGGTCTACACCGCGCTCGAGGATCTGGGGGCAAAGGATCGCGTGATGGTGCTGGATGCTCGGCGCAATCAACGTTTGGTGCCGCTCCTGCCGGGGACCCATCGCGCGTTGATCGCCGGAGCGGTGGAGCAGAACTTGGCACACCCTCGTGCAACGCGCGGGGCGCTCTACGGCGCGCTACAGGCCGCTCGGGAGCAGCTGCGCGGGAAGGGGCGCAGCGGCCGTGTCTTGGTGATCAGCGATGGTCTCGGCTTCGCGGACTCACGCGGTGGTGTCCCTGCTCGCGCCCTGGCTGCGCTGCATCGAGAGCTGGGGGACCGCCTGCTCGTGGTAGCTGCAGAAGAACGCGCGAACTTCCCGAGCGATGCACGGGTCGTGCGGGGTGATATGGAGCAACGGCTCGACGCGCTAGTCGAGTGGCTGCCTCCGCCAGGGCCAGTCGTGATCCGTGACCTGACTCTCGAGCTGACTTCCGCGCCGGCGCCGTTGCGTATCCTCGAGGCATCGGGCGCAGACGTCGAGTGGGGACTCGAAGCCGATCGGCTCCCCCTCGGCGATTTCAACCTTGGGGAGTCGCGCACGGAGGTTTTGCGAGTTGCGATCCCCGAATGGCACGAAGGGCAACCGCTCACGGTGCGGCTGAAAGCGGACTACCGTGTCGAGGGCCTCTCCAAGCACTCCCGCTCGAGCTTGAACCTCGGCTTGCGCTACAGCCAAGACATCGAAGTGCTCGCGAATCAGCGCAATGGAGACGTCATCGCCTACGCCTCGGGACTCGCGATGGTGCGCAGGCTGGAGCGTGTGTTCCAGGGCAACGACGTCGATCGTCTGGGCGGGCTGACGGGGGTCGTCGAGTGGCAGGCGAGGTCGCTGCAAAAGATGGCGCGTGTCAGCCGAGATCCAAGCCTAGCGCAGCAAGCCGAAGTGCTGCAGACGCTGCTCGAAGCCACGCGGTGATCTCCGCGTCTTTAGCGCTTGCGACTTGGAGCTGAAACAACGCCGCAAAAAGTCGTGAGGGTTCGTGGGCACGTTGCGTTGATACATGGAAAAACAGTCGGCGGCGCCGCCGTCCGCAACGGCTCCAACTGCGCCGCTTATGGGCCTACTCTTGACGACGTGGGACTACGTTGACGCCATCAAAAACTTCTCGTTCTGCTGGAGCGTGACAGCAAGTGCGATCCAAACTAACGGGTCCCCACGCGACCTCGGTCGAGGGCGCACTTGTGTCCAACTCGCTTTGACCCGTCTCCTTCAGGCGGATGCCCCGTATGTCTAGTTCTTCCCGTTTGATTTGCGCTTTGCTTGGTCTGTCCGTCGCGGCCTGCACCCTCGAGCGGGGCGGTGCTGGTTTGACCAACACCATCGATGGAGGCGTCAGTGGCGCTGCCGGGCTCGATTCTGGGGGTAACTCTCAGGGTGGTTCAAGCGCCGGTAACGGTTCTTTCGGTGGGAATCAAAGCGTCGGAGGAGTAGGGGGTGAGGGTGGCACTGGCGCCGTTGCCGGAGTCGGCGGGAGCGCTGGCGTGGCTGGCACTGCTGGCACTGCGGGCGCTGGTGCGGCAGGCTCAGGCGGTGCCGTGGGGAATGAAAGCGTCTGCACTGACGGTGTGGACAATGATCACGACAACCTGGTTGACTGCGCGGACGCGGTAGACTGTGCGAGCTACGAATGCGTCGACACCGCCCCTGCCGGCTGGCAGGGCTACTTCAGGTTGCGTGACTACGACACCTATGACCCCGCGACCCCGAAGTTGCCGTGCGCGGGCGGGGTCCAGCCTACGCGTTACTTTACGGAACCGACGCCTTCGAGCTGTAGCGCCTGTGCGTGTGCGCCCCTGAACGGTGCGACCTGCGGGGATACGCCAATCTTCTGTGCGATGGGCAACGGGAGCTGCAACAACCCAAGCGACTGGACTTCGAACCTCGCTGACGGCAACTGCCACAAGCCGGGATCCGGCGACAAAGGCTCGTGTTATCTGGGCCAACCGGCGGTGACCAACGCGGGTAGCTGCCAACCCCAAGGTGGCGCTCAGGTGGACACGAATCTGTTCCAGGGCATGGTGGACATCTGCGGTGACGCAACGCCGCCGGGTGGTGGTTGCGGAGCGCAGCAGTCCTGTGTCCCGCGCGCTGCCGCTGATTACGCGGGCTACATCTGCGTTAGCAAGGCGGGGGAACAAGACTGCCCCTCGGGCTGGAACCTCCGCCGCGTCGCGTCCGCCAATGGTTCCGATGCACGCACCTGCTCCGCCTGTAGCTGCGCACCCAACACCACTTGCAGCCCCGGGACGTACAAGGTGTATGACCTGAACGACTGCGGCGGAGACGACTCGACGGTGAACTCGAGCAGCTGCAAGAACCTCGACGGTCCCATGGATTTCGGATTTTGGTCGATGCGGCGCAGCAGTCTCGCCACCCCCGGTGGCGCGTGCACCCCGAGCGGCGGCATGCCGGGGGGGCAAGTGACGCTGACGGGAACGCAGACCTTCTGCTGCCGTCCGTGATACACACGGCGCGATGGTCGCGCTAACCGACCCCCAAGAGCTCGTCGGAGCTGTTCTGAACCGCACCTGGAAATTGGTGCGGGTCATCGGGCAAGGCGGGCTGGGCATCGTCTACGAGGCTCACCACCAGTCTTCGCCGGGAACGTGGGCGGTGAAGCTGCTCCAGCACGAGTTCGTCGAGGAGGAGACCACGGTGGCTCGGTTCCTTGCCGAGGCGGAGGCGGCGAAGCGCCTCGACCATCCAGGCATCGTGCGGGTGTTCGAAGCCCAGCGCGCCGAGGATGGAACGCCGTACCTGGTGATGGAGCTCTTGAGCGGACAGTCGCTCCAGTCTTTGATGACGGGCCCGATGGCTCCGCGCAGGGCAGTCGAGATCTGTGGTCAGCTGCTCGAAGCCCTGGACGCGGTGCACCGGGTTGGAGTGATTCACCGCGACGTAAAGCCCGACAACGTCTTCGTGCTCACCGCTCCTGAAGGCGACCGCGTCAAGCTGTTGGATCTGGGCCTCGCGCGCGTGATGGATGCCGCGGGCGGTATGAGTCGCAAGACGAAGACGGGCATGATGCTCGGGACTCCTGGCTACATGAGCCCCGAACAAATCAAGAACGTCAAAGAGAGCGACCTGCGTAGCGACCTCTGGGCTGTCGGGGTGATCCTGTATGAGCTGTTGAGTGGCCGACAGGCCTTCGGTGCGCCTACCGAATTCGCTCGCATGACCGCCGCGCTCACGGAGCCCATCGTTCCGCTCGGCTCGCGGTCGCCGGAGCTGGCGACCTGGGATGGGTTCTTCGAGCGTGCTCTGGCCAAGGAGCCCGTCGAGCGCTTTCAGACCGCCGTTGAGATGTTGTCAGCGATGCGCGCCGTTCCCCTTGGGCATGCGTCAGTCGCCCCCGCTGCGAGCGTCGTTCCAAACACCGCTGCCTCACCCCCAACCCTGGCCGGTACGGCACCGGCTAGGGTGCCGTCGCTGGTCTCCGCTCCCGCGCCTGGTGTTCCCCGCACGAACACGCGAGTTTCCGCGGACAACCCGGTCCAGTCCGGGCAGCAGGATCGACACTTCGCGCCGCCGGTAGAGGTGGTCGAACAGCGACGCGGTCCGCGAATTTCACTCTGGGTCGCGCTGCTCTTGGCAGGCGCTTGCTTGTGTCTCGGCGTGCTACTCGGCATGCTCCTGGCCCGCTGATCGAGCGGCGCATGGCGCTGCCGGCGAACGCGACACAACACACTAGGACCAAGGGACCGAGATGAGTGATCTGAAAGCGCGCTGCCTAGAAGCATTCCCGGAGTGGCTGAAGAGCCTGGGGCCGGACATCGCATCGCTCGCCGACCTGCTCAGCGACGACGAGCTGGACGAAGGCACCCGCCGCTGGGTGACGGGAGGTATCAACTATCTCTTCAAGTCCCTCGATTTGATTCCGGACGGAATTGAGGATCTGGGCTTCATCGACGACGCATTCGTGGTGCGAGTCGCAGCGTCCAAGGCCCTGGCGGGCTGCCCTGACAATGAATCGCTCAAGCGGCTTGCAGCGGACGCTCAGCTGATCGAAGCCTTCCTGGAAGAGGACTTCTCGCGTCTCGAGACTTACGTTGGTGGGCTCAGCCAGGTCGCTGCCCGAGGCCGCACCGTAGACGAGGTGGTCGCTGACGCCGGGCTACGCGAGCAGCTCGTCGGCGAGGCCCGGGCTTGGGCGGAGGGCTACGACGCCCCCACGTTCGCCAGGGACGAGAAGAACCTGGTGAAGTTGCGCGCGTTCTTGGCAACCAAGCTCCCCAGCTGAGCGACGCGCACCTTGGAGCGCGCTCGAATCAGGCGCGCACCAATGATTCACGGCCGGCACGAACAGCAGGCGCGCGCGTCACGGCGCGACCGGAGCACGGTCGCTTCAGCGATCCGAACCGCGGGAGTTCTTGCTCTCGCCTTCGGATGACGAAATCAGCTCATTCAGCAGATCTCGGCACTCCGGCTTGCCCTTCAAGTGGCCGATCAGCAGGTTGCTGTTCTCCATGAAGGCCTTCTCGTAGCGCAAGCCTTCACGCGATCGCGCCGCGACCTTTTCTCTTCCCTGCGCCAGGTCCTCTTCGAGGGCCTCCGCGTAGCGCGCGAGTTGATCTCGGAGCTCTTCGATTTGCCGCCTCAGGTCTCGCGCGACCCCTTCCTTGGCTTCGCGCTTTGCCCGGCGGGTGTCGAGCCATTGTCGCTTGGCTTCGACCATCGCGCGGCTCGCTCCGGCACGCTCGAAGATCGCACGGGAGCCGCGTCCGGCGCGTTCTGCAGCGTCCGCCTGAGACAAGGTCTCCAGGGCTTCCTTCTCGGTGCGAGAAAGCTCCGTCCGGGCCGCTTCCTCCTCCTCGGCGAAGGCAGCCGCATCGCGCAAGGAACGGGACTCCTCTTGAGCGAGTTCCTCCACCTTACGACCAATTTCCGCGCGGAGAGCGCGGCCACGGCGTTCCAGGGCTTCGAGCTTGCGCGTATGACTGGCGATCTCTCCCTCGAGGCCGTTGGCCTTGGCCGCGGTGTCCCACAGCCGTGCAGCGCCTTGCAGTACCTCGGGAGGACCATTGCCGGACGGATACGCTCGCGCGATCATGCGGGAGAACAGCCCTGCGCGGTTGGCCCACTCGGTCACGCCCGGTGAGCGTGGGGGCGGTGGAGGCGGTGGGGCTGCAGCCGGCGCGACGCTGCTATCCTTCTCCCAGCCCTGGGAGGGCAGAGAGCGCTGTAGCGCCTTGAGCTCTTCAAGCAAATGATGGCCATCGCGGTAGCGCTTGCGGGGATCTTTCTCGAGCAGGCGCAGCACGATGCGCTCTGCGACCGGATGACAGTCCTTGCGAATCGTCGCGGGGCGCGGCGCTGGCGATTTACGCTGCATCTCGAGCAGCGTGTCGCGGTCACTCGAGCGGAACGGCAGCTGGCCCGTCAGCATTTCGAAGAACAGGATGCCGAGCGCGTAGAGGTCAGACTGCGGCCCCGCTTGTTCGCCGCGCGCTTGCTCCGGCGACATGTACTCGGGCGTACCGAAGACGGCCCCCTTGGGCGCAAGCCTTGGGTCGTGAGCGAGTGCCGCCAGACCGAAGTCCAGGATCTTCACGAAGTCCCGTCGACCGCCCCGCGCCGTGAGCAAGATGTTGTCGCTCTTGAGGTCGCGATGGACGACGCCTAGGTCGTGGGCGCGAGCCAAAGCGGCGCCCATCTGCTCGATGATATCGACGGCGCGTTGGATGGGCATCTGCCCGCGCGCAATCTCTGCAGAGAGGGGCGTGCCGACCAGGTACTCCATCACCAGATAGAGTTCGCCCTCGTCAGTCTCACCGATATCGTGGATGTCGATGATGTGCGCGTGATCGACGCGATTCGCGGCGCGCGCCTCGCGCAACATCCAAGCCCGGAGGTGCGTTTCCCCGCGTAAATCAGGGCGGATGAGCTTTACCGCAACGACACGGTCGATCAGCACGTGACGCGCGCGATAGACGATGCCCATGCCGCCTTCGCCGATGCGCGCTTCGAGGCGGTATCGCCCCGCGATGACTTTGTTCAGGGATGGGTCGTCAGTTCGGCGCTGGGGTTTGGCCTGTACCATATACGCTCACTCGCTACGGCCGGAACGCCGAGCAACGTAACGCAGGTTACATGCCCCATCGCCCGAAAGGCAAAGCAGCTCGCGCAATTGCTCGGGGTTTGCTCCCACTACTTCAGAACGAGTAGTTCAGAACCGGGACGCGGACTTCGGTCTCTTGAGAGAAGCCGTATTGGCGGGTCTCCTGGGCGCTGAAGACGTCGCGAACTTCGACGGCTGGCACGCTCAGCGCGACATAGCCTTCACCCAGACCGAGCAACGCTGGCGGAGTGAGCTGCATTCGGCTTTCCATGCGCTCGCGGGGCGTCAGTTTGGCCACGCGCCGCTCCGCCTGCTTTCGCTTCACCGGCGCCTGGGAGATTGGCTCTCCTTGAGCGGCGGGATCGGCGACCGGCTCATCGCTTGGGCCGCGGTCTTCAGTGTAGTCGGCTGGAGGCTCATAAGCGGTGGCGCTGAGCACGGCCACGGTGGTGGGAATGGCGAGCGCCATGCCACCAGCGAGTAGGTACAGCGGCAGCTTGGCGCTGCTGCCTTGTTCAGCGAAGTAGCCGGCGACACCACCGCCGATGCCACCCGCGATGCCGCCAACGGCATAGGCCCAGGCGGGCTTCACCTTGAGAGCTGCTTCGGTGAGCATGACCGCTTCGGCGCCGAGCAGCGTGCCACCCGCGATGCCTTTGCCAGTCGCGGAAACCTCATTCGACTGCGCGTGAGCGGTTTGTGGCTGCGCCAACAGCGCCATTCCGGCGCCAGCGGCGGCCAGGGCTAGTTTGCTGATGGTGCGGCGCACCGAAGAAGAACCAAAGCGCATCATCCCTCCAATGGCCTACGAGCTGTGCTCGAAGGGCGGCTAGCATATCACGCGGGTTTGGACCCGGTGAGACAAACACCTCCAACCCAGCTCGGGGTCAGGCGACTGTGTCACAAACGGTGCAGAACGGAACATGCTGAAGTGGGCGACCCTCAAGTGGGTGGCTGGCCGCGATGTCCAGGGCGCCAGCTGGGGGTTCGGCCTCGTGACCTGTCTTGGGGTGTTTGCTGCTTGGGTGCGCCTGCTCCCGTGGATGTTCGCGAGAGACATGCCATCGGCGGTGATTTGGCCGTTTGCGCGCGTGTTGCTCGCTTCTGGCCTCGAGTTGGCGCTTCAAGTGGGAGTGCCCTTGGGCTGGCTAGTGGGATGGATTCTCGCGGTTGAGCGGGGTGAGCTGCGCGCTTTGGGAGCGCTCGGGCTTCGACCGTCCGGGCTCGCTTGGCGAAGCGCAGTGGGGCTTAGCGCACTCGCCCTGTGTGTGGCTTGCGCGACTCGGCTGCTGAGTGGTCCAGTGGACAGCGCTCCCAGCCGGGTGCTGAGTGAGTTCGTCACTGCGGGACAGCGGTTTTGCGATGGCCACCCCGGCGAAGTCGCGAGGATCCCTGTTGGCGGCTTGGTCGAACACTGTGACTCCCGGCGCGTCGTCGGCCGCATCCCCGGCTCGCGGCCAGCTTGGTTTGCGATTTCGGATCCGCGGCAAGTCTCCTCGTCGGAGTTCGAGCTGGGGGCGAGCGAGTGGCTGGTCCAGAGCGCCGACGATCGTTGGATCCACGTTGACGTGGGGCGCGTGCGGGTGCGGGGGTTCGTCGCACCCAAGGCGATGGTTCGAGGGTGGGGGCGCACGCTCGGGCTCGCGGCGAGCGGCGGCTTGATGGCCTGGTTTCTGCTGCCGTTGCTCCACACGCTGCGGTCGCGAGGCGTTCTGGTGGTCTGCGCGTTGACCAGTGTGCTCGGCGTGGTGGTTCTGAAAGAGGTGGATCGACGGGCGCTTCCAAGCATCGCTTACGGGTTGCTGCCGATCCTCGCGTGCCTTGGCTGGATCAGTGCGCTGCTCCTGGATCGGCTCCAAACGAGGCTGCTTTCCCGGTGATTGCCCGACTCGCGGCGGGGTGATAGGGAACAGCTCCCCAAATCGAGCCGCCCGGACTTGGGCGGCAGGGAGAAATCATGAGTGTTGGCCCCTGGCAAATCGTCTTGATCGCCCTCGTTGTGCTGGTGCTGTTTGGTGCTAGCCGGCTCGGGGACATCGGCAAGGGCCTTGGAGAAGGCATCCGCAATTTCAAGAAGGGGATCGCGGGTGAGGACGAGGAGGAAGAGCCGTCCAAAGAACCCAAGGAACCGAAGCAACTCACCGAAGGCAGCGGTGCCAAGAGTTCCTCGAAGAGCAAGCAAGAGGAGAACAGCTAGGCGTGGCGAGGGGGGTTGCGGCGCGGCTCGACCGGGTTCCCGCGTCGGCCACTCTGGCGATGAACGCGCGGGTGGAGGAGCTGCGCGCGGCGGGAAAGCCGATCCTCGACTTTGGCGTAGGCGAGGCGGATTTCGAGCCCCCAGCCGCAGTGCTCGAGGCCGCGCGCGATGCGCTGCATCACGCGAATCACTACGCGCCGGTGGCGGGCACGGACGAGCTTCGAAGCGTCATAGCGCAGACATCCGAGCGTGACCGGGGGTTCGCGGCGAAGGCGTCTCAGGTGGTGGTTTCGTTCGGCGCGAAACAGGCGCTCTTCAATAGCCTGATGATGCTGCTGGATCCGGGAGACGAGGTGCTCGTTCCGGCGCCCTACTGGGTGAGTCACCCAGCACAGGTGGAGCTGCTGGGTGGTGTTCCGCGCGTCATTCATGCCCGGAAGGAAGACGGCTGGAAGATCCGCCCGGAAGCGCTCGAGCGGTCGATCTCCCCACGCTCGAAGGCGTTGATCTTGTGTTCCCCGGCCAACCCTACCGGTGCGACCTACTCGTCGGAAGAACTCAGCGACTTGGCGGGGGTGCTGAAGGCGCATGACCTCTACGTGCTTTCGGCTGAGGGGTACCACGCCTTCACCTACTCCAAGCCCCACGCTTCGATTGTGAACGCGGCACCAGAGCTTGCGGAGCGCACGTTGATCATCGATGGCATCAGCAAGACCTACGGGTTGGCGGGCTGGCGGGTGGGGTGGACCATCGCGCCGAAGCGCTTGGCGCGTTCGCTCGAGAAGATACAGAGCCAATCCACTTCCGGTGTGAGCGTGGTGGCGCAGGCTGTCGCCGCCTGCGCGCTATCGGGCTCTCAAAGCGTCGTGGAGGCCGCACGGTCCGCATACGAGGCAACCCGGAAAGTGCTGGCGTCCGGTCTGGACGCTATCGATGGGATCAGCTGCTCTGTTCCCGAGGGCGGGATCTACGTCCTACCGGAGATCAGTGGGCTCTACGGTATTCAGCACCAAGGGCGCGAACTTGCCTCGGCGCGAGACGTTGCCTTGTGGTTGCTCGACACCGCCCACGTCGTGTGTATCGACGGCGACGCCTTCGGCGCGCCCAATCACGTGCGCTTCACCCAGACAACTGATTCCGCGAGGATTCAGCGAGCCCTCGAAGCAATCCGGGCGGCGGTGGCTGGCGCGCGCAGGGATCCCTGAAGCACCCGCGCCTGTCCTCACGCTTCGTTCAGCCTTCGCTGCTCCGCTAGCGCAACCACAAGAGGCCAATCCAGCCAGCCAGGAAGGCGAGCCCTCCGAACGGCGTGATGATCCCCAGCTTGGTGACGCCGCTCAGCGCCATCGCGTAGAGCGACCCGGAAAACAACACGATGCCCGCGGTCCAGCAGAGCGCGGGGAGCTGAATCGATACCTGTGCACTCCGGGCGTACAGAGCCAGCGCCAGCAGCGCCACTGCGTGGACCAGGTGGTAGTGGGCGCCGGTTTGGTAGGCGTCGAGCAGATTCGCCGCCACGCGATTGCGCAGGCCGTGAGCGCCGAACGCACCCGCAGCCACGGCGAGAAAACCAAGAATTCCTGAGAGTTTCAGCCAGGTCATGGAAGGTAGCGGTGCGACATTGCGGAGCTGGCCAGTGCGCCAGGGCTGGAGTATAGACTCGCCGAATCGCGTGCGTGCAGGCGCGATGATCAATCCACTCTGTTGTTCTCACCAGCATCCCGCGCACGTTCTCCAGCGTATGCTGCGTGCCACGCGCGAAAGCCGCGCCAATTGAGCCCGATGCGAGCGCCCACTACAGCGACCCTCAATCAGCTCCGCGAAGCGTCCGCACATCAAGCGGCGGCCGTCGAGATCCGTCTCGCGGATTCCGCTTTGGTCGACGCGGGGGTGAAGGCGCAGCTCAAGGCGCTGGTCGAGCTGACCAAGCCTGGTGTTACCCGCCTGGTCATGGTGACGGCACTCTGCGGCGCGTTGGCGGCACCGGCGGAGATCCAGTGGTTGAAGGTGCTGGTCGCGCTGTTCGGGACAGTGCTCGTCGTTGCTTCAGCGAACGCCCTGAACATGTTCCTCGAGCGGGACGTCGACGCGAAGATGACCCGTACCGCGACGCGTCCGCTGCCTAGCGGCCGCATCTCGCCGGAGCTGGCGTTCCGCTTTGGTCTCGGTCTAGCCGCCGTCGGCCTGCCGTTGCTCACCTTCGCGGTGAACCCCGCTAGCGGCTTGCTCGCTGCGTTGGCGCTGGTGAGCTACGTCGCGATCTACACGCCGCTCAAGCGCGCAAGCGACTTTGCTCTGCACGTCGGCGCGGTGCCGGGTGCCCTCCCCCCCGTGATCGGCTATGCGGCGGTGACCGGTTCCGTCGGGAAAGAAGCGCTGCTGCTGTTCGCCATTCTCTTGGTCTGGCAGCTGCCGCATTTCGCAGCCATCACCATCTTCCGCCGTTCTGAATATGCGCGCGCCGGGTTGAAGGTGATCGCCGTCCAACGCGGAGTCGCTGGCGCCAAGCGCTTCATCATCTTTCATTCCTTGATGCTGCTCCTCGTGAGCCTCGCACCTACGGTGTTGGGTGTTGCCGGCTGGTCCTACTTCGCCATCGCTGCCGTCGCGGGTCTGTTGTTCGTAGCGCTGGGCTTGCACGGCGCAGGCTTCTTTGGCCGCCGCGTCGCGGACGATGATCGCTGGGCAAAGGTGCTCTTCTTCTCCTCGATGCCTTACCTGGTCGTGCTCTACGCGGCGCTGGTGATCAGCATCAGCGCTTGAGCTGGGGTGAGGAGATGAGCACGCTGCGAGTTCTGGCATCCAGGGCTCCGCGATGTGTTGCTCGCTGCGGCTTCGCCGCTGCGCTGTTGCTGTTGGGGGCGCTGGGGAGTGGTTGCCGCCACAAGGAGAAGACGCCGGTCGAGCGCGGGCAGGGGATCTTCATTCGCACCTGTGCTGGCTGCCACGGCACCGATGGTCGCGGGGGCACGACGCGAACGGGGTTCGCCACGCCGCCGAAGGACCTGACGGATCCAGCCCTCCACAGCCGCCTGGGACGCGACGGCATCAAACACACGATTGAGGTTGGCAACGGCGACATGCCCGCCTTTGGCGCGCTGATGGCTCCAGAGGACATCGACGCGCTGGTTGCCTATATCGAGAGCATCAAGCGCTAGCAGCTAACCCCGATTGGCGCGGGGCTCGAGGGCGAGCTCGCTGGACTTGTCTCCATGCGGAACTGCGGCGAGCGGGGCCAACAACGCGGCCAAGAGCAGACTCATCGCACACAACGGAATATCCGTCGAACCGCGGGCTAGTATCGCTAGAGCGATCACCACGCCCGAGAGCTTGCGCTCGGCGCCTTGCAACAGCGCGCCCGCAGCCAAGGCAAAGGCCAGCACCTCGATGCCAGCTCGCACCGTTTGGGGGACGAGGGGAGCGGGATGCTGGGTCAGCTCGGTGAGCGCGCGATCCGCGATCACGGCGAACAAGCTTGCGTCCGGGGCAGAACCGGATGCCGCCGCTCCAACCAACAGCACGGACAGCAGTGTACCCACCGCGAGCACCGTGGCGCCGACTCGCGGCTTCGGGACCCACAGCCACAACACGCTCAAAACCAACGCGCCAACATCGAACAGCATGCCGATGGTTGCGACTCCTCGAGCCACGCCGAAGAGTGACACCAACGCGTTGTCCGATGCGTAGATGGCGAGCGCGCGCGCGACAGTATGTGTCAACGCGCTCAGCCCAGCCGCGAGCAGGACCAACGCGGCGCCTCGCGAGCGTGGAGTGCGCAGCGCAGGCAGGCTCGACCAAAACGCGAGGATGCTGGTGACCAATGCTACCACCAGGACCGAATCCGCGCGGATACGGTGTCGGTGTGCAGTCATGACGACTGTCAGCGTGCCCGCCCCAAACACCGCCATTAGCAAGCGATAGACGATGCCTAGGCCGTTCTGTTTGAGGTTCGTTAGGAGCAAGACCACCGTCGTGACCGTGCCCACCAGGAGCGCCGCCTGGCTAAAGACCGCACCGAAGCGATCTCCCCAGGTGATCCAGCGCTCGAATCCAGCGCGGGCCCCCGGGAGGGCCGGCGCCAGGGCGCGGCCAAAAACGCTCGCGAGGAGCAGCAGCCAGCCGACCAGCGCGGCCATGGGTAGAGCAGGCGGCGCCGTTAGGTCCCGGGCATCGACCCTTGACCGGGTGACTTCCGGTGCTCCCTCGGGTCGGTTGTCGGAGGCGGGCAGCGAGGGTGGCGCGGCTTCGTCTGCGGCGTCCGGCTTGGACTCCACCTGGTCAGGCTCTCCGGGGGAAGGCACAGGCAAACGCTAGTGGCCTCCGGCGCAGCTGACCAGTTTTGTCGGTCGATGCTTGGGACTTCTCGGGTTGGCGGAGAGCGGCTCAGTCGCGAGAAGCGTGCTCTTGGGGCGGCTCGAGCTCGAGGGGCAACCACGGCTCATCGGGCATGAGCAGCTCTTCAGGCAGCCACAAGGAACCAGTGCGCCCAGGCCCCTCTTCGCGCGGGCCGAACTTGGGCGGCTGCACACTTGGGGGCTTGCTCCCCGGAGCGGCCTTCAAGATGAAGGGGCGCGCGAAGTAGGTGGAGCACGCGTACCAGGGGTCTCGATAGAACTCCCAGTGCAGGTACACGTTGCCATCGGGGGAAACGATCGCGCTTGGGGGCGCTCCGAATGGAGACGCTCGCTTCACGGCTTCCAGTGCGGCGACGTCGAACGCCGTTACGCCGCTCGAGCGCGTGACGCCCATGTCCACCAGTCGCCCGTCGGTACGACTCACGATGATCTCGAGGTTCGTGCGCAAATCGGGGCGGTTCATCGGGTGATCGTTCGGGAGTCGAGACAACGACGCCAGGAACGAATCAGCGAACACCGGGTGCAGCCGATTGTGGATCTCGTTGAGGTAGCGCGCGAAGGGCACGCGAGCCGTGTTCAGCGCTGTCTGGTTACCCGGCTTGACCTTCGCAACGTAGTTCTCGATGGCGCTCTTCCAGCGTTCGAGGCCCACCGCCTTCCAGGTACCGCGGTGTTTGCTGCGCCGCCGCTCGCCGTCGAGCTTGCGAAGGCGTGCGAGCTCACCTCGGCCCATCACGTCCAGCGCTGAGTCCTGCTGCAGGTTCAAGTTGATCCCGTCTTTCGTCTTCCCGCCGGCGCCGAAGCCGAGCAGTCGGTTCTTCCGGCGCGGAGGGGGAAGACGCTTCTTGCGGGCCTTGTGTCCCTTTTTCGCCTTCTTGGCTTTGCGACCTGGCGCGACCGGATCGCTTCCGTCGGGAGACGTCATGAGGTCCGGTGAGCCATCCACGGCCTTGGAGCCTTTTTCCTCTTCTTGACCGGCGGAGGCGGCCTTGGCCTTGCTCTCGGAGTCTTCCTTGCCCTTGTCGCGTCCTTCCTTCTGCTCCGGGTCGGCCTTCTGCTTGTGCACCAGATCGTCGCGTCCGCTGCCCGCGACGCGTGGAGTGGCGCTGGCTTCTTCACCGGGCTTCGGTGTGGTGGCCTTGTCGTTGGGCGCCTGGGCCATTTCCCCAGGGGAATCCTCCGACTGCTTTACGACGGACTCTTCGGCGTTACCGGGGTTGTCTGCGGCGCTGGAGTGCGTCGCTCCCGGGTTGGGTTCCGGATCGTTCTTATCCGTCGAGGTGATGCGAGCCTGGGTTTGCTCCGCAACCTTGCGCGCCTTTTCAGCGATGAACTCGGCGTCGGGGTTGTCCTCTTCGTCCTGCTCTTGGTGCTGCTGGACAGCCACCCGATTCTTCGGATCCGGAAGCTGCTGGGGCTTCTGCTTCTCCTCTTCAGGAGCCTTCTTCTCTTCCGGCTTCTTCTTCTCGACGACCTTCTTCTCAGGCTCCGGAGGTGGCGGCTTGGGCTTCTCCGGATCGTCGGGCAAGGGCACCTCGGGGTTGTCCTTCGGCTTCTCCTGGCTCTTCTCTTTCGGCTCGGCTTCATCTTCCGGGGTCTGGTCGTCGTCCTTCGCTGGTGTGGGATCCTCCCTGGGGATCTCTAGCAGGGAGACCTCAAGCTCATTTGCTCCGCTGCCCGAGCCGAAGTAGCCCCCGACGCGATCGGCGAAGAGCCCCACATCGAGCTGCTGCTCAATGACCTTGTTCCCGACCTCCGCCGAGCCAGCCCAGACCATGTGGGCCACGATCGCCGCAGCCACCCATAGCCCCAAAGGGATGGCGATGACTGATGTGGGATAGGCCTCGCGCTTCATGTTGGACCGAGCACAGCCCGCAGCCGCGGAGACACCGCACGAGCCATGAGAGTTCTAATGCCCTCGGGAGGAAAACCTAACACCCGCCCTCGCCCCCAGCAACGAGCGGCGGTGGACGCGACTTGGCCCCACGGGGCCGTGCGGACGGCCTCAACCCGGCGCGTCTCGCAAGCGCGCCTCAGTGGGCTCTAGTGCACGCGTCACAGCTTCGTAATCGACGCGAAATGCTCGGCGATTTCGGAGGCTTCCCAGATCCCGTCGGAGCCCTCTTTGAACCGCCCGGGGCTCTCCACGACTTTGTAGACGGCGAGCTTGCCACCGGCAACGGTCAGCACTTGACCCGTCACCTCCCGGCTCAAGTCGCTCCCGAGGAACAAGTGCACGGGCGCCACGTGGTCCGGCGTCATGCTGTCCACCTTCGCGAACATGGGCAGGTCTTCCGTCATGCGCGTCTTGGCGATCGGTGCAACCGCGTTCACTCGGATCTCGAAGCGCTGGAGTTCGATCGACGCCGTGCGCGTCAACCCGTAGATGCCAGCCTTTGCCGCCGAGTAGTTCGTCTGTCCAAAGTTGCCCAACATACCCGAGACGCTGGTGGTGTTGATGATGCTCCCGCCACCACCCTGGGCCCGCAGTTGCCGTGCGGCAACTTGCGTGCACAAGAAGCTACCCTTCAGGTGCACGTCGATCACGGCGTCCCAGTCGCTCTCCTCCAGCTTGAGTAGCGTCTTGTCCCGCAGGATACCGGCGTTGTTGATCCAGACATCGACCCGCCCGAACGCCTGGAGGGCGCTGTCCAAGATCCCCTGGGCACCGCTCGGCGTCGCGACGCTGTGAGCGTCTGCGACCGCTTCACCTCCACTCTCACGAATGCGTGCGACGACCTCATCTGCGGCGCTCGCGTCGCTGCCAGAACCATCGCGCGGGCCACCCAGGTCGTTCACGACGACCTTGGCGCCTTCCTTGGCCAGGAGCTCTGCAGTGGCGGCTCCAATGCCACCGCCTGCACCCGTGATCACCGCGACCTTGCCTTCCATCAACGACATGGCGCGCAGGATAGTGGCTACGGGACGCCCGGGCCACGTCGGATGCGACTCACCAGCTGAAGTGCAATCCCTGAAGCGTTTGGCTCTGGGTTTGGGGGTGAGGTGCGCCGCGGATCGCCAAGTCCAACAACAAGGCGACACCAACCCCCACGCCGGTCCCAATCACGTCCCAGGTGAGATCCTTCCAAGATGGGTCCCCTGCGCCGGTCGCGTCGTAGACTTCCTTGCCTATCCCAAGGCTCAAGGAGAGCGCGGCACCGGTCAGGGCACGAGCTCCGTACGAGTCAAAGAACAGCGCGCCTGCGCCGTAGCCTCCAGCACCTAACCCCGCGGAAACGCTGAAGTGAAGCGCCTTGTCTCGACCCCACCAGGGATCGGCGTCCGCAGCTCGCGCCGTGTTGCTGGCGAGCGTTGTGTTGCAGAGCGCCGCGAAGATGGCTGCGCCCCAGCGTGCTCGACGGTGCGTGGGGCGTTGGCTCACTTGCTAAGTCGCTCGAGCACGAGTGGGGTAGGCAGAGGCGCGCCACGTTTCACCGTGTACGCTGCGCGCACCCGCGCAGTGAGGGCCGCGGCGTCCTTCGGGCGTTGAACGTGGAGCCAGCAAAGCGTGTCTCCCGTTTTGATTTGATCCCCCCGGTTCTTCACGAGCTCGATGCCCACAGCGGGGTCGATGGTGTCCTCTTTGCGTTTGCGTCCCGCGCCAAGCTCAAGCGCACTCAAGCCTAGTTCGAGCGGGTCACACGCATGGATGAAGCCCGTCTTTTCGGCGGTCACGGCGATGCGGTGCTTCGCTACGGGCAGGCGGTCCGGCTCTTCGACGACGCGAGCGTCGCCTCCGTGAGCCTTGATCATCGCAGCGAAGGTCTTTCGACCAGCGCCGTTCTTGATCGCGCCATCGAGTAGCTTTCGCGCCTCTGAAGTGCGCTTGCAAGCACCACCAAGCACCAGCATCTCGGCGCCTAGGGCCAGGGTGAGTTCTAGCGTATCGGCCGGACCGGCGCCGTGGAGGATCTCGATCGCCTCGCGGGTCTCCAGGGAGTTGCCAATCGTGTTGCCAATCGGCGCGGACATATCGGTCAGCAGCGCTACGACTTGCTTGCCAGCTCCGCGGCCGACCCGCACTAGGGCCTTGGCTAAGTGCCGCGCGGAATCAAGATCCTTCATGAAGGCGCCACGGCCGACCTTGACGTCGAGGACCAGTCCATCGATGCCTTCCGCGAGCTTCTTTGAAAGGATGCTGGCGACGATCAACGGAATGCACTCGACGGTGCCCGTCACATCGCGCAGCGCGTAGATGCGGCGATCAGCCGGGGCTAGGTGCTCCGTTTGTCCGATCATCGACGTGCCGACTTCGCGCACCGTCTTTTCGAAGCGCTTCGTGTCGAGATCGACTCGATACCCAGCAATCGCTTCGAGCTTGTCCAGAGTGCCACCGGTATGACCTAACCCCCGCCCGGAAATCATGGGGACAGCGACCCCGCAGGCCGCGACCAACGGCGCGAGGCAGATGCTGATCTTGTCTCCAACGCCGCCCGTGGAGTGCTTGTCGACCTTGGTCGCCTTCACGCTCGATAGTTCGAGCACGTCGCCGGAGCGCAGCATCGCTTGAGTGAGCGTCACTGTTTCCTTGTCGCTCAAGCCCCGTAGGAACGCTGCCATGAGCCAGGCGCTCATCTGGTAGTCCGCGACTTCACCCTTCAGGTAGCCGTTGATCAGCGACTGGATTTCTTCCGGGGGATGCTCTTTGCCATCCCGCTTCTTGATGATCAGCTCGACCGGCGTCATGGCGCGCATCCTACACCGCTGAATCCGCAAGGCACGGATCGCGTGCTCCGGGTGCGATCTGCGGGGGCACAAAAGCCAACTGGCCGGTGGAATCCACCGGCCAGTCGTTGCTTGAGGGTTCGACTCGGGACTACTACTGCGGGTTCTGGTCGAAGCAGCAGCGGAACCCCACGTCGAACAGCTTGAACGACGAGTCGACGGTGTAGAAGCTGAAGTTACAGCTCGCGCCGTCCTCCGACTGCGTGTTGAACGCACCGCCCATCAGACTGAACAAGCAGTTCGGGTCGGAGGGGTTCTCCGGCGTGCAGGCGTTGCTCGCGCTGGTCGTGCGGTTCCACGTGATCTCGCGCAGGTTGCCCATGATGTCGAAGAAGTCGAGGGAGCCGCTGTAGTCCGCTCGGCAGTTCTGCAGCGTGGGTGACGCGGCTCCACCGGTGTAGGCGGTTGGTAGCAAGCCATCCGTCACACCGTTGCCAGCGTTGCCGTCCCAGTCGTAGGGGCCGATGTTGCAGTGAGGGTTACCCTGGGGATACGACCCGTTCGAGGTGCAAGCACTTGCCGGGGCGTAGCCGCGGGTACAGGTACCGCTCGGGCCACGGCAACCAGTGCGCCACTCGGGGAAGGTGCATAGCCGGCCGCCGACTGCGGCGCAGGTCTGTGCGGCCTCAGACGGGGTGACGTTGAACCACGGCACCACACCAGGGACGGAGCAGGCGAGGGTCTCGTCTGCGGTCTCCGTGCTCGGCGGGTTGGTGTGCCAACCATTGCCGGTGCCAGGGTTCGTCGACGTAGCACCCGGTCGAGACGCTTCGTACATGTACATGTACTTGCCGCCACCGATCGAAGCCACCGCGGGAGCTACGTGGCGAGGGTCGCTACCCGGCGCGTTGTAGGTCTCGTCGATGTCACCGTCACAGTCGTTGTCCTTGCCGTCGCAGAGCTCTGCGCTGGCGAGGGTCGTGTTCTTCACCGCGGTGCACTTGGTCTGAGCGGCGTTACCTGGATCACACTGATAGGTGCCCGAGGTGCGGCAGATGCCGTGGCTGGTCGCGGTGCCATCGTCGCTGAAGCAGGCCTTGCCCACGTAGTTGCCCGTGGGGCCAACGACTGCGAGCTGGAAGTCGTCGTCGATGGTGCCGTTGCAGTTGTCATCCCTGGTGTTGCATGTGTTGTCCGGGCTGCTGCAGTAGTCCGGGAAGGCACCCGTGCAGTAGCCGGACGGGAACGCACAGCGCCAGGAGCCGGACTGGCAATTCACCGCGACGTTCGTGGTGCAGTTCGGGTCCGTGGCAGCTGGGCTCACGCCGCAGACCTGAGCCGCCGTGGGCTTGTTCGCTGGGGCGACGTTGTCGACCTGGCAGTCGCAGTTGTCATCGATGCCGTTGCAGAGCTCCGTTGCGCCGGAGCTACCGGAGCAGGCCGTCTCGCAGTCGTTCGCCGCGCCCGAGCACTCGATGAAGCCGCTCTTGCAGCCCGCGAAGGCGCAGGTACCTGCGTTGCAGGTCCAGTTGCCGTTACCGCCAGCCAGCGCGAAGCAGTCGCGGCCACACTGACCGCAGTTGCGGACGTCGTTCTGCAGGTCCGGCTGGCTGCTCAGGGTGCCGTCGCAGTTTGCGTCCACACCACAGGTGTCAGTCGTGGAGGTTGCCTTGACGGAGCCGTTGCACACTGGGCTGCCGCCTTGGCAGCGCAAGATGCCCGACCTGCACGGCGTGGTAGCGCCGGGAGGTGCAGCGGGTGGAACGTCACACGTGACTCCCATTCCGACCGCATCCGACGTGCAGAGGTTGTTCACGCAAGTTGCACCGCCGCTGCATTGAGCGTTGGTGGTGCAGGGGGTGGCGGGAGTGACCACGACGCCGTCGATGACACCGTCGCAGTTGTCGTCGCGTCCGTTGCAGATATCCGGGGTGGGATCGACCGCGCCCTGACAGGACGGCGCGCCGCTGATGCACTGGATGGTTCCCGTGCGACACGAGCCGACGGAAGAACCACAGGTGCCGCCCACGTCGATCGGTGAGTCGTCGATCTGGTTGTCGCAGTCGTCGTCCTTGCCGTTGCAGGTCTCCTGGATATCACCCGGGCGAAGGACGAAGGGAGCGGAGTCGCCCTTGCAGATGCCGTTGCGAACGCCCGTCGCGGGGAAGTTCGGGTTGGTCGCCGTCTTCTGATCCGAGCTGGTGTCGCAGCAAGTGATGCTGCCACCGATGCACTTGCTCTTGCCCTTGTGCGAGGCGGTCGAGCACTCACCAGAGGCGCCACCGAAGCACTCCGCGCCGACGTTGGTGTCGTCAGTCTCGAGGCTCGGGTCGGCGTTGTCGATCAAGCCGTCGCAGTCGTTGTCGATGCCGTCGCAGACTTCGGGGCCCGGCGTCGCCACGGAGCACTGATACTCGCAGCCGTTGTCGGGGGAGCCGTCGACGTCGTAGAAGCCCGGATCGCACTGATCGATTTGGCACTTCGTGTTGGTCTCGTCGCAGGTCCCTCCCGAGCCAGCGGTGGTCTCGCACTTGGCGGTGCCGTTCGGAATCACGCACTTCTTCCCGCAGCGACCGCAATTGAGCACGTCGTTGCAGGTGTTTACGTCCTCGTCGACGGTGCCATCGCAGTCATCGTCGCGACCGCAGACCTGAGCGGTGGTTCCGCCGCTGTCCGTGGTGACGGTGCCGTCGGGGTTCCACGGACAGTAGTACTCGCAACCGTCCTTTGGGTCCCCGTTGAGGTCGTAGAACTCAGACTCGCACTTCTCGTAGGTGCAAGTGCCCGCTTGCGAGCCGTCGGTGACCGACGGTGGATTGCAGCCGGGATTGACCAAGTGCTCACCTAGGGTGCAGTTGGTGGCGCAGTTGCCGCAGTTTTGCGGTCGCGTGTAATCGATGTTCTCATCGATCTCACCGTTGCAGTTGTCGTCGAGCCCGTTGCAGAGTTCCTGATCGAGGCAACCATCCGGCTTCGCCGCATCGTTACCGCCATCGACCTGGATGAAGCCACCCGTGCCGGAGTCGATGCCAAAGCCATCGAGGTTACCAGCGTCAGCGCTGGTACCACCGCTGCCGCCGTTGTTCTTTCCGTCACCGTCACACTGGTCGAAGCAATAGCTCTCAGTCGCGCAGCCCATCATCCCGGTGAGCGCAGTCGCTCCGGCAATCAGGAGTGCGGTCCAAACGTGGGGTCTCATTTCGAGGCTCCTTCCGACTTTTGCGCGCCAAAGGGACGCCGTTTGCGGCGTCGCATCCAAACAAGAGCCAGACCGAGTCCCGCGAAGGCCAGTCCAGCGGAATTTCCACGCTGATTCACGCGGCAGGCACAGCCGCCGCCGCCAGTTGCCAGACCCCAGACGCCCTTGGGCGCTTCCGAGGAGTTCCCAGCGTTGCCAGCATTGCCCGCGTTGCCACCTGTGGCTCCGGCGCTGCCCGCGGTTCCGCCGTTGCCACCAGTTCCGCCGTTGCCGGCGCCACCTGTTGCACCGGTTCCGCCAGTACCGGCGGTCTCGGTGTAGCAGTCCCCCTCGCGACACTCCTGACCGGTGGGACAGAGCACACCGGCACAGGGGTCGTCACCACACGAGCCATCGATGGGATCGCAGGTGCTTCCGTCGTCGCAGAATGGATTGACGCAGGAGCTGTCGGCGCATGCAAAGCCTGTGTCCGCATCTCCCTTGCAGACCTGACCTGCGGGGCAGTCGGTGCCACAGCCGGTGGGCTCACAGGTGCCTCCCTTGCAGACTTCGCCTGCGGGGCAGGAGACTTCAGCGCAGGAGCCGGTGCAGGTGGCGTCAGTGAAGGTGCCGTTGGGCTTGCAGACTTCGCCCGGCTGACAGGGATTGGGATCGCACGGGTCATCGACACAGGCGCCGTTGTGACAGGCGAGCCCACCGGTGCATCCGAAGAAGTTGCAGTTGGTGTCGGGTCGACACTCGCCAGCGAATCTTCCGTAGGGAACACACTGCTGTCCGTCGGGACAGGCGATGCCGTAGCAGGGGCCTTGGCATCCCGCTTGTCCCTTGCACTCACAGACGGGGACGGTGCGCCCGCCGATGGTCGGCGTGCCTTCGGGTCCGCAGGCGAGCGAGCCATTGGTGTTGAAGGTGGTCTTGGTGGTGCAATCTCCGCAGGGATCCGAGACACAGAAGTCCCCGGCGGACGTGTCAGTGCCAGAGCGGTCGACATTCTTGCAGTCGGAGCCGGTGGGGCACTTGAATTCGCCCGAGCCGCAGGGCTCGGCGCACTGGCAGTTGCCCGCGCTAGCTTCGACACAGGTCTTGCCAGGGTTACACAGAGCTTGCTCGTTGGGGCTCGCGTCCTCGTCGATCTGTCCGTCGCAGTCGTTGTCTAGACAGTCGCAGGTTTCAGGCTGCGGCCCGACGCCACCGGAGCAGACCACCGAGCCCTGGACGCAGGCGAGCTTGCCCGGTGAGCACTCGCCTTCGGAGACACCACAGGCGTCACCGATCTTGCGGGTTGGGTCGTTGGGATCGGTCGTGCCGTCGATGCCGTCCGGCGCGGGTCCTGCTTCATCGACCTGGCCATCGCAGTCGTTGTCCTTGCCATCGCAGACTTCGGGGGTCGGGCCGATGCCTCCGTTGCAGATGAGGTTGCCGGAGCCTTGGGTGTCGCACGCGAGCACACCAGGTCGGCACTCACCCTGGTCGCGGTTACCTGGGTAGAGAGTGGTGTCGTAGGTGGCGTTGCAGGCGTTTCCGAGCGGAATGCCGTTGTCGATCTGGTTGTCGCAGTCGTTGTCCTTGCCGTCGCAGGTTTCTGCGACTGGTCCTTGCCCGCCTTGGCACTTGAGGGTGCCGTTGTCGCAGACGTTGACGCCCTTGGAGCACTCCCCGGTGTCGATGCCGCAGCTATCTCCGACCGGTGAGCCGAGGGCGTCGTCGGACTGCCCGTTGCAGTCGTTGTCGGCGCCGTCGCAGACCTCGCTGGATGGCACGGTGCCCCCTGAGCAGGCCCATCCGTTGAGTCCGTCACAGACGAGTGTGCCGGTCTGACAGGGTGAGGTGAGCGTGCCGTTGCCTTGGCAGGTTGCGCCGGGAGGCGGACACCAGGCGAGTCCTTGATGCTGACAGCTGGGCGGCGGGGTGCAGCCGGTGGGGCTGGTATTCCAACAGGCGGAGTTGGTGGGCGCATCCATGAGGGGCGCGTCGTCGGTGATGCCGTTGCAGTCGTCGTCGACGCCGTTGCAGACCTCGGGCGCGGGCGGGCTGCCGCCGGAGCAGACGAGGACACCACCCACGCAGTCGGTCAGGCCCTTCTGGCACTGGCCAGCGTTGGTGCCGCACTCGTTGCCTTCGCCGGGGAGCGTGCCCTCATCGACGCTGCCATCGCAGTCGTTGTCGATGCCGTCACAGATCTCCGTGCTGGGGCCAACGTATCCGGTGCAGGTGCCGTTGCAAGGCCTGGTGCCGCGCTTGCACTGGGAGTTGGGGCCGTAGTTGAGGCCCGGCATACCCGGTACGTCACACGCGGTGGGCGCGACCTCGTCGATCTGGTTGTCGCAGTCGTTGTCGAGGCCGTCGCAGATCTCCGTCGCGGGGACGGCGGAGCAGGTGGTGAGCCTTGGAGCAGGATGTCCCGGTAGACAGCCGTTGGGGGTGGAGACGGTGCCACCCGCGGGGCACGAGCGGACACCGGCGCAGTTAGCCGGCGGGCTGAATCCGCAGGGAACAGCGGCGATGCCTTCATCGACCTGCCCGTCGCAGTCGTTGTCACAGCCATCGCAGATCTCGGCTGAGGGAACACACTGAGAGCAACCTGGCAGCGAGAAGGGGGCTGAAGAGCCGGAGGCGTTGTCGACGATGCCGTCGCAGTTGTCGTCGACGCCGTTGCAGGTCTCAGGCATCGGACAGCAGACGGGATCGCCGAAGCCCTCGTCAGTCTGTCCATCGCAGTTGTCGTCGGCACCGTTGCACTGCTCCCCGGCGTTGGGGCAGAGGCCGAGGGTCGGGTTAGCCGACTGCGCTGAGGTCACGCAGGGGATCTTGGTGACGTCGGGGGTGCCGTTGGCGACGGAGGTGGCGTACTGCGAGAGGCAGGTGGCGCGGCTGCCCGTGCAGCAGTCCGTGCGCGTGTTGCAGTAGTGCGCGTACCCTTCGTCGATGCAACCGTTGCAGTTATCGTCGACGTTGTTGCAGTTTTCCGGGCGGATTGCCGAGGAGATGATGGTCGCCAAAGCGACGGAGAGCGTCGTCTCGTCCGTGGCGAACAGCGACGCGGTGGTACCGCCAGCAGCGGCGATCGCGTCCGTGTTTGCCTGCGTCCCGCCGGCGAAGTTGATCACGTGGGTGCGGATCTTGAAGGTCTTGCCCCCCACGCTGACGCCGGTGGCGTAGAGCGCTTGCGCAGCACTCACGGCGTTGGCTTGGGAGTCACACGTCTCGTCACCGTCAGTGATCAGGATGACGTTGACGTCGCGGCAAGAGGTGCCGCCGTTCACGCCGGTCCCCGCGCGGTCCTGAGAAGCTAGAGGGGTGTTGTACGTCACACTGCCGTCGGGCGCCGTCCAGCTACTCGCGAAGTAGCGCCGCATGTCGCGCAGCATGCCGTTGAGCGGCGTCGAGCCCGACGCGTAGGTCTCCATGCCGTTGTTGCAGTTGTCGTCGAACCACGCGAGCACGCCATTGGTGTTGCTCGCCTGAGGGGGACTGTTCCAAAAGTCGTCCGTCTGCATCGGCACGCGAATGAAGGCGCCGGCTCGGGTCGTCGAGTTCCCTGGGCGCGGCCCACAACCCGCGCAGGTGCCTGCAGTGTCGATTTCCTCCTGGAAACAAAAGGTGTCACACTGGTAGTCGTCCGCGCCGCAGGTGCCGCCGGTGAACGGGTCGCAGTCGCTGTTGCACGCGCCCGCCGTTGGTCCGCAGTTCCCAATTGCGGTTGCGAATGTGGCTAGACCGAAGTTCACCTGACCTGAGAACGCCTGGACGGTCTGACGTAGCGCGCACTTCGCGTCGTTCATGCGGCTCGGGTTCTGACCGCAGGAGTTCAGCTGGTAGCCCGCAGCGTTTCTATTGCACTCCTGATCGTAGTTCGTGGGCGGCGTGGTGCAGGCAGTCATGGAGCCCGATGTGTCCACCGCCAGCATGAAGTAGGGCCGCGAGGCAGCGGGCCAGTCAGACGGGTTCGTCGAGCTGCAGCTCTGAGCCTGGGCTTGCGATGTCCAGCCAGCCAACACACCCAAGCTGGCTAACGCTGCGAGGGCCATCGGCCCTAAGCGTGAAGTGTTGTGTCCCACGTTTCGTCTCCCATCGCGTATCCGTGGACGAACTCCGAGCAGCAGCGCCGTAGCGCCCCCCGCGAGCCGTCCTCTGCCAAGCCTTACGAGGATCCCAAAATCTTCCCTCGGATTCCAGGCGAGTTTTCACTTTCCGCGCGTGGCGTTTGCGACTCTTCTGGCTAAGGGTCGTTGGCGTCCACCTCGAGACCGCAAGACGGCCAGAACTTTGGAAGCTTCAGGCCTTGCTCGCTCGCCTCGGTGAGTTCAGGCAGCGCGCGTCGACTCGAGCCGCTTCAACCGAGCCGCTTTAACCGAGCCGCTTTAACCGAGCCGCTTCAACCGAGCCGCTTCAACCGAGCGCGTGATCGGCGGCGATTGGGAGCAGCGGTTGACTCGAGCCGGGCTCGTCGCTGCTGAGCTGGTCTTCGTTGCCGTCCGGCTGGTCTTCGTTGCCGTCCGGCAGGTCTTCGTTGCCGTCCGGCAGTGTGTGGGAGCGAAGCGCACTCGCTCTCATCCTCACACGTCGATTCTCTTCAAAGCGCGCGGTCATCGACTTGAGCTGAAGCCCATGTCACCGCGGGCGCATGTCACTGAAGGTCAGAGGGCGGGGCTTTAGGATCGCTCGGCGTCGGTGCGGGCTGAAGCTGGTTCCGCGAACAACGGAACCAGCCTTCACGAGCCCACGCTCAGGCGCGCGCCGATTGGGAGCGACTACGGCGGCGGCGCACCAACCCAAAGAGGAGCAGACCGAGCCATAGACCCTGACGGGAACCGCCGGGTTGAGTGCGGCAAGCACAGCCGCCGCCGCCAGTTGCCAGACCCCAGATCCCCTTCGGCTCTTCCGCAGCGGTTCCAGCGTTGCCAGCATTGCCCGCGTTGCCACCTGTGGCTCCGGCGCTGCCCGCGGTTCCGCCGTTGCCACCAGTTCCGCCGTTGCCCGCGGTTCCGCCGGTACCACCGGTTCCGCCAGTACCGGCGGTCTCGGTGTAGCAGTCCCCCTCGCGACACTCCTGACCGGTGGGACAGAGCACACCGGCACAGGGGTCGTCACCACACGAGCCATCGATGGGATCGCAGGTGCTTCCGTCGTCGCAGAATGGATTGACGCAGGAGCTGTCGGCGCATGCAAAGCCTGTGTCCGCATCTCCCTTGCAGACCTGACCTGCGGGGCAGTCGGTGCCACAGCCGGTGGGCTCACAGGTGCCTCCCTTGCAGACTTCGCCTGCGGGGCAGGAGACTTCAGCGCAGGAGCCGGTGCAGGTGGCGTCAGTGAAGGTGCCGTTGGGCTTGCAGACTTCGCCCGGCTGACAGGGATTGGGATCGCACGGGTCATCGACACAGGCGCCGTTGTGACAGGCGAGCCCACCGGTGCATCCGAAGAAGTTGCAGTTGGTGTCGGGTCGACACTCGCCAGCGAATCTTCCGTAGGGAACACACTGCTGTCCGTCGGGACAGGCGATGCCGTAGCAGGGGCCTTGGCATCCCGCTTGTCCCTTGCACTCACAGACGGGGACGGTGCGCCCGCCGATGGTCGGCGTGCCTTCGGGTCCGCAGGCGAGCGAGCCATTGGTGTTGAAGGTGGTCTTGGTGGTGCAATCTCCGCAGGGATCCGAGACACAGAAGTCCCCGGCGGACGTGTCAGTGCCAGAGCGGTCGACATTCTTGCAGTCGGAGCCGGTGGGGCACTTGAATTCGCCCGAGCCGCAGGGCTCGGCGCACTGGCAGTTGCCCGCGCTAGCTTCGACACAGGTCTTGCCAGGGTTACACAGAGCTTGCTCGTTGGGGCTCGCGTCCTCGTCGATCTGTCCGTCGCAGTCGTTGTCTAGACAGTCGCAGGTTTCAGGCTGCGGCCCGACGCCACCGGAGCAGACCACCGAGCCCTGGACGCAGGCGAGCTTGCCCGGTGAGCACTCGCCTTCGGAGACACCACAGGCGTCACCGATCTTGCGGGTTGGGTCGTTGGGATCGGTCGTGCCGTCGATGCCGTCCGGCGCGGGTCCTGCTTCATCGACCTGGCCATCGCAGTCGTTGTCCTTGCCATCGCAGACTTCGGGGGTCGGGCCGATGCCTCCGTTGCAGATGAGGTTGCCGGAGCCTTGGGTGTCGCACGCGAGCACACCAGGTCGGCACTCACCCTGGTCGCGGTTACCTGGGTAGAGAGTGGTGTCGTAGGTGGCGTTGCAGGCGTTTCCGAGCGGAATGCCGTTGTCGATCTGGTTGTCGCAGTCGTTGTCCTTGCCGTCGCAGGTTTCTGCGACTGGTCCTTGACCGCCTTGGCACTTGAGGGTGCCGTTGTCGCAGACGTTGAGGCCCTTGGAGCACTCCCCGGTGTCGATGCCGCAGCTATCTCCGACCGGTGAGCCGAGGGCGTCGTCGGACTGCCCGTTGCAGTCGTTGTCGGCGCCGTCGCAGACCTCGCTGGAAGGCACGGTGCCCCCTGAGCAGGCCCATCCGTTGAGTCCGTCACAGACGAGTGTGCCGGTCTGACAGGGTGAGGTGAGCGTGCCGTTGCCTTGGCAGGTTGCGCCGGGAGGCGGACACCAGGCGAGGCCCTGATGCTGACAGCTGGGCGGCGGGGTGCAGCCGGTGGGGCTGGTATTCCAACAGGCGGAGTTGGTGGGCGCATCCATGAGGGGCGCGTCGTCGGTGATGCCGTTGCAGTCGTCGTCGACGCCGTTGCAGACCTCGGGCGCGGGCGGGCTGCCGCCGGAGCAGACGAGGACACCACCCACGCAGTCGGTCAGGCCCTTCTGGCACTGACCAGCGTTGGTGCCGCACTCGTTGCCTTCGCCGGGGAGCGTGCCCTCATCGACGCTGCCATCGCAGTCGTTGTCGATGCCGTCACAGATCTCCGCGCTGGGCCCAACGTATCCGGTGCAGGTGCCGTTGCAGGGCTTGGTGCCACGCTTGCACTGGGAGTTGGGGCCGTAATTGAGGCCTGGCATACCCGGTACGTCACACGCGGTGGGCGCGACCTCGTCGATCTGGTTGTCGCAGTCGTTGTCGAGGCCGTCGCAGATCTCCGTCGCGGGGACGGCGGAGCAGGTGGTGAGCCTTGGAGCAGGATGTCCCGGTAGACAGCCGTTGGGGGTGGAGACGGTGCCACCCGCGGGGCATGAGCGGACGCCGGCGCAGTTAGCCGGCGGGCTGAATCCGCAGGGAATAGCAGCGATGCCTTCATCGACCTGTCCGTCGCAGTCGTTGTCACAGCCGTCACAGATCTCGGCTGAGGGAACACACTGGGAGCAGCCTGGCAGGGAGAAGGGCGCCGAAGAGCCAGAGGCGTTGTCGACGATGCCGTCGCAGTTGTCGTCGACGCCGTTGCAGGTCTCAGGCATCGGGCAGCAGACGGGGTCGCCGAAGCCCTCGTCGGTCTGGCCGTCGCAGTTGTCGTCGGCGCCGTTGCACTGCTCACCGGCGTTGGGGCAGAGGCCGAGGGTTGGGTTAGCCGACTGCGCTGAGGTCACGCAGGGGATCTTGGTGACGTCGGGGGTGCCGTTGGCGACGGAGGTGGCGTACTGCGAGAGGCAGCTGGCGCGGCTGCCGGTGCAGCAGTCCGTGCGGGTGTTGCAGTAGTGGAAGTAGCCCTCGTCGATGCAGCCGTTGCAGTTGTCATCGACGTTGTTGCAGTTTTCCGGGCGGATTGCCGAGGAGATGATGGTCGCGAAGGCTTGCGCGAGGTCCACCTCGTTGCTGGCGACCAAGGCTGTCTTCGAATTGTTGAGCAGCCCATCGTCGCCGCGATCTGCAATCGGGTCTACCGCGCTAGCCGGCACCCCAGCGAAGCCGATGACGTGGGTGCGAATCGGCACGGTTGCGCCTCCAACCGTCGCCCCGGTGTTGAACAGATCGCGGGCAGCGTTGGCGGGGTTACCGCTGCACTGCTCGCTACCATCTGTAACCAGAATTACGTTGAGCGAACGGCAGGACGGGTCCTGCGAAGTGAGCGGGGTGGTCATCTCGAAGCCACTGCTCGCACACCAGCTATTTCCACCCCACGCCGAGTTGTAACCTCCGCGGTAGTACTCATGGACCGTCTGAAGCGCCCCGGCGATCGGTGTGCTGCCCGCAGCGAACAGCTCCCGGTTGTCGCACACGCCATCGAACCAGGCTAAGAGCCCCGACACGTTGGACGTGGGGGTATTGGCTCCCCACGGATTCGGATCTTGGAGCATGGGTACAACGACGCGTCCGCCCAGGTCCCAACCCGCAGCGAGGTTGGGGGGAGAGGCTGGCTCCGCTCCGCTGTTGCAGTCCATGTCAGTTGGACCACAACTGCTGCCGCCCAGCGAACAACCATTGCCCAAGTACGATTCACCGTTGTTCGCGTCTGCGCAATTGCTGCCGCTCGCAGTGGTGCAGCTGTCCACACACGCAGCGCCGTTGCAGCCGGTGAGCGTGCGGGAGAAGGTTGCCAAGCCGAAGTTCACCTGCCCTGCGAAGGCCTGAACGGTGTTGCGCAACGCACACTTCGCATCGTTGATGCGCGTGGGCTCCATGTTGCAGCTGTTCCTGGGCGCGTTCGATGCACACGAGTTTGGGTGTTGGTTGGCAAAACCCGGCGCGGAGCACGCGATCATGCTCCCCGACGTGTCGACGACGAGCATGAAGTAAGGCCGCGCTGCCGCGGGCCAATCCGCAGGGTTCGGAGACGAGCAGTTTTGTGCTGCAGCCGAGGAAGAGAAGGCAACGCCAGCGACCAGCGCGCCCAAACTGAGGAGGAGGCGTGTTGAAACCATAGCCAAGCAAGCTCCGGTACCTGACTCCAGGCACAACAGAACCTTCTCATGGTCCCAAATCGATCCCCGCGCGGCTATGGAAAAGCGACAGGCGGGCTCACTGCCCTCACGCTGACTTCTCGCCGTGCGCTCAGGCTGACTCTTCTCGCAGTGGCTCTTGGCTGATTTCTCAGAGTGCCTTCTGGCTGACTTCTCGCCGTGCGCCTCGCACCCGCAACCACACTCGTGGTCTCGCCTCTCCGAGCATCTCGCCAGTAGATGCCCTCGTCAGTAGATGCCCTCGTCAGTAGATGCCCTCGCCAGTAGATGCCCTCGCCAGTAGATGCCCTCGCCAGTAGCTGCCGTCGTCAGTAGCTGCCGTCGTCAGTAGCTGCCCTCGCCGGCAGAAAGCGTGGGCGGCCATCCTGGGTTCTGGCTGCGAGTTGTCCCAGGTTCATTCGCAGCGTTAGCGCCGTGAGTTTTCGAGCTGCGTCGAGAAAGGCGAGCTGGTGCTCGGAGGCGCACCTAATAGTTTCAGCTGAGCCTGCCCACCTCTGCGTCAGTGCCTTGGGCGACGTTTGTTGAGGCCGCGCAGCGTCAGCGCAACGCGCTTGGTGCATTCACCCCGCGCATTCACCCCGTGCATTCATCCCGCGCATTCACCCCGAACGTGTGTTTGCCTTGGGCATCAAACCGGAGCAACTCGCGGCACCCAGAGCCAACACACTTGAATTGTGTTTGGACCAGCGAAGCAATTCACGAGGCTACGTTTGGCATTCCGCAACGTTATGGGTCGCTCGGCTACTGAATCGACCGGGTTTTCCATCTTGAAATGAGCGCCTGGGTTTGCCCACGTCGTCTGACCCAGCGCCGATATCGTCTAGTGTCCTTTCTCCGTAGTTCCCTGCAAAAGTCGCCCGCCCCTGAGGGTGTGGGCGCAGGAGCTTTGCACCTTCGCGCTACTTTGAGACGAGGAAGCGCCGTGTTGATTTGTTCAGCGAATCACAGATTCACTTGCTGGGGCGGTCAGGGAAAACCGCTCCTGAGTGTCCAGTTCCACTCGCGTTGTCTGCTCCATGGATTCAGCTTTAAGCTCGGGTGCAACGTCAGCCCGCGCGTTCCCGCAAGCTGACGTTCTTCACCAGCCCTTGTTCGACCCACCGCTAGCGTGAGTCATGAGTCTACCGCCCCCCAACATAGACCAGCCCGATCTGAAGGGCATGAAAGCGGCCAGGCGACGCGGAGCGCCGCGCTTCGCAGGGTCGCGGCTCGGCAAGTATCACGTGGGTGCGCGGCTCGCGGCAGGTGGTGCTGCATCCGTCTATCTCGCGCGCCTCACTGGCCCCCACAACTACGAGCGGCTGCTCGCGCTGAAGATCATCCACGAGCACCTTGCCGACGAACAGGAGTTCGTCGACATGTTCCTCGATGAGGCGAACCTCGCCTCGCGTCTCGCACACCCCAACGTCGTCCATGTCTTCGAGCTCGCGCGTGAAGACGACGTGCTCTTCATGGCCATGGAGTACCTGCATGGCCAGCCGCTCAGCCAAGTGTACCGACGCTTCGTCGAGAAAGCGGAACCACTTCCCCTCGACCTCGTAGCGTGGATTGGTGCGCGCGCGGCTGACGGTCTGCACCATGCCCACGAGCTCTGTGACGAAACCGGTCGACGACTTGGGCTCGTCCATCGCGACGTGAGTCCGCAGAACGTCATTGTCACCTACGACGGCCAGGTCAAGGTCGTCGACTTCGGCATCGCACGGGCCGACGGTCGTCTCGCTCAGACTGCCATGGGGCAGATCAAGGGCAAGTTCAGCTATATGGCGCCGGAGCAGGCGCTGGGCAAACCCTACGATCACCGCTCGGACTTGTTCGCACTCGGCGCCACGCTCTACGAGCTCGCCATGGGCCGCCGCCTGTTCCGCGGGGAAGATGAGATGGAGACCTTGCGCAAGGTCATCTCCGCTGAGGTCCCCACGCCGCGGAGCATCAACCCCGATTTCCCGGTGGCGCTCGAGACGATCCTGCTCCGCGTGCTCTCCCTGGATCCCGAGCGACGCCACGCCTCCGCCAATGAGCTGGCGCGCGATCTCGATGCGTTTGCGGCAGCGGGCGGCGCCAAGGACCATGCGGAGCGCCTGGGCGAGCTGATCACGGAAGCGTTCAACGACGAGCGGGCAAAGCAAGAAGCCGCGCTGGCCAGGCTACGGGAGGCAACCGTGGTCGAGAGCGTCGGTCAACATCCGACGCTCCCCAGCGACTCGACTCAGCTGAACTCAGGTCTCGACAACGCCACCCCAGAGGTTTCGACGACCACGTCCCGCAGTCGCTCGAAGTACTGGATCGGCTTGGCACTTGCTGCGGTGGTCGCGATCTTCGTCATCGTTTCGATGAGGAAAAATCCAGACGCTGCGGCTGCCGGGGGCAACGTGGCGGTCGAGGTGACCTGGACCCCCGCCGTCCCAGCCTCGGTGAGCATCGACGGGCAGCGCGTTGAGGGTATCCCCGCGGTTACGCACCTCCCACGTGCGGAGCGCAGCGTCAGCGTCAAAATCGCCGCAGAAGGCTACGAACCGACGGAGCTCTTGGTGGTCCCCGATCGCGATCGCAGCGTGCTGCTTCGCTTGACGGAACAGCGCTTGCTCCCCCCTGAAGTACCGCCTTCGCCCATGGACGAAGTACCGAGCGCTGCGCCTGCAGCCAGCGAGGAACCGCCCACGAAGTCCGGCAAGCAGCCGCGTTGGTATGGAAAGCCTGCAGCGAAGCCAGCCACCACAGGCGCGCCAAAGTCCAAGGTGATCGACCAAAATCCGTTCTAGCGTCGCGTGCCTCGAGGGCGCTGGTTGCTTTCGGCTGGAGTTCTGGACGGCTCTGCTATGCTGGCGCCGGTGCCTGCGTCGCGCTCGACAGCTAACCATGCGGCTTCGTGGTTGAGCATCTTGCTCATCGCCGCGATGACTCAGCCAGCGTTGGCTCAGGGGGCGGAGGAGTGCGACCTAACTCCCCGAGAGTGCGGACGTCGCGCCTTCGACGCAGGGGTCGAGGCTTTCAAGAAGGAAGACTACCCCGCTGCGCTCGCGCAGTTTCGCCAAGCGTACGAGGTGCAGCAGCATCCGATCGTGGTCTTCAACCTGGCCCTCGCGGAAGCGAAGCTGAACTTGCCCCTCGAGGCAATGGAGCACTTCGAGCAACTGCTCGCGGATCCCGCCGCCGAGGCTGAACTCAAGTCGCGAGCGAAGACCGAGCTCGAGCTAGCACAGGGGTTGGTTGCGAGTGTCAGCGTGGAGTTCTTGGGATCTGACAAAGGCTCACGCAGCATCGAGCTCCAAGTGGGGGACCAATCTTCGAAAGGCGATGCACCGACGATTCGGGTCAATCCTGGCAAGTACCACGTGAGCGTTACCGTGGATGGTAAGGAGGTCGTGTCCCGCGACCTCGAGCTCGCGCCATCGGAGCGTTTCCGGCTCGCCGTCGATCAATCCGGCGCAGTGACTGCCCCTCAGGACAGCGCGCCCAAGGACGTACAGCCCGAGCAACATGGTCTCAGTCCGGTTTGGGCCTATGTCGGCGTCGGGCTAACTGCCGTCCTCGGTGGTCTAACACTGTGGAGCGGTCTCGACACTCAGGCGGCGGTTCAGGACTTCGATGAACGCGAGGCAACGCTGCCCGAAGCCGAGGCACAGGCGCTGCTGGATGACGGACACGCAAAAGAGACGCGCACCAACATTTTGATTGGAGCCACCGGCGTCGTCGGGGTGACGACCCTCGTCCTTGCCGCGTTCTTCGTGGATTGGGGGGGGAGGAAACACCCGGAGCAAGCGTTCGTCACAGGACCAGTCGTCGGGCCTGCATTGGATGGCAGTGGTCTGAGCCTGGGCTATCGCGGACGCTTCTAGTACGTTCCGCTGCATGGCCAACGAGCTGTCGTGAAGGGGCTGTCGTGAAGGGGCTGTCGTGAAGGGGCTGTCGTGAAGAGGCTGTGGTGAAGAGGCTGTGGTGAAGAAGCTGGGACGTCCATCGGGTCGCTTTACCCAACATCGGCGCATCGAGCGGCTACAAGAGATCCTCACCAAGCATCCGAAGGGCCTCTCGCTGTACGAGCTGGCGGATCACTTGGGGGTCACCGTGCGCACCATGCGCCGTTACCTCAAGGAAGTGGAGAAGGACTTCGACTTCGAGAAGACGCGGCCGCGCAGCGGTGCCCAGCTGTGGCGTATTCGTGCTTCGGAGATCCCACGCAAGGTTGAGCTCCGCCGCACCCAGGCCTACGCGCTGCTAGCGGCGCGCCGCCTGTTCGAGCCGCTGCGTGGGTCGGCTCTGTTCGATGAGATCGACATGGCGATCAACAAGCTGTTGAACTTCGCCCAGCGGCCTGGGCGCGGTCCCAACGCTGGACTCGCCGACGCTCGCCTCGAAGATCGCTTTCTCTATCTGCCGCACGCGCCGAAGAACTACATGCAAAAGACGGAAGAGCTCGATGACCTCTTCCAGGCGGTGAGTGACCTGCGCCCGCTGTCGATGGTGTACCGGCAGAGCGACAAGAAGTCTGAAGAGCGCGTGACGATTCACCCTTATGCGCTCGTGATGCACCGTGACAGCATCTACGCCGTAGGTCTCCATGCGGAAAAGAACGAGGTTCGTACGTTCGTGCTCGACCGCATGCGGGACACCGAGGCGTCGGCGACGGATCGCTTCGAGTTGCCCGAAGGCTTCTCCATCGATGAGTACTTTCAGGGCCAGTTCGGCATCTGGCGCAGCGATGACAAGCAGCAGGTCGTGATCGACTTCGATGCCCAAGCAGCGCAGTTCGTACGCATGCGCGTCGTGCACCCGAGTCAGCGGCTACAGCTCCTATCAGGGGGCGGCGTGCGACTCACGATGCAAGTCGGCAACCTGATCCCTGTACGCACCTGGGTGCTCGAGTGGGGCGCCCGCGCCCGCGTCGTGGAGCCCCCAGAGCTCGTGCAGATGGTCACCGAAGAACTCAGCGAGGCGCTGAAGAACTACAGCAAACCGGTCAAAGACAAGCCGGTAGAGAAGAAGGCCAAGAAGGCCAAGAAGCGCACAACGAGCTGAGTCCCCATCCAACCTTGCGGAGAAGCGGCTAGCGCTTCTGTCCGTAGGTCTGATCCAGCGCGCGGAAGTGGCGGTAGTAGCCGAGCACCTTGACCACGTAGGCTTGTGTCTCTGCGTAGGGTGGGATCCCGCCGTAGCGCATCACCGCGTTCTCGCCTGCGTTGTAGGCAGCGATGGTCAGCTCGAGATTGCCGTTGAAGGTATTGGCGAGGATGCGCAGGTAGCGCACGCCACCAAAGATATTCTGCCGCGGATCGAAGATGTCCGTGACCATCATGCGTTCCGCCGTCTCCGGGATCATCTGCATCAGGCCGCGGGCGTTCGCCGGCGAGAGCGCCCGGGGGTCGAAATCGCTCTCCACCTTGATCACGGCGCGCACCAGCGCCTCGGGGATTTGGTACAGCGTCGCCGCTTGACGGATGTGCACGTCGTAGCGCGTGTAGCGCTCCGGGCTCGTATCCTTAGGGAAAAACGGTTGGACCTTGAGCTTGGGCTTCTCTTTCAGGTAAAGCGAGCCCTGCTTGTTCCCTGGCACGTTGGAGAAGGAGATGGTGCCGTCCTTGTCCACGTGCTTGAAGATGTCCGCTTCCGCGCTGCCGCCAACGAGCAGCGTCGCGCTCGTGAGGAGACCGCCAGCCAGGGTAGCGCCTACGCGCCGGGGACGGCGGATGCGCA